>NZ_JBITGS010000051.1:0-54186 GCF_044457265.1 Streptomyces sp. NPDC050564 | reverse complement strand
CCGTCTGGCGACGCCGCCACCAGGCCCGATCCCAGACCAGCCACTACCGGCGTCAAGCCGCTCAAGCATGAAGATCACGATCTACGGCTGTAGTATTAGGCGCTTTGGCGAACCCTCAGCGGTCGCCAACGCCGGCACCACGGCGGTTCGCTGCCGTGGTGCCGGTCAAACGTCCCGTCAGCGCACGGGGGTTGCCTTGGCCGGTACGGTGTCCCCGACGGGTGCGCCGGGCAGTCCCACGCTGCTCTTCCGCCCCACCTGGTTGAAGGCCAGATTGAGGCCGAAGGCCACCAGGGTTGCGCTCGTGACCGGTGATCCCAGGACGATCTGCACCCCGTCGGGGAAGCGGGAGTACAGGTCGGGCGCGACTTCGGGGGCCATTCCGGCGCCTATCGCCACGGCGACGACGAGCAGATTGTTCGTGCCCTCGAACTCGACTTTCCGCAGGGTGTTGATGCCGACCGTGGCCACGGTCGCGAACATCACCAGCGCGGCCGCGCCCACCACCGGCTGCGGAAGGCCGGCCACCACAGCGCCGAGCTTGGGCACTGCGCCCAGCACGACGAGGACGGCGCCCGCGACCGTGGCCACATGACGACTGCGCACCCTTGTCATCGACACGAGCCCGACATTCTGCGCGAAGACAGTGTCGATAAAGGCGTTCATCGCTCCGCCCAGCACGCCCGACAAGCCGTCGGCCGCCAGTCCGCGCGCCATGTCCCCGGTGGTGAGCCGCTTGCCGGTGAGTTCGGCGACGGCGATGAGATCGGCCGTCGACTCCGCGAAGAGCACGAGCATCACCACGCACATGGACAGCACGGCGACCGGCGGAAAGGCCGGCGCACCGAAGTGGAAGGGCGCGCTCACCCCGATCCAGTCGGCAGAACGGGCGGCGGTCAAGTCCACCAGACCAAGGGGAATTGCCACGACCGTGCCGGCCAACAGCCCCAGGAGCACGCCCGTCTGGGCCAGGAATCCGCGCCCGAACCGCGCCACCAGCAGGATCACGACGATCACGAACGCGGCGAGGGCGAGTCGCGAAGGCGCCGCGTGGTCCGGCGCCTTCGGGTCGTTGCCGACGACCAGACCGACGCCCACGCCAATCAGCGAAAGACCGACCACCGTGATCACGACGCCGCTGACCAGCGGCGGGAAGAACCGCACGGCCTTAGCGAAGGGCCAGGCGACGAGCATGCCGAAAACTCCGGCCGCGAGCATCGATCCGTATACGGCCTGCAGTCCGTAGTTCCCCGCGATAAGGATCATCGGGGTCACGGCGGTGAAGGCCGCGCCGGCCATTACGGGCATGCGGACGCCGAGCACCCGTCCCACGCCCGCGCCCTGGATCACCGTGATGACACCCGCGACCAGCAGGTCGGCGTTGATGAGCAGAGCTGTGGTCGAGGCGTCCAGCCCGGCGGCCGTGCCGAAGACGAGCGGCACCGTGACACATCCCGTATACATCACGAGGACGTGCTGGAGGCCCAGCACGGCGAGCCGCCCGAACGGCGCCCGCGGCTTGGAGGACATCATCACGACGGCTTCCCCTATCGCGCGAAGTTGGCGGCTATGCGCTGCTGGATGTAGTCCCCTGCGGTGATCGGGGGATAGCGCCTCTCCGGGCCTTCGATCACGACGTTCCGGTCGGCCTGCGCGAAGTAGGCGATGCTGTAGCGGGCCCCGCGGTCGTCATCTGGTCCTGGTGACTTCACGCGGTGGAAGTTGGACGGCAGCCGGTCGTCGCTCCAGCGCATGAGCATGTCCCCGATGTTGCAGGTGATTACGTCGGCCGCGGGCACCACGGGCGTCCACTCCTGTGCCTCGGCCTCCCTGCCCGGGCAGACCTGCAAGCCGCCCTCGCCGTCCCGCTGGAAAAGCAGGGTGAGGCAGTCGAAGTCGGTGTGCGCTGCTGCCCGCCAGACGTCCGGGTCCAGCTCGGCGTCCTCGGGGATCGCGAAGTAGTGGAGCATGCGCAGCGTCGACTGGTGGCTGTCGCTCGCCAGGTCGTGAGCACGGCCGAAGAAGTCCCGCTCGAAGCCGAGCCGTTCGGCGAAGCAGGACAGCACGCGCATGGCGACCTGGCGGCACCGCGCCTCGAAGGCCAGCGTCTGGGCACGGAAGTCCGGCAGCACGTCGTCGGGCCACAGACCGTCCATATGCGGCCGGGTGACCTGGTACGACTCCTTCTGATCGGGTGTCTTGACCGACGGCCTGACCTGCGTCATCGACTCCCAGCCGGCGTTGCGGCCCTTCTTCAGCCGGTGCCTTCCCTTGACGTCCTCCGGCAGGGCGAAGAAGTGCCTGGCATCGGCGAAGGCGCGGTCCACCAGATGCTGTTCGATGCCGTGGTTGACGAGCTGAAAGAATCCGATGTCGGTGGCCGCGGCCCACAGTTCCTCAGTGATCTCGGCCCTGCGCCTGTCGAAGTCAGAAAGGTCGACGCGCCGGATCTCCCGGTCGGCGGTCTCCTTGCCCGCACCGCCCATGCGGGTTTCCCTGTCGAGCTCGGCGAGGGTGTACGTCGTTTCATTCATCGCGGCTGCTACTCCTGTGGAGTGTGGTCCGTCTCGGGATGCAGTCACCGCCCCTGCAGTCCCCACCGCGGACACTGCGAGGTCCGCGGGCACGGTCGCGAAGGGAGCCCGTCGGTGGGCCCCGCGCCGTGGGCTGGCATGTGAACCATGCGCGATGGGGAAAGCCTTTCGCTGCTGTGTTTCCTTGCGGCGTCGGGGCGTTACGCCCGCGTAAGACATGTAAGAACGGGGTGGGGAGCCGTGCACCGCTCCTCACCCCGCACTTGGTCAGCCCCGCAGCGAGTCCGCGAGCGACTCCTCACTCAGCCGGAGGCTGCGGCCCCCGCGCAGCACTGCTTCCCCGGCCACCACGACCGTATCCACGGTGCGGCTGCCCGCGCAGGTCAGCAGCGTCGCGCCGGGGTCGCGCACCGGCAGGCACGCGAAGTCACGGTCGAAGCGGTGCACGACCAGGTCGGCCGGCATGCCCGGGACCACGCCGGAGGCCGCGGACTCCAGCCCCAGCACGTCGTTGGCGCCGCTCGTGGCGATCCCGATCATCTGCTCGAAGCCGAGCAGATCCGCCCGCCGGTGCGCCGCGCGCTGGAGGTAGGCGCCGATCCGCATCGCCTCCAGGATGTCCTGGGTGTCGTTGCTCGCCGCTCCGTCCACCCCGAGGCCCACGCGCAGCCCCGCCGCCAGCATCGCCGGCACCGGTGCGATGCCGCTGCCCAGACGCATGTTGCTGAGCGGGTTGTAGGAGACCCCGACGCCATGCCGGGCGAGCCCCGCCTGACCCGCGTCGTCCAGTTCCACGCAGTGCACCGCGAGCAGGCGGTCCCACAGGAACCCGGCCCGCTCCAGGTACTCGACGGCGCCCAGACCGGTGTGCTGCCGGCACATCGTCTCGTCCGTCGCCGTCTCCAGGAGATGGATCGACACCGGGAGACCGTGTTCCTCCGCGTAACCGCGGACGGCCCTCATCCCCTCGACCGTAAGGGAGCGGGGGTTGGGAACGGCCAGCCCCAGGGAGATCCGACTCCCGGTCCCCTCGGAAGCCATTTCGGCGGTCAGCTTGTCGACGTGCGCGAATACGTCGTCAAGGGGCTGCATGAGGCGTGGGTCGAAGCCCCACTTACGGGTCGGGTCGACGAGGTCGGCCACACCGCGGCAGACCACCGCCCTGATCCCGGTGTCGCGTAGGGCGCGCAGCACCGCGTCGTGTACTTCGGTCGACGGATGCGGCCACATGTGCTCGACGAGGGTGGTCGTACCGCCGCGCAGGGCTTCCGTCGCCGCCGCCGCGGCCGCCGCGTACGCCCGCTCGGGGCTGATGGCGGCAGTCTCGTCACCGACCTCGCGCAGCCAGGACAGCAGCGGCTGTCCCTCCCCGATCCCGCGCATGACCGCCTGGAACAGATGCGTGTGCGTGTTGACGAGCCCAGGGGTGACATGGCAGCCCGCGGCGTCCACCACCCTTGTCCCGTGCGGCAGCTCGCCGGCGGCTGTCACGGCCGTCACGCGTCCGTCCGCGACATGCACGTCACGGGACTCGAGCCACTGTCCGTCGCTCCACACGGTGGCGTTCGTGAGGGTGTCGATGTGGTGCATCAGGAGGTCCCCTCCGGACTGGCGTCGCCGGGCGGCGAGAGCCGCGACGCGGGCCGGGACCCGGCATGGTGGAAGAGGAAGTTCAGCGTGAAGGCGACCAGCCCTGTCATGGCGATACCACTGTCCAGCACGGTGCGGAGGGTGGCGGGCAGAGCACCATAGACGTCCGGAGCGCCGACCGGGAGCATGCCCAGGCCGAAGGCGAGCGCGGCGGTAAGCAGATTGCGTCCGTCCCCCAGGTCGGCCTCCGCGAGAATGCGCAGCCCGACCGCCCCGACCGTGCCGAAGATGATCACCGAGACGGCGCCGAGCACCGGACCCGGTACCGCTGCCACCGCGGCTCCCAACACGGGGAAGAAGGCGAGCACGACCATCATCGCCCCGGACAGGGCGACCACGTGACGGCTCATCACCCGGGTGACACTGAGCAGTCCGACGGACTGACCGAACGTCACGATGGGGAAGGACGCCAGTCCGCCGGAGAGGACCGTCGCCGCACCGTCGGCACGCAGCGCCCGTACGACGGTCTTCTGGTCGTTGCCGCGCCCGGCGATCCTGCCGACGGCGAGGGTGTCGCCCACCGACTCGACCATGTTGACCAGTTGCACGACGAGCATGGCGATGACGGCGGGCAGGACGAACGTCGGGGCACCGAACGCCGTGACATCGGGCCGGGCCACGGCGTCGGCGTCCGTGACGCCGGAACCGTCGAACAGGCCCAGGGGGAGCGCGAGAAGGGTCCCGGCGGCCAGCGCGAACAGGACAGAGAAGCGGGCCAGCGCGGGCGGCGTCAGCCGCTCGACCAAGACCACGAGGGCGATGGTTGCGGCGGCCAGGGCCAGCCCCCTCGCTCCGGTGCCGCCGCCCGAGCCCGAACCGGTGATCAGGCTTGCCGCCGAAGGCACCAGGGAGAAGCCGATCACCGCGATGACCGTGCCGGTGACCAGCGGCGGGAAGAGATGCAGGCAGCGGCCGAACCAGGGCGCGACGGCCACGGTCACGAGCCCGGCGACGACGGTCGCCCCGAACACCGCGGCCAGGCCGTGCTCCCGCCCGATGAGTATCGCCGGAGTGATCGCCGTGAACGTCGACCCCATGACGATCGGGAGCCGGGCGCCCACCCACTTGACGCCCAGGCTCTGCAGCAGCGTGGCCAGCCCGCTGACCAGAAGGTTCGCACTGATCAGCAGACGGATACGGTCCCCAGGCAGGTCCAGCGCGACTCCCACGAGCAGGGGCATCGTCGCCATGCCCGAGTACGACACGAGCAGATGTTGCAGGCTCAGGGGCACCATCCGGCGCAGGGGCGGCCGGGCGTCCACCGGAGGCGGAGCCGATTGTCCAGAGGCGGGCCCGTGGTCGTCGGGGCCGGGGTGGGACAGGGTGTCGGTGGCGTGCGTCTGTGCAGCCATCGGTCCTCCCTCGAAAAGGCGGTGGAAGATGGCTGGTTAGCGCCGACTGGGGCCGGTCACGCGCCGGCCGTTGCAGCCATGACCGGTGTGCGGAAGACCATAAGGATGGTGTGTTTCGGCCGCGTTGCGGCCACGAACCCGGCGCGTTCCAGGAGGGCGCGGCACCGCATGACGGGACCTGGACAGGACCGCCGAAACTCAGGGACCCGGACCGCTCGGTGAACCAGACAGCCGACCCCTGGGATGGCCGGAAGGCTGACCCGGACCGGCCCTGGGAGTCACGGCGAGGCGTCTGGTGGGCGGATCACCCATGACGTGGGGGAATGTCCTGCGGCTCGTGTTCGACACGGTGTGGGCCGAAGGCTGAGCGGTATTTCGGGGCACCCGACGTTCGTGTGCCTCTATGGCGGGACGCCATCGCGGAGTCACGGCGTACGGTCATCGGGCGCTCGCCCCGGCTTCCACAACCTCCAGTTGCTCCCCGGAAGGTTGGACGGTGTCCTATGTGGTGATCGCTCGTTGGTCTGTGTATGGGGCGGGGTACGTGGAGTTGGATTGTTCCGGACGGGCTGTGGGAGATCGCCGAGCCGCTGATCCCACCGTCGAAGGTGCGGCCGCAGGGTGGCGGAACGCAGGACACGCCTGATGAGACGCTGTTCGCGGCGATCATCTACGTGCTGGTCAGCGGTTGTGCCTGGCGGGCTCTGCCGCCGTGTTTCGGGATATCTAAGTCGACTGCGCATCGCCGGTTCCTGATCTGGTCGCGGGCCGGGGTGTGGGGCCGGCTGCATGAGGCAGTGCTGCACCGGCTCGATGACGCCGGCCTCATCGATGTCTCGCGCGTGGTTCTCGACTCCGCTCACGTGCGGGCTAAAAAGGGGGCGAACTCACAGGTCCGAGCCCCGTGGACCGGGGTAAGCCGGGTTCCAAGATGCACGTCCTGTCGGACGCGAACGGCCTGCCCCTTCTCGTCGGCGTCTCCGCCGCCAACACCCACGACAGTGAAGCGCTGTCATGCCCGGCCAGGGAGGGCGGGAAAGCCGTCCGCAGGGCGAAGGGGGCCAGGTGATCGGGACACCCGAGACCCGGGAGGTATGCGAAATGCAGAACGCCGAAACGGTGCCGGATGTCCAGCGCGAGCAGCTGAACCACTCACGCAGTGATCACTGGAGAGCCGGATGATCGGGAAACCATCACGTCCGGTTCGGCGGGAGGCCGCGCGGAACAGGACCTGCCACGGCAGGCACCTCGCCGCGCGGCCGACCCGACCGGGTGGCTGATGTTCCACCGCCGTCTTGCCCGCGACTACGAGACCCTCCCGGCCCGCTCCGAGGCCATGATCCACCTCGCCATGACGGACCTCATGGCCCGCCGCCTCACCGGCGAAGCCACCATCTCCTGGCGCGACCGCAAAGTCGTCTGCGAGGCCGAGTGCCGCTGGGGGAGGACTTGTCAGTGCCTCCCGTGATAATCACCTCGCCACGCTGACCATGCCGATCGGAGGCACCTGTTGTCCGCGCTCCATGAGTTCACGACGTGGGAGCCGCTGCTGCACGTCCTGCGGTCCACTCACACCGCGACGCCGGACGCTTTGGGCGGTCACCTCGCCGGACGGATCGGCACCCATGCGTACAGCGTGCCGATGCCATGGGGGACGATGTTCACCATGCACGGGCAGGCGTCTGACGAGGCGGACAGGCGGCCCGAGTTCGACGCCGTGCAGCGGGTGCGGGGCGCGCTCGCGGAGGCCGGCGCCGACGGCGTCTCCTTCGTGGCCCGGATGTCCCCGGACGGCCCGGCCGTGCTGGACCTGCTCGACTTCGGGCCTGCCGTGGAGGCCGAGGGCAGCGGGCCGCTCCCAGGTGCGCTCGTGCTGGTCGAAAGCGCCGTGCCCGGGCCCTGGCGCCGACTGCCCGATCCGGTACCCGGCGCGAAGCTCTCGCCGGCGGCGGATCCGGCGGCCCTGGAGAGTTTCCTGCGCGAATGCCTCCCCGACGCCGTCGGCGCCACGGAGGCGGAGCTGGCGGAGGCGGAGGCACGCCTCGGTGTCGCGCTGCCCGACGAGCTCAAGGCGCTGTACCGGGTGACCCGAGCCCTGTGGGAAGACTGGAACGACGACTACGAGTCGGCCATGCGGGTCGCCAACGCCGTCGGCTGCCAACTCTTGTCCCTCGACGAGCTGTACATTGCCGACGCCGCCTCACGCCCGTCCCAGTGGCGGTTCGCGGCGATGGAGGCGGAGGCGGTCGACACCCGGCCCGACGCCGCGGTGCAGGGACTGGTCGGCTCACCCGGCTGGATCGTCTTCGGCGACTGCGACGGTGACCGGATCGCGGTCGACCTGACCCCGGGGCCGGGCGGGCACACCGGGCAGGTCATCATCCTCAGCCGCGAGGAGAGCATCGGCGCGGGCCTGATAGCCGGCTCCCTCACCGAGCTGGTGCTCCCCGGATGGGGGAAGCGCGGCCCCCGCCGGCGCGCGGACGACGAGCCCCCGGCCGTGGCACACGTCGACATCCGCGGTCTGAGCAGCGTCGAGGCCGCCGCGCACCCCGCACTGGAGGTCCTGAGCATCGGTGTGTGGGAGGGCGAACCGCTCAGCCTGGAGCCCGTCGTGGACCTGCCGCGGTTGCGGACCCTCAGGGCCGAACCCGGTACGCTCGCCGACCCGTTGGAGATCTCCCGGCTCACCGGCCTGGAGTTCCTGGAGCTCTGCCCGCAGGACTGGCGCGTGCTCCTGGACGCCGACGCGGTGCCGCGCACCCTGCTGGCCGCCGGCATCGGGGTGCGCAACGACGTCGACCCCCTGCCGGTCGCGGACCTCGCCAACGAGATCCTCGCCCGCTGGGACCGCCCCTTGATGACCCGCATCACCCTGGAGGGCAGCCTCGGCCCCGTGTTGTAGCCCAGGTGGCGGTTCGGCAGGCCCGACGAACCCGGTCCCGTCCAGGTACGGTTACGGCTACACCACCCGTTGGTTCGGCGCCGAGTCCCCTTCGGAAAACTCGAACCCACGGCCCTTCGCCATCTTTCGGAGCACGGCCGCGGTCGCCCGACAGTCCCCGAGCGGGGCACCGACGGAATTCGCTGATCAGCGGGTACGCGAGGGTGGTCACAGGTCGTTTCCCACGCCCACGGAGATCGTTTCCCACTGCCCTGGTCACACAGGTCCACATCCTGCATCCCTCACAGGCTGCATCTCCCGGCGGCGAGCGCCGTGATCGCGCACTCGGCGGCGTGCCGGGCCGCGAGCGCGGAAGGGAAGGGGCCGCAGCCGTGGGCGGTACGGCCGGTCGGTTCGTTCGTGATTCGCCACTGCCAGGCGATGCGGCCGCCAGCAGGCGAGGGGTGATACCAGACCGGCTGTGCGGCGGAGGGTGCGTTCTCTGCCTGTTGGATCAGTACATCGTGGACCACTTCGCCGATCACGGTTGAGGCGCGCCCTACGTCGTCGTCGGTGGTCCAGTTCAGGGGCGCCGGGGTGGACTCCGACACTTCCAGAAGGACGTCGGCGAGGTCGGCCAGGGTCCGGTACAGCGCGGCACGGACCGCGTCGGTGTGGTGACGGCCCCACTGGCATGGGGTCCGTTCGGTGATTTCGTCCGCGATGGCCTGCGCGGCGAGTTCGTCCAAAGGGTCCGGCTGTGCGAGACGTTCCCGTCCCAGGACCGCGGCGGCACCCCATGTGAGGTCGTCGCGGGTCATGGCGGTGCCGCGGGCCAGCGTCCACAGGTCCCCGGGGCCCAGGTCGTCGACCGTGTGCTGGATGCAGCGGGTGGCCGCGTCCGACGCGGGTGGCACGTCGGCGTTCAGGAGGCCGGCGCGCACCTCGGTGGCTGCGGTGACGTCGCCCGGTTGCAGCGCGCCCATGGGCAGCGACGCCACAGCGCGAAGCACGTGCTCGTGGACGCACCGTGCCGGATGAGACCTTGAGGGGGGCGAAGGGCGCCCCGACAGGGAGCACAAGGCGTCCAGCAGGTCTCCGGGTGCGACCCGCAGGTTGACGCACGCCCTCGACAGACGGACGTCCATCCTGCCCCCCTTTCCGATCTCCAGAATGGAGGCTGGTCTGGCACGGCCCCGTGGACCGTGCCAGACCAGCCTTGCTCTCGCGTTTCTGTGGCTGTGTCAGTCGTCCAGCACTGCCAGGGCGTCGATCTCCACGAGGAGTCCCGGCGGGAGCTGCATGTAGACGGTGGTGCGGGCGGGGAAGGGCTCGCCGACGGCAGCCGCGTAGGCCTCGTTCAGTTCGGGCAGGTGGGCGGGGTCGGTGAGGTAGACGCGGAGCATCACGACGTCTTCCAGGCCCGCGCCGGCCGCTTTGAGGACGGCGGTGACGTTGCGCAGGACCTGTGCGGTCTGCTCGGCGACGGTGGTGCCGACGACCGCGCCGGTGTCCGGGTCGAAGGGGAGCTGTCCGGAGACCTGCAGGACGGGGCCCTTGCGGATGCCCTGGGCCAGCGGGGCCGGGAGAGCTGGGGCGTTCTCGGTGGTGATGACGGTTCTGGTCACGGTGTTCCTTGAAGCGGTGGTGTTCCTTGATGAAGGTGAGCTGGCGAAACCCGTACGAGCGTCAGCTCCAGGCCTGTCGTTCCCGGCTGCGGGGGTCGTCGATCTGGCTCCACTCGGCGTCGATGTGCATCGTGGCCCTGCGCTCGGTGTCGTACGGGTCCCAGCCGGGGTCGCCGGTGGTGGCGAACCGGATCCAGGTCTCGTGCATGCGGTCCGCGAGATCCGCCGGGGGCTTGTCCGGGCCGAGCAGGGCAGCGGGGCCGAGTAGCTGCGGCAGGTCGGTGAGGTCGAAGACGAAGGGCAGCTCGACCGCGTGCGTGGCACCGAGCTCTCCGTCCAGGGCGTGCGATCGCCAGGCGAACTCGTAGGCGAAGGTCGCGGACTCGGGGTGGGCGGAGTGGGCGGCGGCCAGGGCCCGGGTGCCCGCGCCGAACAGCGCGTCGCCCATGATGGCGGAGCGCAGTTCGCCATAGGACGCCTCGGGACGTGTCTTGCGGTACGTCTCGACGAGCTGCGCCGGGTTCGGGTGCGAGCGCGCCGCCGTGTCGTCCACGTCCTCGGCGGTCGAGGAGGCGTACTTGTCCACAGGGACCAGGTAGAGGAGGCCCTCTTCGGTGTTGGTCCCGATGAGCAGGTCGACGTCGGAGCTGAGTCCGGCGGCGACGGCTTCGGCGGGCTGGGTGTCCAGGACCAGGCTGAAGGGGCTGAGGCCGATCAGCGGGTCGGAGTGGGTGGCGGTCTGCAGGTCGATGCCCGCGAGCTTGGAGGCGACCTCCACGAGACGCTCGTCGGAGATCTCCGCGAACGCGTCCACGTGCGGCTCGACGCCCAGAGCCTCGGCGGCTGCGGCGGTGACGCGGGCCGCCTGCTCGGTGGTGAACGCGCCCAGGCCGCTGCCGCTCTGCACGATCGCCCGCCGGAACAGGCCCGCGGCCTCGGAGGTGGCGAGGACGCCTCCGACGATGGTGGCACCGGCCGACTGGCCGAAGAGCGTCACGTTGTCCGGGTCACCGCCGAAGCCGGCGATGTTCTCCCGCACCCAGCGCAGCGCGCCGACGACGTCGAGCAGACCGCGGTTGGTGGGGGCCCCGGG
Organism: Streptomyces sp. NPDC050564; assembly: GCF_044457265.1. NCBI lineage: Bacteria > Bacillati > Actinomycetota > Actinomycetes > Kitasatosporales > Streptomycetaceae > Streptomyces > Streptomyces sp. NPDC050564. The sequence goes on along the minus strand of NZ_JBITGS010000051.1, from coordinate 43,045 downwards.
CAGGTCCAGGAACCCGGCGATGCCGAGCCGGTAGTTGAGCGTGACGAGGACGACGCCGTCACGGGCGAAGGCGGACCCGTCGTACATCGCGGACCGCGTCGAACCGGCGACGAAGCCGCCGCCGTGGACGAACACCATGACCGGCAGGTCGCTCTGCGCGACGGCGGGCGTCCAGACGTTGACGGTGAGGTAGTCCTCGCCGCGGCTCCAGCCGGTGCCGAAGTAGGGGGCCATGTCGATGCTGCCGAGCTTGCGCTCGGACTGCGGCGCGTTGGGTCCGGGGACTGTGGCGTCGCGTACGCCGTCCCACGGCTCGTGCAGCTGGGGCGGGGCGAACCGGTCGGCTCCGCGGGGTGGGGCGGCGTAGGGGATGTTCAGGAAGGCGGCGGTGCCGTCCTCCTGGCGCAGGCCGCGGACGGCTCCCTGCTCGGTGGTCACGACGGGTTCCGGGTGGTGGTTCATCTCTCGTGCCTTTCCGCAGGCTTCAGCGCTGCTCGGTGTACGGGGTGAAGGGCGCCCAGCCCTTGATGGCGAAGGTGCTTCCGTCGCGTACGACTTCGGTGGCGCCGTGGCCGCCCAGGTGGGCCGGGATCAGCAGAGCGTTGTTGTCGGCGGCCCAGCCCAGCACCTTGCGGCGGGTGGCGCGGGCTTCGGCGGGGTTCTCGCAGAAGCAGCTGTTGGCGTCTGGCTCCAGGATCTGTACCGGGCTGTGCAGCATGTCGCCGACGAATACCGCGCGGTCCGTGCCGGAGGTGAGGGTCAGCACGGAGGAGCCGGGGGTGTGCCCGGGAGCCGTGTCCAGGCGCAGGTTCGCGTCGATCTGGTGGCTGTTCTCCCACAGCTGGGTCAGGCCGGCCTGGTGGACGGGGGCCACGCTGTCCTCGAAGACGTTCTGGTTGCCGCGGCCGAGGAGCGGCTGGTGGCCGTTCTCGGGGTTCCAGAAGTCGAAGTCGTCCTTGGGCATCAGGTAGGTGGCGTTGGGGAAGGTGGGGACCCACTGCCGGTCGTGCAGGTAGGTGTTCCAGCCGACGTGGTCGATGTGGAGATGCGTGTTGATCACGATGTCCACGTCCTCGGGCTGGACGCCGGCCCGGGCGAGGTTGGCCAGGAAGTCCGTTTCGAGGTGGCTCCATACCGGGGCGTAGGGACGCTCCTTGTGGTTGCCGACGCCGGTGTCGACCAGGATCGTCTTGCCCTCGCTGCGCAGCAGCCAGGTCTGGATCGCGGAATTCACGATGTTGGTCTCGGAATCCAGGAAATGCGGGGCCAGCCAGTCGGCACCGGTCTCCCAGACTTCCTTCGAGCTTTCCGGGAAGAACGTGTCGGGCGTCATTTCGACGGGACCGAAGTATTCCCACACCCGGGTGATGGAGACATTGCCGAGGGTGATCTGTTCCATGGGATGTCCTTGGAATTCGGAGGATTTACTCAACCGTACGAGCGGCCCTGGCGGGCCCGGTATCCGTCACGTGACTGCACCTGTGTGTACAGCTCTGAGCACGGGGTTTTCCTCTTGTGGCCAGGTGAAAAAAGGTGAGGCGGCTCCCGTTCCGAGTTCCATTCCTGGATACCTCGTCGACGAGCACATGGCGACCTCACTGCAGTCAGAGGCCGGAGCCGGATGCGTATCGGCCGTTTGCCGGTCGTGTTGTGCGCGGCGGCCGTTATGCGATCTGCCGGGGTGTCAGCCGGCTTGGGCGCGTTCGCACCGGTGGGCGAGATCGGTGCAGCGCACCGCGGCGGCCGGGTCCGGGAGGTGCGGCGCCGGGATGTCAACGCGCTCGGAAGGGACCGAAGCGGTGTGGTTGTGGTCCGAGGTGAGTGGGGCCAGGGCTCGTACGAGCGCGGTCAAGGTGGCATCGAGGCGATTGATGTGCAGGAGCAGGCGTTGCTCCAGCGACGGCCGGTCGCGGCTCACGCGTCGCTCGTCCGAGAGCAGGGACAGTGCCCCGATGACCATGGGGGGTGCCGTGCGCGCGGTACTTTCCGGCCGGTGGCCGGTGACGCGGATCAGGTGGGCCGCCGTCTCGTGCGCGCGGTCGGCCGCGGCGGTGAGACGGGTGGCGCACTCGGGGACGTGGCCCGCCGGGAGACGTTCGGCCGTGGCGGCCAGGCTCCGTGCGTGGTACGCGCCGGCCTCGATGAGTTCCAGCAGGTGGCGGGCGCGGTGGCGTCGGGCACGCTGTGGATTGAGCGGATGGGTGAGAGGCAGGCACGCCTTGCGGAAGGATTCCAGTGCCTGGTCGAGGTCGTGTGCCGCATGGACCCAGCTCGTCGGGGTTTCTGTGTACGGGGTTTGTGACGCGATGGCCCGAAGGAGGCGGTCCAGGACGCGCAGGAAGCCGACCAGCTCCTCGTCACTGGCTCGGCGGACCGTGGTGGGAAGGACGAGGGCGGCAGCAAGAATCCCGCAGGACACTCCCAGTGCGGTCTCCTGGACACGCAGGAGCAGCACGTGGGTCGAGAAGGTGTCCATGAGCGCGAGCAGCATGCTGAGCGTGCCGGTGATGAAGAACGTGACGGCCCAGTAGGCCTGTGACGGGGTGTAGAACATCCCGAACATGCACAGCAGGAGCAGGATCAGCAGGGCAGCGCCGTCTCCGCCGACCAGGGCGGCGAGGCCGTAGCCGAACACCACGCCGAGGACGGTGCCCGCCAGCCTCCGGGCGCTCTGCAGCAGTACCTCGCCGGTGCTCTCGGTCTTGATGAAGACGACCCATGCGGCCACGACGGCCCAGTACCACAGGTGCGGGGACAGAAGATGACCGCCCGCGATGGCGAGGGCCGAGGCAGTGGTCACCTGAAACGCCTGACGGGTGGCTCCGCGCTGCAGGCTTTCGGTGTCTCTGTCCCTCTGTGGCACCGTCCCGAAGGCTCGCGAGGCGGGCTTGCTCAGGGGGTTCCCGAGTCCTGCCCGGCGGCCTCGTGGGCCGAGAACCCTCAGGGCTGCAGCGAGTTCGTCGACTGCCGGGAAGCAGTCCTGCACGTGTGCGGAGCCGGTCGGCCGGTTCGCCGGACCGGCGTCGTACCTCTCCTCACGCTGCTCGGGCGCACCAGCCGTTTCCGTGGTGAGCCGGTGGCTCAGAGCGCGGATCCGCTGCGCGAGCCGCTGTCGCGCTGTCCGTTCCGCCAGATCGTTGCGGGCCGCCGGTGTGCGGACCGCGCGGACCGTCAGTACGGCAAGACGCTGCGCGGCCACCTCCACCCGGCTGATGTGCCACAGCAGCGCCTCGGTGTCCTCGTCGACGGCGCGCTCGTCGAGAAAGTCCTCGATCAGCAGCACGGATGCGTGCAGCCTGTCGAGGCGGTCCTGCAACGAGCGGCTCCAGGTGCCGACGTCCTGCCCAGTGGCGACCATCGAGGCCGTGTCCCGCAGGACGTCGTGCAGACGCACGTCGAATGCGTGCCGCAGCCGCCTCAGAACTCCGGCCGCCGTGACGGGGCCGGCGCAGTACCAGACGGCCGTGACAGCCCCGAACGCCACGAGCACCGACGCACCGAGCTGCGGAAGCTGGTCTGCTGGGGCCCGGGTGAACTGAGACAGCAGGAAGGCCATGAAACCGAAGATCCCCAGGCCCAGCCCTCGTGGTCCGAACCGGCGGGCCTGGACGGCAAGGTAGATCACCACCAGGAAGACCAGCTTGGCTGCCGTCGGGTACGGCGTCAGCACGGCTCCGGCGGCCAGCGTGGCGAGGGAGAGCGGAGCGCCGAGTCCAAGAGTGATGAGCTGGTTGCGCGGGTGCAGGTCACTGATCGCCAGTGATGTCACCATCGCGGTGAAGCCGCCGACCACCAGCGCCGTCTCGGGCGCCTGCAGCGTTGTCAGCACGGCAAGGGCCGCGGCGGTGCCGAGGACGGCGCGCGTCGCGGAGGCCAGACGGATCAGTCCGGGGTCGACGGCGGCGAAGCGGTCCCACAGCGATGTCGTCGTCCTTGTCACCATGGGGGTCTCCGTAGATCGTTTCGCCTGTGCACGGCCGGAGACTGTCCCTGAGGTCCTGACCGGTCACCGTCCGCGTCACCAGTCTCGGCACGCAGGGGTTGCGTCCGGTATGCGTCAGGTGACTGCTCCGGGAGGTGCCGCAAAGACAACGCGTCCGTTGTCGGAGTCGACGATCGCGCGGCGCCGGACTGGCCTGCCTCCGTCGGTTCCAGGGAGCTAGGCAGTGCAGGGACTGGGGACGCACAGCCGCCAGGTGCCCAGAGCATCACGCGACACCCGGCGCATCTCGACGCAGCTGTCGTCGAGCCGCAGGTTGGCGTGCGCCGCGCGTTCGCTCGGGTCGTTCGCCCGCTCAAGAGCAGCCTCGTGGGCCCGCTCCGGATCGGCCATGCCGTCCACGACGTAGAAGTGGCGTACGAGCCGTCCGCGTGGCGTACGGAACCCGAGTCCGACCAGCCACGAGCGTCCAGTAACCATGACAGCGCCTTCCGGTGGAGATGTACGGCTTGCTCGATCCCCGTCTGTGGTGGCGCGACGCCACCGGCGACGCACGGCCGTGTCTGTCCGCCGACCCGGAAAGGCGCGGCCGTGCCCGTTTCACGATTCTGCGACCGGTCGAACAGCCGGGGGTATGCGTCACGTGACTGCATCGGCGCTGGTCACCCGCGAGGGCGCCCGAGCCTGCCCGATGTCCCGCCGTGCCGGTCCGCGGGCGGATAGAACTCCTTGGATGCCACGGCCAGGAATATCCCGGACGACGACTGCGCTCGGATGTGCTTTTGAGCAGCCTCTATGCCGCTACCGCGGACGCTGCCGTGGTTCTCGCACGCTAGTATCTGGGATATCTCAATTCCCTGGAGCATCCGTGGAAAACGATGTAACGGCTCGTGGGGACCAGCGCTCGACGTGGAATTCCGATCTGCCGCTGGTAGGCCGAGAAGCCGAAACCTCAGAAATCATCCGGCGTGTGGGCGCCGCCCGATCCCACAGCGACGTGTTGATCGTCACGGGTGACCCCGGCGCCGGAAAGAGCACGCTGCTCGACCTCGCGGCCGACCGCGCACGGGGTGCGGGCGGCCGCGTGCTGCGGGCGGTGGGGAGCGAATCCGAGGCGCACCTCGGATTCGCCGGTCTTCATCAGTTGTTGCGTCCGGTGATCGGTGCCGCGGAGATTCTGCCGTCGCGGCAGCGGTCCGCGCTCCGTGCCGTCCTGGGGCTGGACGAGTGTGCCGGGACCCCCGACGCGATGATCGTCGGTCTGGCGGTGCTGACCTTGTTGTCGGAGCTGGCGGAAACCGCCCCGCTGCTGGCGGTGGTCGACGACGCGCAGTGGATCGACCGCGAATCGCTGGACGCTCTCTCCTTCGTGGCGCGACGCATGGACAGCGAGCCCGTCACGCTGTTGGTGGGAGTCCGCACCGCGGACGCGTTGCCCGGCTTCGACAAGGGATATGAGCGCCTCGAACTAGGCCCGCTGGACGGTGAGGCGGCCAACCGGCTGCTTGACCGGCAGCCCACGCCACCCACCGGCCGAACCCGGGTACGGATCCTCGAAGAGGCGGCCGGCAACCCGATGGCCCTGGTGGAACTCGCACACGCCACCGCGATCCGGCAGCCCGAGGGCAGCAGCGTGGAGGGACCACTGCCGGTCACCGACCGACTGGAGCAGATCTTCGCGGGGCACGCGGCGGGCCTGCCGGAACCCACCCGCCGCATCCTGCTGCTCCTCGCGGCCGCCGACGCAGCGGACACGCAGGCAGCCGCCATGGGACTCCTCGAGGCGGACGGCACGGCATGGGAACCCGCGGACCTAGCCGGTCTCGTACGCCAGGACGGATCCGGGATCTCCTTCCGCCACCCCCTCGTCCGCTCCGCCGTCTACCACTCCGCGTCCTTCGAGGAACGCCGCCAGGCGCACCTGGCTCTCGCGGAACTGCTGCGCGAGGAGCCCGACCGTCGCGCATGGCACCTCGCCGCCGCGGCCGTACGCCCCGACCAGGACGTGTCGGCCGCCTTGCAGCAGACGGCTGACCGAGCCCGGCGCCGAGGTGGCTTCGCGGCCGCCGCCGCGGCCCAGGAGCGCGCCGCGGAACTCAGCCCGCGCCGTGAGGACCGGGCGCGCCTGCTGACCGAAGCCGCCGCCACCGCCGTCTTCACCGGCCAGCTCGGGTGGGTGGAACACCTGGCCGCCGCGGTCCGCGAATGCACCGACGACCAGGAGCTGCTGGGCAGAGCCGCGCTGGCCACCGGACAGCTCATGTCCCTTGGCACCCATCACACGGCAGCCTTCGCCCTTCTCATGCGTGTCGCCGACGAGGCGGCGGACGCCCGGTCGCCCCTCGTACTCGACGCGCTGGCTGCGGCGGCCGTGGTCCGTTACTACTCGGGCGAGGAGTCCCAGCAGCGACAGATCCAGAGCCTCGTCTCCCGCATGCCCGACGATGCCGCCAGAGCGGCGCTGCACGCCTGGGTACTGGCCGTCTCCGACCCCAGCGGCGCAGGAGGGTTGCTCGCACCGGTGCTGCCCGGGCTCATCGCCGAGGCCAAGGGTGACGCCAAGCGCCTGACCGCGCTGGCCATCGTCGCCTGGTTGCTCGACCAGACCACCCTCGCCGCCAGGACCTTCGACGAGGCGTTCGACCAGTGGCAGGCCCATGGACCACTCCCGGACGGACTGGGATGCGCGGCCGGCTGGACCCGCCTGGAGCAGGGCCGATGGGCCGAGGCCCGCTCCGTGGCGGCCGACATCGCGGCTATGGCGTCATCGGCCGGACTTGACCACGCCGAGGCGTGTGCCCAGGCACTCGACGCGACGGTGGCCAGCCTGCTCGGCGACCCGGACACCGCGCGCCGGCTCGCCGAGCGAGCCCTGTCCCTCGTCGATCCACTGGAGAGCCGCTCCGTCGCGGTCTTCGCCCGTCGTGCCCTGGGGCTGGCGGCCGTGGCCGAGGGCGACTACGACACCGCGTACACGCAGTTCCGCTCCGCGTTCACCGACGACGGCGATCCGGTCCACTACCACGTCTCCTACACCGTCCTGGCCGAACTCGCAGCAGCGGCCGTCCGCCGAGGCCAGCAAGAGCACGCCGCGGAGCTGCTGGAACGGTCGGCACGGCGGCTGGGTGAGAGCATGTCGGCACGGGTGGCCGCACTGATCGACCGAGGCCGCGCCCTGCTGGCGGATCCCGAGCACGCGGAACCGTTCTTCCAGACGGCGCTCGCGGATCCCGTGGGCGAACAGTGGCCCTTCGAACGGGCGCAGACGCGGCTCGACTACGGGGAATGGCTGCGGCGGCAGCGCCGTATCGCCGAGGCCCGTCCGCTGCTGAGCGCCGCCCTGGAAACCTTCCAGCGCCTCGGCGCGCGGCCGTGGATCGAGCGGGCACAGGCAGAACTGCGCGCCGCCGGCATCGAGGCGACCGACGTGGTGCCCAGCGCCTTCACTGAACTCAGCCCGCAACAGCAGCAGATCGTCCAACTGGCGGCCCGCGGTCTCACGAACCGCGAGATCGGGGAGAAGCTGTTCCTCTCACCGCGCACGGTCGGCTCCCACCTCTACCGGGTCTTCCCCAAGCTGGGCATCACCGCCCGCTCACAACTGCGCGACGTGCTCGAAGGCAGCCTGTCGGGTACCGGCGTCCAGGGCTGAGCGCCGAGTCTGCCCCGAATGCGCGCTGACGAGCGTGCCGTCTGCCGGGCGGCGCCCGTCGCGCTGCAGTCGGCTGACGGATACCCGCGGCTCGATTCCGCATGACAGATTCGTGGAGCGCGACGACGAGCGGTCACATGAAGTCGTCGAACCGCACAAGGGATTCCCCCGGGCGCCTTACCCCTGCGCCCGGCCCCTTGGGGGGCGTGAGAGCTGTCCGAGCCCTGGCCTGCCTTTCACGCCCCTACACCTGCGCCACGATCATGCCGAGTACTCCGGCCCCACCAGCGCCGACGACACGGCAGAGAGGACCGGATCGACGTGCTCGATCCGGTCCTCGGCGTCAATGGCGCTGTTCCGCACGAGGTGCCGCGTCCTGCGTCGGCTGCGGACCCCGCCCGGCGTTGCGCCCGGAGTTCACCTCACACCACCGACATCACCGGGCACCGGGTCAACACGGCCGGTTCCAGCCCCAGTTGCGCTCCCGGCTCCTTCCGGGTGGATCGAGCAGCTCCACCCATTCCCGGCGCCGTCCTTATCTCTGCGGGCGCTCCGAGAACACGACGGTCGCTTTGGAGCATGGTGGTGGGCATCCGCCTCCGCTGAGCGGTGGATGGGTGCCCAGGGAGCCCGGATGGTTGCGGAGTGCCGGGCCGGTGTGTCCGTGCCGACGCCTCGATCGTGGCCCAGCGGATGCAGTGCCCCTTCGCTCATCGCCGGAGTGGCCGTCGGAGGGGGCCCGGGATGCCGGGAGCTTCGTCCGGCCGGGTCAGCTGCGGCTGAAGCCCGCCCAATCCGTGATCTTGAACTGGCTGCCGTTGCGCTTCACTTCGGCAGCGCCGTGGCCGGGAAGATGCGCGGGAAGGACGAGGGCCTTGTGGTCGGCGGCCCACTCCAGTTCTCGGCGCCGGCTCGCGAGCGCCTGCTTCTCGTCTTCCTCGAAGCAACTGTTGAATTCCGGGTGCTCGAGCTGGAGTGCTGTGTGGAGCAGGTCGCCAATGAACACCGCCCTGTCAGTTCCCGACTCCAGCCGAACCACGGACGAGCCGGGAGTGTGCCCGGGCGCGAGATCCAGCTTCAGGCTGGAGTCGAGCGTGTGCGAGCCGTCCCACAGCTTCACCAGACCGGCCTCGTGAACCGGGAGCACGCTGTCCTCCCAGACGTTCTGGTTGCCCTGCCAGTACTTCGGCCGCACCGGCCCCTGCGGGTTCCAGAAGTCGAATTCGACCTTCGGGATCAGGTACGTGGCGTTGGGGAAGGTGGGCACCCAGTCACGGCCCTCACGACGCGTGTTCCAGCCGACATGGTCGTTGTGCAGGTGGGTGTTGACGACGACATCAACGTCCTGCGGCCTGACTCCGGCGCGGGCGAGTCGGCGCAGGAAGCCGGTGTCCATGTACTGCCACTGCTTGGCGTACGGACGGAACTTGTCGTTCCCGGCGCCCGTGTCGATCAGGATGGTCTTGCCCTCGCTGCGCAGAACCCACGTCTGCAGAGCGGAGTAAACCATGTCGGTGCTCGGCTTCCAGAAGTCCGGGCTCAGCCAGTCCTTGTTCTCCTGCCACAGTTCCTTCGAGCTGGACGGGAAGAACTGACGAGACGTCAATCCAACTGGACCGCTGAACTCCACGACACGGGTGATGGTGACCTTGCCCAGTTCGATGGTCTCGACCCGCGTCCGGTCTTCGGTGGCGGAGGAGGCCTCGGCCGGCTGGAGGATCTGGTTGCCGAACAGTCCCACAGCACCGACAGCCGCGCCGATACCCGCGGTCACTCCGACAAAGCGGCGTCGACTCAGGGAAGGTGAGGAATTTTCGCTGTCCATTTGAGCACTCCAATGAAATCGCTCATCACGTCCTGTGGTGCCAGCCGTGGGCGCGGCAGGACGGTGAGAGGGCCGCGTTCATGTCGTCGCGGCGGGTATCACCATGGTGCAAAATGGGGGAGCCGACGGGTATCAGTCACGTGACTGAAACGCAAAGACCGCTGACGTCGCGAGGAAGTCGCACTCTTACCGGCGCTCACGGACAAGGCAGCGACTAGGAACTTGGCAGGCGGTCATGCACTCGGTTGGGCCCGAAAATGGATCTCCACGTGGCCAAGAGTAGCCGACCTGCGCTCCTTCGCCGTCAAGGAAGCGAGCGCGTAGCCGTGGCCAAACTCCTGGCCACCGGAGGCGATTGAAAGGCGACGGCTCACCACCGTACCTGTGTCCGGCGCCCATTGACCCGTCAGTCACGCGGTTCGCCGCCATCCGCTGCAGCGCCGCGCCGAGCGGCGAGGCCACGAGCACAGGTGCTGTGCCCCGGCGTCGTCGCCACCGAATTCCACACGCGCCAGGGCCTCGACATGAGCGTCGTGGCCCGCATGTCCGCCGAGGACGTCGTCACCGCCGGCCTGCGCGGCCTCGAACTCGGCAAAGTCGTCTGCGCCCCCGGCGTGGAAGACGCCGGCCTCCTCGACGCCGTCTTCCACGCCGACCTCGCCGCCTTCGGCAGCCAGAGCCCCGAACGCGCCTGCCGCTACCGGACCAACTTAAGCCGCCTGAACCGGCACCAAGTAGCCGGAGAAGTCCTGGGTCGCTTTGGGGCTTACCTCGGCGGCCCCGCTGCTTCCCGATGACACGTCATGGACAGATCAGAGGCGCTCAGGGTCGCGGAGTCGCTGTCGGTGTGCATCTGCGGACCTCTTCTTCGGGTGGTCGGCCAGGCGGCGGGTGCTGTGGGGCTGGCGGCGCACTGTGTGCGGACGAGGAGGCCGACGGCGATGAATGAAGTTGTGGACTGGGTTTGGTCTTGTCCGTTGTCCATCGTTGAAACGCATGTATGGCCTGCACCACCGATGCGTCGGCTGTCACGCCATCACATCGGCCTTGGCGCGGGTTGCGAGTCACTCGGGTGTCGCGGTGGCGCGGTCTGGGGGGTCTGGGGTGTGAGGAACGGCTTGGTAGGAGGACAGCAGGTTGAGCTTCTCGACGTTTTCGGTGTTGCGGTCGGCGTGGTGGACGACGAGGAGCAGGCCGACCGATCCGGAGATCGCAAGTTTCCCCCGGTTCAGGGTGAGTTCGCCGACTTGCGGATGGTCGAGCGTGACGGATGCGCCTTCACTGGCGTGGACGTCATGGCGTGCCCAGAGCTGGCGGAACCGGTCGCTCGCGAGGGAGAGTTCGCCCACGAGTTCGATGAATCGCGGGTCGTCGGTGTCCGTGCCGACCGACTGGCGGAAGCCGGCGACCAGGCCGGCGGTGGCGTCCTCCCAATCCGGGTAGAGGGACCGTTCGGCCGGATCGAGGAAGACATCCCGCAAGCGGTTGCGGCCGGTGGCCAGGCGGGGCTGGAGCGCCGTCGCCAGAGGGTTGGCGGCCAGCACTTCGAAGTAGCGGCCTTCGAGGAAGGCCGGCAGTGTCAGCGAGTCCAGGAGCTTGCGGATACCAGATGGCACGGCCTCCTTTCGGGGCCGACGGCGTGTGCGGCGGGGCCTGTCGGACCCGAGGCCGAGCAGATAGGCAGTGCTGTCGTCGTCGAGTTGGAGCACACGGGCGAGCGATTCGAGGATCTGGACCGAAGGGTTGCGGTCGCGGCCCTGTTCGAGGCGCAGGTAGTAGTCGGCGCTGATGCCGGCGAGCATCGCGACTTCCTCGCGCCGCAGGCCGGGAACGCGGCGGACGCCGAACTGCGGCAGACCGACACTGTCCGGCGTGACGAGTTCGCGGCGGGCGCGCAGATACTCGCCGAGCATGTTCGTGTCGCGGGTCATGGACGAAAAATCCGATTTGGGGAGCTCCTCGACAGCATCCAAGTCCCCTCCCCCGATGAGAGCTCGCTGCAGAAGACCAGCTCGTGAGGAGCGGGCTGGGCCCTCAACGTCCAGGTTCAGCTGGAGGGTGAGTGCCTCGTACTGACGGTTGACGGACCACCCGCCGCCCCAGGCGACCGCCGGCGGCTTCCCCGGGGTTGCTTGCCCAGGCACAGCCAGCCCCGGAAGCCGCCATGACGTTCAGCTCTGCGCCCGTGCTTCAGCTCTCGGTGTTGCCTTCCAGCCTGGCAGCAGGCGAGAGAGCATCGGATCGCTCTCGATCTTCTCCTGAGTGAGCCTCATGCCCTCATCGATGACCGCATCCCACTTCTCCGTGGCGAACTCCACCCGGCACGGTCACTCCTTGATGGCTCGGCGCTCCACGGTCAGATGCAGGACCGCGTGACTCCCCCGCTGACCGCCCTCAGCCTGCCCGGGATACAGAGTCAACAGCACCGCATCCCCCTCCTCAGCAATCCGGCGTGCGGCTTTCCGCGCCGCGCTCACCTCACCCTTCGTGGGAGCCCGCCCAAGGGACTGCGCCAGGACTTCACGCACATCGATCGTTTCTCGTTCTCCCAGCGCCGCAAGCAGGCACTGCCGGGATGAATCAACCATGGAACCCATGGGAAGAGTCTGGAGCCCAGCAGACGGCATTGGGCCGATCACTCTCGTTGTCCGAACCGTGTCGTGCCTTACGTGCCCCGAAAGAGGGCACGGCCGGCTGTAGCGGATCATTGTCGACGAGGTTCCCGACGGCCCGCCAGGCCGCCACCCTTCAGCCAACCGCCATATACGACCAGCTCAACCCCCTTACGGGCGCACCCTCGTGACGGGATTCGACCGTCCTCCAGACGTGGAGCACATTGAGCAATTGGCCGAGCTGGCGCGCTGTATCGACGAGCACAAACACCCTGGCCAGGCAGGCGCGCGATCTGTGAGGCTTCGCCAGCTTCGAAATGCAGGTCGGAGGCTCTGGCGTGGCGCTCGCTCGGGATACTCATGCTGATCTCGGGCGGGAATCTGCGGTCTTGATCAACCGTCATGTCATCGGTCGCGGCCGTCACATTTGGGTCATTGAACCCAACCCAGCCAGCCGGGTTGTTAATGTCAAACAGCCGCTCGCGGCGGCGCGGCCCGAAGGGCACATCAGCCCCCAGCGTCATCTCCCGGTGCGGTAGGCTCTCGCGGCCCACGGCCGGCGACGGCGTCCGCGAGGGGCGCAGCCAGGTCTCAGTTGTATGTAGTGTGCGGCCATGACAAGAAGCGAGCGGCTCGCGGAGCAGTTGGACTGGTACTGGCGCAAGAACCTGCGGCCGCGGCTGGAGGGTCTTACCGATGAGGAGTACTTCTGGGAGCCGGTGCGCGGCTGCTGGAGCATCCGCCCACGTGGCACGTCGGTCGCACCGATGTCGGAAGGTTCGGGGGAGTGGACGATGGACTCCGCGTCCCCTGACGCGGTGCCAGTGCCGGAGCCGGTGACCACGATTGCCTGGAGGCTGGCGCACATCATCGTCTCCTGCCTGGGCTATCGGGTCGGATGGTACTTCGGCGGCCAGGACGTCGACTCCGAGACATTCGCCTACGCGGGAACCGCTGACGAGGCGCTGAAACAGCTCGATGAGATGTATGGGAGATGGAACGCGGGGGTCCGCGAACTCTCGGACGCTGACCTGGAGAATCCGCCCACGGTGGGTCCCGAGCGGTTTCCCATGGAGAACAGGGTCCTGCACGTCAACAGGGAGCTGATCCATCACGGCGCCGAGATTTCCCTGCTGCGCGACCTCTACCGCTGGCAGGACGGAGCCGTACCGCGCCGAATATGACTTTCCGGTAACCGGCGATCGAGCTTCGGAAACCTACGTGGACTCCGTGACGCTCCGTGGCTGCGAGCTTCAGTGAAGCTGCGCCCTCTTGAAGTAGCTGGTCAGGGTGGTGGCGTGAGGGTCGTTCGGCGTGGTCATGCTGGTGTTGGGCGGAGGTCTCGGGTGTAGATCATCTGTCAGCGGGCTCCTTCGAGGTTCGTTAGGACGAACAGGGCGCGCAGCAGGCCGGTCGCGCGGGCGGGATCGGTGCGGAGCTTGGTGAGGATCCGCCAGTTCTTGAGAGGGGCGAAGCCGTGCTCGACCGGGGCGCGTGCGGCGGCGAGCGCCCGGTTCGCTTCCTTTTTCGCTGGTGGTGAGCTTGCGGGCCCGGGTGGCCTTGAAGCCGGTGACGATCACGGGGTCATCCGGGTCGTCGTCCAGGCCGAGGAAGCCGAGATCGGCCAGGGCGCCGAGGCCGGCGGCGCGTAGGTGGGACAGGATGCGGTCACGGCGGGCGGTGATGTCGTGAGTGCGGCCGAGCCGAGCCGCGGAGATCCAGATCATCCGGCCCCGTTCGTCGGTCAGGGCGAGGACGTGCAGGCCGTGGCGGTGGTGTTTGCCGGAGTAGTTCGGCCGGTTCGCCGTCCCGGTGCGGCGCTGGGTGGGGATCTGAGTGCCGTCGATCAGGACGACCTCGCCGCGCCGCCGGGCGATCTTCTTCAGGGCGCGGTCCAGCCGTTGGGCCTTCTTCGAGTCCGTCCAGCTCCGCACGACGTGCGGCGATCCGTTCCTGTATCTCGGGGTCCATCATGCGCCGGAGCATACGAGCGGCGCCGATCCCGACGGACGAGAACCCGCAAAACCAACCTTGCCAGACGATCTACACCTCAGACTGCCGCCCGCCACCAGCACGAGCAACGACCCTCACGCCACCACCCTGATCAGCTACTTCAAGATGGCGCAGCTTCCGTGATCACAGCTGCAGGTGTTGTCATGCCCGTCATCCTGCCTGCCAGCACTGACGTTGCCCGATGCAGCGGGAGGGATGAACGACGGCGAAGACGACGGGGCGAAGGCCATGCAGCGCCTAGTCCCAGCTCTCAGCGCCAGCAGCCACGCGTAGCACCATGGACATCATCTTTCGGTGCCGCCCATGAGCGGGCGAAGCGGCGTATGCACTCGCAAGAGGTGGTAGCGCGGCGCGTATACCGTACGGGATACTACGGGGTATGGCTGAAACCACTGTCAAGGTCGACACGAGCACCAGGGACACCCTGCAGGGCCTCGCCGCTGCCGAAGGTCTGTCTGTGAAGGCCTACCTCGCCAAGGTGGCTGGGGAGAAGGAACAAGAGCGAGCCCTGCAGACGGCGACCGCCGCTTTCCGCCGCGCGATCAGCGAGCCCGGCGTCATGGACGCCTTCGATGCCGAGTTCGGCGGGTTGCCGTCCGTCGCGCACGACACCTCGCGGGCGGCCTGACCTGTGCCTCCCGTCGTGTACGTCGACTACCGGTGGTTCCTCGAGCGCCAGGAAGAGATCCTCCGGGACGACCTGACCGTCAACGACTTCTCTGTGCTCGTCGGCATGGCCCAGCGCCACCGGGTCGACCCGCCCCGGCATGATCAGCACCATCCCGACGCCTTCTGGCGGGCTGCGGTCATGCTGGAGGAGTGCGTGCTGCTGCGCCCGCTCCCGGCCCGCAATGAGGTGTACGGATACGGCGCCGCCATTGCCTACCTCGAGGCCTCCGGAGAACGCGTGGACACGAAGTTTGAGCTCTGGCGGGAACTGATCTACGACATCCGGGGGCTGCGGCTGGACTCGTACGGCATCGCCGAGAGGCTGCGTTCCTGGCGCCAGGCCTGACCCTGACCGGCGCTGCGTATTCCAGGGAGAATCGACGGTTGCTCGCTCGGTGGACCGGGCCACGTGCTGCGCAGTCAGCGCAGCACACCGAAGTAGCTGAGCCCAACTCTGGCGAGGTTGCCCGGCTACCGTGGAGGGCATGGTCAGGGAACTTCGCACTGAGCTCGATGAGGAACAGTACGAGCAGCTTGCGCGCGAGGCTCGGGATTGGCACGAGGATCCGACGGTGTACGCCGGACGCGTCCTGGCCCAGGAGCTCGACAAGGCGCGGTTCCTCGAAGGCAGTGCTCGCTTCCTCAGCACGCCCGGTATCCGCGAGGAGTTCGCCAGCTGCTTCGGCCCGCAGCCCGGCGCGGCCCCGTCCGTGGCGTAGGACGGGCACCGACGCAGTGGATCTCTCGGCAGTGCCGACCTACTCGGCGCCGACGAGACCCCAAGCTCCGTCCAGTGGAGACGTTGCTGATCATCACGGCTGCCGTCCTGTGGGGCTGCGGCTCGGGCGTGCTCATTACTCCGGCACGACTTGCCCCTCGGCGCTGACCGGGGGGCCATCCCGTGAGCTGGCGGTGATGACCAACGGAACTGCGTGATCACCGGGTGGCGTTACTGCTGTCACCATCCTCTCGGTCAGCGCTGGGCTGGCAGGTGCCGCACAGTTCATGACGCCGTTGGCGGGTGATCACGCTTCCCCAGCCATTGCATGTTTCGCAGTCAACGGCCAGGGCGGCGTTGGCCCGGGGGGTCGGGTTGGGAGCGACATTCGCTCCGTATGTCATGTAACTCTCCAGGATCGATGGAACCTGTCCTAATGGTGCGTGCATCCGCTGCCGCCAATGCCCATTCTGTACCATTTAATGACTGATTAGTTCTGTTTCTGTGTATTTTGCGACTGCTTTACTTCCGAGTGCGGCTTCATCGCTGCCCGCGGCGGCACCGGGCCATCCAGCACGGTCGTCGGCGGCTCGGTCCGGAGCCGGGCTCAGAATCGTCGGCGGTCTCGTGGCCGGGAGGACGGGACAACCGCGCGGCGGTGGGCACCGAACACCGTGTCACCGTTCCTGCGGTACCAGCCCGACCCGCGCCCACACGCTGTGCGGGTCCGCCTCGGCGAGGTTGAACCCGTCCCAGGTCACCGAGGCCGTAGAGGCCACGCGCAGTCCGGTGAGGAGTGCGGACAGGGTGGTCTTGCCGCCGCCGTTCTCACCGACCAGCGCGATCAGCTCGCCTTGGCGCAGGATGAGGCTTTTCAACGACTCTGCCAGAACACCCCACTCCGCTCCCGACAGTTGACCAGCCGAAGATCGCCAACAGCATCCGGGAATCTCGAAAGAGCCATGGTTCAGCCGCCGCCGACAGCCCGCCTATCCCACGTCGACGACCTAGATGCCGTTCTCGTATGCGCAGAACTGCACCCACGAACGCGTCCGGAACCACTGCGCGCCGTGCCAGCCGCCCGGCGCCGGCCACGGCCCCAGTCGCACGAGGGCCGCAGCGATCACCTCCATGATCTTCTGCCGCTCCTGCTCAGGAATCTCCGCCAACGCTTCCGCGTGGAATGCCAGGGCGACTCGATACATTCCGTGTCGGCCCGGACGGCACCGGGCATCACGGCCTCCGTGATCCTGGCCGGGGAGGACTGGCCGCTGCGGCCGAATGGTCTTGCCTGGGAATCGCCGGCGCGGGCGCTGATCACCACCGAGTCGGGGCTTGCGGAGGTGGATCTGCAGAGGGGCGGCGGTGTGCGGTGGCGGCTGCCGTCGCCCGGCGTGCACGGCGCCGCCGTCGTGCTGCCGGACGGAGGCGTTGCGTACTGTGCGGGCCGGCGGTGGCGTCGGAGTAGACGGCTGTCGCCTTCACCGCGGCCAGTTCCGACAGGGAGGACGCGACGACAGTCTTGGGGACGCGGGTTTCCGTATGCGCCAGGGGCGTCCACCGGTCCCGAACGGCTTGAGCGATCGACGGTTCCACCGCGAGCACGTTCCCCGGGTTGATGTCCGTCAGGTTGCAGGGGTCCGCAACCTGCGGGAACCGGGATCCCGGCCGAGGCCCCTTTGACCCTCCTCCTGCGAGATCGACAACCTGGTTCACGAACACGTTTCCGTCGGCGTCTCGCCACAGAAACTCGTACGCACCGACCGCCTCGTCGTACTGACACGCGACGGCATCGACATGCACGGAGTTGTGCAACCGAAGGAGCCCTCGGGATCGGAACTCCGTCAGGTCGGTCGACGTCCACACCAGGACACAGCCACGGCTTTCCTCGTCCTGTGCTCCCCGGGGTGCGACACGGACGGCGACCAGCCCGAACCCGCCTTCTCTCGTGCGGAACAGGAAGGGGTTCTTGGCACCCTTCTCCAGGATCGTGTTGTGCTCGCTCACCGTGGCTTCGGGAAACAAGATCCCGTAGTTCTGGTTGAGCGGCTCAAACGGTGCTCCGTCTTCGCTCAACGCGAGGTGGATGCTGTTGCTCAGCGACTCCGTGTACTCGCCGAGCGGTGTCCGGGTGTAGACGAGAACTCTGTCTTCCATGACGAACCCCGTTCAGTGTCTGGCGCTGATAGATGGTCTCTGGATCCGACGACGGTTTTGGACGGAGGGCGACGTGTGGTCGGTCAACAACCCTATGAGGTCGTAACAGGATCATGAGCGGGTCTTCTTGAGGCGCCTCCAGCAGATGAGAGAACAGCCCAACGAGACGAAGGCGTCGTGGAGTTCGAGACGTCGTTCCCATCGGACGGCGAGGCGCTTGAACTGGTGGAGCAGGGCGAAGGTCTGCTCGACGACATAGCGGAGTTTGCCCAGGCCCCTGATGTTCGCAGAACCCTTGCGGGAGATCACCGGCAGGATCCGGCGCCGACGCAGTTCGTGGCGCACGGCCTTCGAGTCGTACGCCATGTCGCCGAGCACGGCATCGGGGCGCCGACGGGGACGGCCTAGGCGTCCGGCCACCGTTCCGGAGGGTGAGAGCCGCTCCGAGAGGCGAGGGCACGGGAGTTGTCGATGGCCGAGGTCGACGCCCTTTCCTGGCAGGACTTCGAGAAGTACGTCGGCGCCCGAGCACGGCGCGGACGTCGCGCTCTTCGTCACCACCTGCCGTGCCTTCACCCGGCCGCCCTCCAGTTGGCGGTGCGCCAGCGCCCGGAGTCCGGTCACGGCGGCTGGGTGCTTCTGCCGTGACCGGAGCCGGGGGTTCAGGCCGGGTCGCCGTAGATGACCCCCCGTCCGTTGGTGCCGAAGTAGACACGGCCGTGGATGCGGGGGTCTCCGGTGATGGTGCCGCCCGTCCAGGCGTATTGGTGCCGGTCGTCGTTGATGCGGACCCAGGTCCGGCCCGCGTCGTCGGACCGGAAGATGCCGCGCACGCCGCCGATCCTGGAGCTGGTGAACACCGCGGGGTACGGAGCGCCCGGTGCGGCCTTGCCGAAGCCGACGGCGTCGCCCTGCTCCACCGCTTCGATCCGGGTGAAGGTTGCTCCGGAGTCGGTCGAGCGCCACATGCCGTACGGCGTGGAGGTCCCGTCCTTGTCGGTGCCGCCGGCCAGCCAGATGTCGCCCTCGTGGCCCGGCACCGCCTTGAACCGCACGTTTCCGTCGGTGGGCAGACCGGTGGCCGCCGTACGGCCGAAGCTCTCGCCGCCGTCGCTGCTGACATAGAAGTCGCCGGAGGCGTACGCATAGAACTTCGCCGGGTTCACGCGGTCGGAGCGCACCGGCGCCCCCGCCGGCAGCCCCTTCGCGGCGGTCCAGGTCGCACCGTGGTCGTCGGACCAGCTGACCGCTGCTCCGGCCGGTGACCAGACGATCCGTCGGCCGTCGGCCCCGACGGCGACGGCCTGGTCCTCGACACCGGGGCCGGTGAGGCCGGCCGGTTCGTCGCCGGACGGTTTCCAGGTGTCACCGCCGTCGGTGGAGACAGCGAGGTGCTGGGTCCAGCCGCTGGTGGGGCGGCCGACCCGGACGACGGTGTAGGGCGCGAGCTCTGCGTAGTCCAGGGCCGGGGTGTTGTCGAAGGTCGGGGTGTCGTACATCTTCGACGCTTTGTGCAGGTCCGTGTGCCGGAAGCCGCCGACGTCCCCGATGCCGGAGAAGAGATGGGCGCGCCCGGTCGGCGGGCTGATCAGGCACAGGACCGCTGTCTCCTCCAACCCCTGGGCCCGCACGGACAGATGGACCGTGCCGTCGCGGTCCCAGTCCGTCAGGTTGTCCGCGCCGTAGATCGTCGCCCCGGTCCCGTACAGGAAGCGGTCGGAGTCGAACGGGTCGATCTGGACGGACTCCATCATCCAGCCCAGCTTCGGGGCCGCCTCGGGGGGCTTCGGGGAGGCGTTCCACGTCAGCCAGGGGGCGTCCGAGGTGTCGATGTCGTAGCGGAACGTGCGCTGCCCGTCCGCGTCCTGGTCCCAGATGCGGCTCCAGTGGGCGCCGCCGTCGGTGGACCGGAACAGGAGGCAGTCGGGGTACCACTTGACCTGGGTGGACACCATCAGGGTCCGCGGGTTTCGCCGGTCGATGGTCAGACCGCTGTAACCGTAGGCGTTCTCGTCGCTGGTGGAGGGGACGGGGCTGATACGGGTCCAGGTGTCGGTGGCGGTGTCGAGCTTCCACACGTCGCCCTTCGAACCGTCGTAGGGGCCGGCGGTGTCGCTGGTCGCGAGGTACAGGTAGCCGCCTTCGTGGTCGAGGACGGCGTGGTGCGGGATGTATCCGGTGGGCTGGCCGGGGACGCGCTGCCACGTGGCTCCCGCGTCGGTGGACCGGTAGAGGATGTTGTCCTTGTCGGCGACGGTGACGTACAGCGTCCGGGTCGCCCTGCCCGGTCTGCCGGTGCGCTTGTCGAAGACGACCTGCAGTACCCCCAGGTTGTCGCCGTTGTAGCCGCCGGGGTCCGACGGGTCGGGGACGAAAGTGCCGACGTTGGGAAAATGGGTCACCTGCGCGAAGGTCTTGCCGTGGTCGGTGCTGCGCCACAGACCGTGGCCGCCGCGCACGCCCAGATAGAGGATGCTGTTGCGGTTCGGGTCGATCACGAGGCGTTCGCCGATGCCCCGGCCGGGCATGTTGCCGCCCAGACGGAACGGCAGCGGGGTGGTCTTCCAGGTGCGGCCGCGGTCGGCCGAGCGCAGGATCGCCGCCATGTCCGGGTCCCAGTCGGGCAGGGTGTAGGTACCCGCCGCCAGATAGACCCGGTCAGGGTCGGCCTCGTCGGTGGCGATGCTGATGATGCCGGTGTGACCGTACTCGTCCCAGCCGATCCAGTCGGTGAGGGGGACCCACCGCCGGGACGCCGTGTCCAGGCGGTAGGCGCCGCCGATGTCGGTACGGGCGTACACCAGGCCGGGCTCGCGCTGGTTGAAGACGATCCCGTGGACGAAGCCGCCGCCGACTATCTCCGCGTTGCGGAAGCGGTACGGCGCTTCGGCCCTTCCGGAGCCGGCGGCGGACGCCGCGGAAGGGGCGAGCACCGGGAGCGCGGCGGCTGCCGCGCCGGCGGCCAGCAGTCCGCGCCGCGAGAGGTGCGGGGTGGGAGGCATGGACGGTCCTGCCTTTCTGGTGGGCGTCTTGTCTTGAGGGCCTGGCCGGTGTGCGCACGAGAAGTGGGTGCCCGGGGCGTCGTCAGGCCAGGTGTTCCGCCATGCCGGACCCCTCCCGCACGAAGACCGGGATGCGTTCCAAGGGCGCTTCGGCGTCGAGCGTCGTGCCGCCCTTCAGCAGGGCTCCGGTGGCAGGGTCGAGCCAGCCGGTCCCGGACGGCAGGTACACCCGGCGGGCCCGGGCGCCCGCCTCGTACACGGGCGCCACCAGGACATCGGGGCCCAGCAGGAACTGGTCGTCCACGTCCCAGGCACCCGGGTCCTCGGGGAAGTCGAAGAACAGCGGACGCATGGGCGGGGCGCCGGTGCGGTGGGCGTCCTCGGCGAGGCGGTGCAGGTAGGGGCGCAGGCGTTCACGCAGCAGCAGATGCTGCCGCAGGATGTCGTACGCCTCCTGCCCGTACGACCAGACCTCGTTCGGCCCGGCGGTCATGTCGGTGGAGAAGGTGGGGTGGTTCGGCTCCCGGTCTCCGTGCAGCCGCATGACCGGACCGAAGGTGCCGTACTGGAACCAGCGGATGAGCAGTTCACGGTAGGCGGGGTCGTCGGGGTCGCCGCCGGCGAAGCCACCGATGTCGGTGTTCCACCAGGGGATGCCGCTCATCGCGACGTTCAGGCCGGCCCGGATCTGGCGCGCCAGGGAGTCGAACGTGGTGGGGATGTCGCCGGACCACAGCAGGGCGCCGTGCCGCTGGCTGCCCGCCCAGGCCGACCGGATCAGTGACAAAGGGCGGTCCTCGCCCGTCGCGTGCAGACCGTCGGCCACCGCGCGGGCGTGCTGCAGCGGGTAGAGGTTGGCGGTTTCGGCGGCGGGCCCTGCCGCGTACACCGCGCGCTCGGCGAACGCCGGAGGCAGGTCGGGCTCGCAGGCGTCCAGCCAGAAGCAACTGACGCCCACGGCACGGTAGTTGTCGTTCAGGCGCTGCCACAGTGCCGCGCGGGCGCCGGAGTGCGTGGCGTCGTAGTACGCCATCGGGCGGGTCAGCGCGTCGCCGCCGTGGCGGGAGGGCCACGGGAAGGTGAGCAGGCCGCCGTCGGCGTCCGTGACGAGGTGCCCGGCCGCGCGCAGTTCGTCGTAGGTGTCGCTGTCGGGTTCGACCGTCGGCCAGACCGAGACGGCGAGTTTCACCCCGAGCCCTCCCAGCTCTTGCGTCATGGCGGCGGGGTCGGGCCACTCGGCGGGCTCGAAACGCCAGTCGCCCATGCGCGGCCAGTGGAAGAAGTCACAGACGATGACGGACAGCGGCAGGCCGCGTTCCTTGTACTGCCGTGCCACCGACAGGAGTTCGTCCTGAGTACGGTAGCGCAGCCTCGACTGCCAGAAGCCGGACGCCCACTCCGGCAGCAGGGGCGGCCGGCCGGTGGCCTGTGTGTAGGCGTCGAGGATCTGGGCCGGGGTGTCGCCCGCGGTGATCCAGTAGTCGATGCGTCCGCCGGCGTCCGCGGTCCAGCGGGTGGCGTCCGCGCCCAGCTCGACCCGGCCGGTGGCGGGGTTGTTCCACAGCAGCCCGTAGCCCCGCGAGGAGTGCAGGAAGGGGACGGCCGCCACGGTGTTGCTCTGGACGAGATCGATCACGCAGCCCTTCTGGTCGAGGCGTCCGTGCAGATGCTGCCCGAGGCCGTGGAGCCGTTCGCCGTCGTAGGCGTCGAAGGACTGCTGGGTGCGGCCGCCGGCCGCGAGGACGCGGGAGCCGGTGTGATGGGAGCGCGGGTCGCGCTCGGCGAGGAGTACGCGACCCAAGGCGACGTGACGGAACGTCAGCCGGCCGTCCGCCGACGCCTCCACGGCCAGCCGGCCGTTGACCAGACGGGCACTGCCGTCGTCCGATGCGGACAGGGCGTCGGGGGTGGCGGGCGCCGGGGTCTCCAGCGCGCCGGGGGCGGCGGGGTCGAGGGTCCCGGCCGTGGCCCGTACGCGTACGGCGTGCGGGCCCCAGGGCTCGATGCGGAGCATCTCCGCCGCGGTGTGGCGCTCCAGGCCGCCCGCACGGATGCTGTAGGACACGGTGTCTCCCTTTGATCGTCTCGGACGCGGCCCACGCCTATGAGGTCTCCCGGCCGCGGCAGGGGCCGCGGCGCCGGGATCAGGAGGGGGCACAGACTTCGCACAAACTTGTTTTGCGCTGGTGGGCGCGGTGAACGCTCAGTCGTCCGCCGGGGACGAGTGGAAGCGGTACGCGGCGAGGCGCAAGCGCCCGCGCAGGATCAAGGTCAGGTCGTGCGGGCCGGGTTCGACGCCGGACAGCTCGGCGGCTACCTCGGTCCACGCGTACCGGTCGCCGGTGACCGGGACCACGATCCGGCCCAAGCTCCGCTCGCCCGCCCGCACTTCCACGCTCGCCTCGCCCTCGGCCTCGGCCTCCTCCTCGCGGGCGACCTCGGCCGCGAAGCGGACGGCGCCGGTCAGATCGGCCGAGCGGAACAGCAGCGTCGTGGGGCGGGACGGATCGAAGGGGGCGACGGCGTCGCCCGCGGCCCGGGTGGCGTCGACCAGGACGGCGCGCGTGTGGTCGTCGAAGTCGCAGGCGCGCGTGCGGCGGCCGACGACCGTACGGGGCACGGGTGGTGGCCCGGTCACACGGAGCCCCGCGCCGGCGACGACGTCCCCGGCGGAGCGTGCCACCAGTACGTCGTAGTCGCCGGGGTCGACGGTGAAGGTTCCGGCCCCCACGTCCCAGTGGGCGAACTGCTCGGCCGGGAGCCGGAAGTCGAGCCGCCTCGTCTCGCCGGGTTCGAGCCGGACCTTGCGGAAGTCGGCGAGGCGCAGCCGGGGCGCCTGGTAACGGGCGTGACGGGGGCGGACGTAGAGCTGAACGACCTCGCTGCCGGGCCGGGATCTGGAGTTGACCGTCGTCACCGAGACGTCCAAGGTGCCGTCCTGGGCCATGGTGTGCGCGGAGAGCCGCAGGTCACGATAGGTGACATCCGCGTACGACAGGCCGTGCCCGAACGGGTAGAGCGGCGCGGCGTGGTGGTACTGGTAGGTCCAGCCGGCCTTGATGATGTCGTAGTCGAGCAGGTCCGGCAGTTCGTCGTCGCCGCGGTACCAGGTCTGCGGCAGCCGTCCCCCGGGATCGGCCTCGCCGAGCAGTACGGCCGCCAGCGCATGGCCGGTCTCCTGGCCGCCGTGGGAGGTCCACAGCACCGCCGGCAGATGCGTGTCGGCCCAGTCGACGGCGTAGGGGTAGCTGCTCATGACGACGAGCGCGGTCTCGGGACGGACCGCGGCGACCGTCCGCAGCAACGCCTCCTGGGCCTCGGGCAGGGCGATTCCCGAACGGTCCTCGGTCTCACGGCCGTTGATCATCGGGTGGTTGCCGAGGACGACGATGGCCGCGTCGGCCGACGCGGCGGCGGCCCGCGCCTCGGCCGTCCCGTCGTGCAGCAGCTCCCGCTGCCAGCGCTCGGCCGCCGCGAGGCCGTCGGCGGTGACGTGCACGCTGCCGTCCGCGGGATCGACGGCGGCGTAGCGGCCGGTGCGCACATGCCGGAGCACCAAGAAGTCGTCCTCGTCGTCCGGGGCGGGCTCCAGGCGGAACGTCTCGTCGACGAACCAGTTCTTGAGCGACGTCCGTTCGGCGACGAGTGAACCGTCGTCGCCGCAGCGGAGATAGCGGCCGGTACCGGCCTCGCACAGGGTGACAACGCCGTCGCCCCACTCCTGAACGTCGAAGGCGCTCTTGCCCAGGGGATCGCCCGTGGTACGGGAGCGCAGCGCGATCCGGTCGGTGCCCGGCACGCACACCACCTCGCCGCCCAGGGGCGCGAGCGCCGCCCGCAGAGCGGTCGCGATGCCGACCTGGTACGGCAGAGTGCCGCTGTACCAGTCCTCGTACAGCGCGTCCGCGTGCGAGCCGATGACCGCGATCCGCGCGGCACGGGCCGGGTCGAGCGGCAGCAGGCCGTCGTTCTTGAGCAGCACGACCGACTCCGCCGCCGCACGGCGGGCGAGGGCACGGTGCTCGGGGCAGTCGACCACCTCGGGCCCGATGCCCGCGTACGGGTCCAGGTCGGGGTCGAACTCGCCCAGTCGGAAGCGGAGTTGCAGCTGCCGGCGGACGGCGCGGTTCACATCCTCCTCGTCGATCAGGCCGCGCTCCAGCGCCTCGCGCAGTCGGCCGATCACGGTCGCGCTGTCCTCGCGGAGGTCGGTGAAGTTGTCGATGCCCGCCTTCAGGGCGGCGGCGTGGCCCTCGGCGTGGTCGTCGAAGTAGTGCTCCGGTGTGACGAGGTTGGTCGGCGCGCCCTCGTCGCTGACCACGAACAGCTCGTGGCCCGTGGGCCGGGCCCAGGCCCGCAGCTCTCGCTCGAGCAGTGGACTGACATGGCAGGGACGGCCGTTGACGAGGTTGTAGGCGGCCATGGCGCCGGTGGCCGCGCCGGAGGCGATGACCGGGCGGAAGGCGGCCAGGTCGTACTCGTGCAGTACGCGCGGGCGCAGGCCGGAGGAGGTGACGCTGCGGTCGGTCTCGTTGTTGTTGGCGAGGAAGTGCTTGAGTACGGGAGCGGTCCGCAGGTAGGCGGGGTGATCACCGGTCAGTCCTCGGCAGTACGCAGTGGCGACGCGCGAGGTGTGCAGCGGGTCCTCCGAGTAGCCCTCCTCGTTGCGGCCCCACCTCGGATCGCGCAGCAGGTTCACCACGGGCGACCAGACCTGCAGCCCGTTGGGGCCGGGCCCGGTCGGGGTGGGCTGATGCCGGTGCAACGCGCGCAGTTCGGCGGAGACGGCTTCGCCGACGGCGTGCACGAGTTCCTCGTCCCAGGTGGCGCCGAGCCCCACGGCCTGGGGGAAGACGGTCGCCCTGCCGAGGCCGGCGACACCGTGCAGCGCCTCCGTTCCGGTGCGGAACGCGGCGATGCCCAGGCGGGGGACGGCGGGCACGTACTGGTGCAGCATGGCGAGCCGCTCGTCGAGCGTGAGCCGTTCCAGCAGGTCGTCGACGCGCTCGTGCAGCGTGAGCGCGGAGTCGCGGAAGGGGGGCGTGGCTGCGGATGCGGACGCAGAAGTCACGTGAGGGATCCCTCGGCAGACGGGGGTCGAGTGGTGGTGGAGAGCATGTGTCGAAGCGCATCGACGCTGACATTCCCTCTCCGTTGCTGTCAATGGTTCGAACCGAGGGGATTTTCCCGGGAGTTGACACGTCATTCTCCCTCTTTCCTCTTGTTCCGAAGAATTGACTCGGTTAGCTTCCTGTTTTAGTGAAGCGCTTCGATTCCGATATCCCGCGACTGGCTTCCCCACCTCCGTACAAGGGACACCAAGGGACACCAAAGGACACCATGGACAACGAACAGCGGGACTTCCGCTGGGGTCACAGCGCCCTGCGACTCGACTTCACCGTCGGCGACGACGACCGCGTCCGCCTTGCGCATATGGGCCGCCCCGGCGACGTGGGCGGCGACGACGGCGCGTCCCTGCCTCTGGTGGAGGTGACGGCGGCGGGCCACGGCCGGGACTGGTCGGGCAGCCGCCTGATCGGGACCGCTCTCGGCGCCCGCCTGCGCCACCGAGGGCACCGGGCGGGCCGGGACGGAGACTGGCACACCCTGACCGTGGACCTGCACGACCCGGAGACCGGGCTCGCCGTCGAGATGACCTACCGGTCGCCGGACGGCGTCCCCGTGCTCCGCGGCGAGGCGACCCTGCGCAATGAAGGGCCGGACACGCTGCACCTGGAATCGGTCAGTTCGCTCGTCGTGGGCTGTCTCACCCCGCGGGACCCGGCAGCGATCGACGCGGCCGACGTGTGGTGGGCGGAAAACGACTGGCTGGCCGAGTGCCGTTGGCGGTCGCAGCCGATGCGCCGGACCACGCCCGCGGTGAGCGGCCGTGTGCCGTACGGGCACGGCAAGGCCGGATACGCAGTGACCGGCCAGGGCGTCTGGTCCAGTTGCGGGCACCTGCCGATGGGCGGCCTGACGGACCGTCACTCCGGCCGTGCGTGGGTGTGGCAGATCGAGCACAACGGCGGCGGCTGGCGCTGGGAGTGTCAGGAGCACGACGGGGCGGCGTACGTCGCCTTGTTCGGCCCCACCGACACCCATCACGGATGGCGGCACCGACTGGAGCCGGGCGCCGCCTTTCACACCGTGCCCGTGGCCCTGTCGGTCGCTGCCGACGCAGGCCCGGATGACGCGTTCGCCGCGCTGACCCGCTACCGGCGCGCCCAGCGCCGTCCGCACGCCGACCACCTGCGTCTGCCCGTCGTCTTCAACGACTACATGAACTGCCTGATGGGCGACCCCACCACCGAGAAGCTGCTGCCGCTGATCGACGCGGCGGCGGATGCGGGCGCCGAGTACTTCGTCATCGACGCCGGCTGGTACGACGACAGCGACGGCTGGTGGACCAGCGTCGGCGCCTGGGAGCCGTCCGTCTCCCGTTTCCCGGGCGCGCGCGGCATCCACGAGGTCCTCGACCGCATCCGTGCGTGCGGCATGACACCCGGCCTGTGGTTGGAGCCGGAAGTCGTCGGCGTGCACAGCCCCGTGGCCAAGTCCCTGCCCGACGAGGCGTTCTTCCGCCGTGACGGCGTACGTGTCACCGAGTCCGGCCGACACCACCTGGACCTGCGTCATCCAGCCGCCCGCGCCCACCTCGACCAGGTCGTGGACCGCCTGGTCGGCGCGTGGGGCGTCGGCTACCTCAAGTTGGACCACAACATCGACCCTGGTTCCGGTACCAGCGCCCACCCCGGCGAGAGCCCGGGCGACGGTCTGCTCGGCCACAACCGCGCCCACCTCGACTGGCTCGACGGCATCCTGGACCGCCACCCGCATCTGGTGGTGGAGAACTGCGCCTCGGGCGGCATGCGCTGGGATCACGCTCTGCTGTCCCGGCTGCAGCTGCAGTCCACCAGCGACCAGCAGAACCTCGTTCATTACGCGCCCATCGCGGCCTCCGCGCCCACCGCCGTCACCCCCGAACAGGGCGCCGTGTGGGCATATCCGCAGCCCGGAGACTCCCTTGACGAAGTCGCCTTCACGATGACGAGCGCACTTCTGGGCCGCATCCACCTCTCCGGCCGGCTGCCGGAGCTGGGGCCCGAAGCCCGCGGACTGGTCCATGAGGCGATCGCCGTGTACCGGGCCGTTCGTACCGATCTGCCGCAGGCAGTGCCGTCCTGGCCGCTCGGGCTTCCCGCCTGGGACGGCCCGTGGACCGCCCTCGCCCTGCACACCCCCGCCACCACCTACCTCACCGTCTGGCGCCGCCCGGGCGGGGAGGACACGGTGATCGTCCGCCTGCCGGAGCCGACGGGCGGCGCGACCCGCGCCGACGTGCTGTACCCCGCCGCACGCGGGGCGACTGCCGCCTGGAACCCGGACAGGGCCGAGCTCGCCGTGACCCTGCCCGCCGCGCCCTCGGCGGCACTGCTCCGCATCACCCGCACGACGCCGGACGCCTGAGTGCCGCCCCGGCTGCCCGCCGAACCGCCCACCGACGAAAGGACGTTCCAGGTGCCCGCCCCGAACCACCCGCTCCGCGCCGCCAACCCGATCATCCCCGGTTTCCACCCCGACCCGAGCATCTGCCGTGTCGGCGACGACTACTACCTCGCCTGCTCCAGCTTCGAGTACTTCCCCGGCATACCGATCTTTCACAGCCGCGACCTGGTGCACTGGACGCAGATCGGCAACGTCCTGGACCGGTCCGAGCAGCTGCGCCTGCCCGCCTCGATGCCGTCCTCGGGCGGCATCTACGCCCCCACCCTGCGCCACCACGGCGGCCGCTTCTGGCTGATCGTCACCAACTGCGCCGAGGGCGGCGGCAACCTGATCGTCACGGCCACCGACCCGGCCGGACCCTGGTCGGACCCGATGCCGGCGCCCGGCGTGCCCGGCATCGACCCCGACCTGGCCTGGGACGAGGACGGCACCTGCTGGTGCACGGGCGCCGGCATCTCCCAGGTCCGACTCGACCCGGCCACCGGCCGGACCCACGGTTCTTCGCGGCAGCTCTGGTCGGGCGCGCCCGGCGCCCAGGCACCGGAGGCTCCGCACCTGTACCGGATCGGCGACTACTGGTACCTGCTGATCGCCGAGGGTGGCACCGAGCGCGGCCACGCCGTGTCGATCGCCCGCGCGCGGACACCCGACGGCCCGTTCGAGCCGTGCCCGGCCAACCCGGTTCTCACTCACCGTGGCACGAGCCACCCCGTCCAGAGCACCGGCCACGGAGACCTGGTGCAGGGCCCCGACGGTTCCTGGTGGCTGGTCTTCCTCGGCGTACGGCCCCGCGGTGGCACCCCCGGCTGGCACGTCCTCGGCAGGGAAACCTTTCTGGCGCCGGTGACCTGGCAGGACGGCTGGCCGGTCGTCGGCGAGGTCACTTTGGACCTCGCCGCTCTGCCCTGGCCGCTCGACCCGGCTCCCGCCGAGGAGCGGCGGGACGACTTTGAGAATGCCGAGCTGCGTCCGTACTGGATCTCGGTGCGCGACCGGTCCGTGGAGCACTGCACCACCAAGGAGCGCCCCGGCTGGCTGACCCTGCGCGCGCGGGGCGGCTCCCTGGACGAACCCGACGTGGTGTTCACCGGCCGCCGCCAGCAGCACCTGACCTGCCGGGCGCGCACCCTGATCGACCCGTCCGAGGGGCGTGGCGGCCTGGCCGTGCGGCTCGACGAGCGCCACCACTACGCGATCGAGGCGACCGGCACGCACGTCCAGGTGATCGCGCGCATCGGCGACCTGCGCACAGTCGTGGCCGAACAGCCGGTCCCGGCCGAGCCGTTGGTGCTCGCCGTGACGGTGAGCGACCCGACGTCCTCGCGCGGGCCGCTCACCGGGCCGGACGTCGTCTCCCTCGGCGTCGAGGCGTCGGACCGGACCTTCACCTCGCTCGCCGAACTGGATGGCCGTTACCTGTCGACCGAGGTCGCCGGCGGCTTCACCGGCCGCGTCCTGGGTATGTACGCTGCCCGGGGCGCCGTCCACTTCGACTGGTTCGACTACGAGCCCCTCGACGGCTGAGCGCGCGTTCCGCGTGAGGTGACACCTCGTCAACCGTGACACCCCCTGGAATGCGCAGTGCGCGGCGGGGTCGGCCAACGCATTAGCCGTGGCCGGCCCCGCCCTTTGCCTTTCCTCGACCCTGTTCCTCGGCGTCAGCCCTTGATGGCGCCGGTGAGCATGCCCTTCTTGAAGTGCCGTTGGACGAACGGGGAGACGACGGCGACAGGGATCAGAGCGAGGACCATGACGGCCATCTGCAGGCCCAGTGCCGAGAGTTGGCCGGTGTGGACCGCTTGCGCGAGACCTGTCGGCGCCTCCGTGTTCTTCTGGACCAGTTGGATGAGGACGTTCTGCAGCGGCATCATCTGCTGGTCGGAGAGGTAGATGGAGGCGTTGAACCAGGCGCTCCAGTAGCCGACCGCGTAGAACAGGGCGATGACGGCCAGCACCGCCCGGGACAGCGGAAGGACTATGGTCAGCAGGATGCGCAGGTCGCCTGCGCCGTCGATGCGGGCGGACTCGGTGAGTTCGGGGGAGATGCCCATGAAGAATGCCCGCAGCACCAGGATGTTGAAGACGCTGACGGCGCTCGGCAGGATCAGTGACAGATAGGTGTCGGTGAGGCCGAGTGTCTGCACGAGCAGATAGGTGGGGATCAGCCCGGCTCCGAAGAACATGGTGGCCATCATGGCCGTCAGGAAGACCCGGTGTCCCAGGCTGCCGGGCCGGGACAGGCCGTAGGCGGCGAGCACCGACACCGTCATGGAGAACAGGGTGCCGACGAGGGTGACGCCGACCGAGACCGTGATCGCCCGGCTGACCTGGCCGCCGCTGAGCAGTTCGGTGTAGTTGATGAAGGTGATGCCTTTGGGGATCACGACGAGGCCTCCGGCCTGGTCGATCACGGGTTTGGGGGAGAGGCTGGTGACGATCACGATCCACAGCGGTGCGAGCACTCCCAGACAGCAGAGCAGGAGGAATCCGCTCTTGGCGGTGATGCCGGTCTTGCCCGGCGGCTCCTCCCACACGGGGCGTGCGGGCGCCTTGAGGCTGCGGACGAGCTGTGTGTTGAGGCTCATTTCTTGTACACCCCCTGCTCGCCGAGCAGGTGCGCGAACTTGTTCGCGCCCAGGACGAGTGCGACTCCGATGAAGCCCTTGACCAGGCCGACCGCGGCCGCGTAGCTGAAGTCGCCGTTCTGGATGCCCATGTTCCACACGTAGGTGTCCAGGACCTCGGCGGCGCCGGCCCCGACCGCGTCACGCTGGAGCAGGTACTGCTCGAATCCCACGCTGAGCGCGTCGCCGACCCGCAGGACCAGGAGCAGCGCGATCACCGGGCGCAGCGCGGGCAGCGTCACGTGCCACATGCGGCGCCAGCGCCCCGCGCCGTCCATGGCGGCGGCCTCGTACAGGTCGGTGGAGACGGCGGACAAGGCCGCGAGAAAGACGATGATCCCCCAGCCGGCGTCCTTCCACACGGCCTGTGCCACGACCATGTACTTGAACAGGCTCGCGTTCGTCATCAGGTCGAAGCCGCTCCACCCGTGGTTCTGCACGGTCTGGGCGATGATTCCAGCGCCGCCGAAGACCTGCTGGAAGACGGTGACCACGAGGACCCACGAGAAGAAGTGCGGCAGATACATGATCGCTTGTGCCACGGCCCGCACCCGGGGCCGGATCACGCTGTTGATGACCAGCGCGAGCACGATGGGGACCGGGAAGAACAGCGCCAGTTGGAGCAGGAACAGCACGAGGGTGTTCTGCACGGAGTCCCAGAACGGCGGGTCGTGGAGCATCCTCGCGAACTGTTCCATGCCGACCCAGGGGCTGTGGAAGACGGCTGTGATGCCGTTGCCCGCGGCGTACGGGTCGTAGTCCTGGAAGGCGATGACGTTGGCGAGCAGCGGAACGTAGTTGAAGACCAGGAGAAGGACGAGGACGGGCAGCGTCATCAGGATCAGCGTGCGGTCGCGGCGCAGCCGGCCCCGGAAGGGCACCCTGCCCGTGCGGCGGGCCTTGCCCGGCACGTGTCGGGTGAGGACGGCAGTGCCAGCCGCGGCCACCGGCTCCTCGACGGCCGCGGGGGGACGCGTCCCGTCCGGCCTGCTCCCCGCTGTGAGGGACATCAGCGACCACTGCCGTTCTTCTCCAGCAGCTTCTTGTACCAGTCGCGCAGTTTGTCGCCGCCGGAGGTCTTCCACGTCGAGATGGCCTGCTGAACGTCGGACAGCTTCTTGTTGCCGCGCACGAAGTCGATCTCGAGCTGCTCGAACGGGGTGGAGATGTTGGCGTAGCGGCGCGGTTCGAGGATGTTCATGCCGTACGTGGACGTCTTCTTGACGAAGACGCCCTGGCGCTGCTGCCACTCGACCTGCTTGCGGGCGACGTCGGGAAGGTCGGGATGGGCGAGGTAGGGAGCGGGGGCCCCGAGGAACACCCAGGCGTTGTTCACCTCCTGCACGCCCCGGTCGTTCTTCACCGGAACACCGTTCTTGACCGTGTAGTGGGTGCCCTCGACGCCGTAGTCGACGAACATCCGCTCCTTGGTGCCGTAGGGGGCCGCCGCGAAGTTGGCGGCGGCCAGTGCGTTCTCGACCGTCTCCTTGGAAGCGCCCTTGCGGATCATCGACCAGATGCCGGCGGGCTGGGTGGCGTACAGGGTCGGGTCACCGCCGTCGGCGGCGAAATAGTCCATGCCGTCGATCACGAAGTCCGGGTTGGCCTTGGCCTGTTCGGCGGTCGTGCCGTACCAGCCGGACACGTCGCTGTTGAAGACCAGGATCTGCCCGGCGGTGAACCGCTGGGACGGGTCACCGGTGTTGGCCTTGTCGCCGGGGTGGACCACGCCCGCCGCGAACAGCTTGCGTACCCACTCCAGGTGTTCGAGGTACTCAGGATGCTCGATGCGGTACGTCAGCTTGCCGTCGCTGCCCATGTTCCAGCCGAGCGTGCCGGCCGGCTGGAGACCGAAGATGGCCGCCGCGGCCCACCGCATGTCGGCGCAGGCCCACACCTTGGCCTTGGCGCTGGTGGCCTCCTTGGCCCAACTGAGGAACTCCTCCGCCGACTTGGGGACGGTGTATCCCCTCTTGTCGAAGATGTCCTTGCGGTAGAACGGCACGATGCCGGGCACGGGAGCGGCGGGCATCGGGATGCCGCGCAGTGCGCCGCCGAAGATGCTCATGCGCCAGGAGTCGGTCGGTATCGCGGCGAGGTTGGGGTACTTCTTGACCTTGTCGCCCGCCAGGTGGGGGCCAAGGTCCATGAACTTCGCGATGACGGCGTTGGGGATCTTGCCGGTCAGCTCCCAGCCGGGCACGACCACCACGTCCGGTATGGAGCTGGAGGCGAGGACGGCGCCGAGCTTCTGGCCGTAGGTGTTGCCGTCCTGGTTCTGCCAGGTGATCTTGGTGCCCGCCGCCTTGTCGAGTTCCGTGTAGTAGGCGCAGTCCGGCTTCGGCGGGGTCCCCCAGAGCGGGGACATGACCTTGAAGGGGGCGCCGGTCCCGAGCTTGTCGGGGACGGAGGCGGCAAGGTCGGCGAGGTCGATCTTGCCGGTGTACCCGGCGGCCGAGCCGTTCTTCGACGGCAGGTCCGGCCGCGCGGTCGTGCTGGCGACGTACGTCGGGAGCAGCTTGGCTGCGTTCTTGCCTGATGTGGTGCCCTCGCCTGAATCGCCGCTCGAACCGCCACAGGCGGTCAGGAGCGGCATTCCGCCGGCCACTGCGGCGGTGGCGACGGCCGTGGAGGTGAGGAAGTTCCTGCGGCTCATTCCGGCTGGGGAGACGGTGTTCGGTGTCATTGCTTCAACCCTTCGTTGTGCACCTGGACACCCGGCGGTGGGCCGTCGGCTGCGGTGTCGGGAGAACTGGCTGAGCTGAGAGCGGCGCGTCGGCACGGCTGCGCGAGGACGCTGTCGAAGCGCTTCGATTTGGCCGTGAGATTAAGTGACGCCCTCCGTAGTGCACAAGAGATTTCGCCTTAGTTTCTTCGAAAAGGCGGAAACCGGGATGCGTACGGGCTGGGTCTCTATTTGACGGCATCAAAAGCGGCGCCTCGTCGGATTAGGCCGTTATCGAAGCGCTTCGACAAAGCATGGAATTGTGGCATGAGTGTGCCTGCGCGGAAGGCGGCGCGAGAGTCGGAGTGCGCGTGATGGCGCACCCGACGACTTCACTCAGCCTGAAGCGACCCTGGCGGCGCCTGCTCCGGGGCCGGCCGCTGCTGTCCGTGGGCGTCGCGCCGGTGTCGGGGCGTGGCCCAGGACGTAGCTCTGGATGACGGTGGCCGCCGCGCCACGGGCCCAGTGGGCGAAGTTGTTGTGGCGGACGTCCACGTCGACAGGGGCGGCATCCGGGACCCGGTCGGCCCGGATGCCCTCATCCATGGCGGGACGGGCGGCTTCCGCCAGACGCACGGCTTCGCCGGTGACCACGATCTTCTGTACCAGCGTGAAGTTGGCGACCGCGGCCAGCAGGCGGCCGAGGGCGCGACCGGAGGCGGTGACCACGGCCGTGGCGACTGGTTCGCCGCCGGCTGCGAGGTCGAGGCACTCGTCGTAGGTCACCGGACGGCGCAGTCCTACGGAGACGGCGGAGCGGATGGAGGCGACGGAGAGCATCGCCGTGGCGCAGCCTCGGTGCCCCCGCGGGCAGAGCGGGCCCATCGGGTCGAGGGGGTGGTGCCCGAGCAGCCCGGCACCGACGTCAGGGATGTCGACGACGGCGTCGTGCATGACCAGGCCGTAGCCGATGCCCGCGCCGATGGCGACGACCGCGAAACGGTCATGACCGCGTGCCGCGCCGAACCAGTGCTCGGCCCGGGTGAGCGCCAGAAGGTCGTTGTCGACGGTGACGCAACCGTCGAACGCGTCCTGGAGGAGGCCCCCGAGGGGAACGCCTGTGGTCCATCGCAGAAACGGCGCGTCGGTCACCGTCGTATGGTCGACGACTCGCCCTCCGAGACTCACCCCCAGTCCACTCACCTGCGCATGCCTGGGGGTGAGCTCCTGCGTCAGCTCGTTGACGGTCGCCACGACGGAGGCGGGGTCCCGGCCGGTCAGAGGTCTGCGGCTGGAGGCCACCACCTCGGCGCGCATCGTGGTGAGGACGGCGTGGACGTCGTCGCCGGTCACCTTGGCGCCGATGAAGTGGTGGGCGGTGGGGTTGACGTCGAGCGGCCGAGTCCGGCGCAGGGTCCCGGACTCGGGGCCACCGTTGGTGTCCACCTCCACGAGTAGACCGCTGTCGACCAGCGGCTTGGCCAACCGGGTGAGGCTGCCGGCCGACATCTCGAGGCGACGGGCGATCTCGCTGCGGGGCAGGGGGCCGCTCAGCAGCACTTCCAGGGCGACCGCGCGGGTCGACGGAGCGGTGGTGGCGTCCACGGGTGGCCCTCCCCAGGGTCGGCATGCGCGGCAGGTGCTCGGCTAGCAGGGGTCAGCATTCCACGCAACCGCGATTACTTCCATGGCGGAAGCATGATTGCCTGAATTTTGCGAGCAGGCCCTAGAAGGTGGGGTGACTTCGAGGAGCTTCCACCTCGACTCTTTCGTTGTGAAAGTGTCGGTGGCTCAAGATGCCCCTCCTGTTCGGTCGACGCCATGTCAACGTTCGGTGCGACGGGCCTCCTACTCGGTGGTGAGGCCACTCGCCGAACCGGTTCCGCGCCGCGACCTGCGGCCTCGTGCCGGGATCCAGGCGCGCCCGCCGCGCCCCGTTCCCACGGCCCCGACCGCCGCCACCGCGAGGAGCACCAACGCCACGGCCGGACCCGCCACGGTCCACGGCGCCAGTTCCACGTAGGGCTGGTTCTCCGAGAGCAGGCGGCCCCATTCCGGGGTCGGCGGCTGCTCGCCGAGGCCGAGGAAGCCGACGGAGGCCAGGACCAGGATGGTGGTGGGCAGGCGGAGGAGGTCGCTGAGGGCGAGGGCGGGCAGGACGGCGGGGAGGTAGTGCCAGGTGAGGAGGTGGCGGGGGCCGGCGCCCAGGGAGCGGGAGGCCAGGAAGTGGCCGGAGGCGCGTTCCTGCTCGATCAGGGCAGCGGTCTGGGCGGCGTACGGGGTCCAGCCGACCAGGCAGACGGCGAGCGCGGAGCCCCACGGCTGCTGAAGTGCGGTGCTGTAGATAGGCCGAGAATGTCGTAACTGCACGGACAATTAGCTTGGTTGAGTGTGGTCGGTGTCGAGTGCGTGATCTTGGTTTTCGGGGCGTTTGCTGGCGGAGGGGTGTCGGTCAGGTGTGGCCGTTGAGGCTCCATCCTCCGGGCGCGGGGGGCGAGTTCAGTGGTGATCGTTTCGCCGACTCGGAAGGGCAGGCAGGAGCGGGTTTCGAGGGTCGCGTGTCAACGGCCATCTTGTGCGGTTCTGATCCACTTCTTGTGGGGCGGTGATGCGGCGTCACAGCAGGCTGGCAGGATGGCTGTTCGTGTGATTGCAGCGCGTTCTCGACGTTCTCCACGGCGTTCTCCCGCCTGTCCTCCGTCGTGGTGGACGAGGTCAGAGCGGAGGACGGCGGGATAGCCCTCACGGCACGGACGGTGACGAGCGAGGCGGCGTGTCCAGACTGCGGCGGGGTGTCCGGCCGTGTCCATGGCGGTTACCGGCGGCGTCTTGCAGACCTCGCGGCGGCCGGGCAACGGGTCGTGATCGACCTGCTGGTACGACGCTTCCTTTGCCCGGAGGCCGCGTGCGGTCGCCGCACGTTCGTCGAGCAAGTCGACGGGCTCACCGAGCGATTCGCGCGGCGCACACCGCTGCTGCGTCGCTCGCTGGAGAAGATCGCTCTGGCGCTCGCCGGACGCCCGGGTGCCCGGCTGGCCGCACACCTGTCCATCCCGACGAGTGCGAATTCCCTGCTCAGGCTCGTACGCAAGCTCCCGGACAAGCGTGTCGGCGTCGCACCTCGGGTGCTGGGTGTCGATGATTTCGCCCTGAAGAAGGGGCACGTCTGCGGGACCATCATCTTGGACATGGAGACCGGGGAACGCGTCGACGTGCTGCCCGACCGCACCGCGGACACCCTCACCGGGTGGCTTCGCGCACACCCAGGAGCGGAGATCGTCTGCCGGGACCGGGCCAGTGCCTACGCCGAGGCCGTACGCACCGCCTGCCCCGGCGCGATCCAGGTCGCGGACCGCTTCCATTTGTGGAAGAACCTGTGCGAGGCCGTCGAGAAGTGCGTTGCCACGCACCGTAGTTGCCTGACCGAACCTACCGAGGACACGGCTTCTGACGCCACCGACGGGCCGACGGCCGCGACCAAGGAGGAGGTGTCGGTGCGTCCGGAGGGGATGCGCGTGATCCGGCGCCGCGAGCGTCACGCCGCCGTACATGCCCTCTGCGGCAAGGGCGTCCCGATCCAAGCGATCTCCGACGCCCTCGGGCTGGACCGCAAAACCGTGCGCCGGTACGCGCACGCAGCCACGCCCGAGGACGCGTCGCTGGCCACCGGGTCGCGCCGCCAGGGCGAAATCCACGCCTACTCGCCCTACCTCCACCGGCGTTGGAACGAGGGCTGCACGGACTCGGCACGGCTTCACGCCGAGACCGTCGAACTCGGCTTCACCGGCAGCAAGCGGACCGTGCGCCGGCATCTCCAGGAGATCCGGGCGAGCGGCAAGCCCGCGCCCGACGAGCCCAAGGCGCTGACGGTCCGCACGGCTACCTGGCTGATCACCTCGCACCCGGACCACCTGGACGAGAGCAGCACGCTCAAGCTCAAGAAGCTCCTGTCACGCAGTCCCGAACTGGACACCGTCGCCGCGTGCGT
Organism: Streptomyces sp. NPDC050564; assembly: GCF_044457265.1. NCBI lineage: Bacteria > Bacillati > Actinomycetota > Actinomycetes > Kitasatosporales > Streptomycetaceae > Streptomyces > Streptomyces sp. NPDC050564. The sequence goes on along the minus strand of NZ_JBITGS010000051.1, from coordinate 5,671 downwards.
CCGCTCCTTCGCCGCGATGATGGCCAAACGCCGCGGTAGTGACCTGGAGAAATGGCTTGACATCGCCGAGGCCACCGGGATGAAGCCGCGGCAGAGCCTGGCCCGTGGCCTGCGACAGGACTTCAATGCCGTCACCGCCGGCCTCACCCTGGAATGGAGCTCGGGCAAGGTCGAGGGCAACGTCAACAGGGCGAAGCGGATCAAGAGGGACGGGTATGGTCGCGCCGGATTCGACCTCCTCCGCCTGCAGATACTCCTCGCCGACTGAAGAACGTCACCCTCCGTAACCGCCCCACAAGAAGTGGATCAGAACCACTTAGGAGTTCCGTGAGGCTTCTGCAAGGGGTTGGAGGAAGTCTCTTCGAAACGCTCGGAGCTGTACTGCATTCCGCATGCCGTCCGATGTGTCGAACGATGTGGGGGTGTGCGTACGGGTGTCGTGTCCGCGAAGCCCCTCGCTCGACAGTCCGACAACTCCGAGTGTCGACCGGGTGGATGAACCTGAATCAACCTCAGAGTCGCCGGCATCTCTCGCAGTTGCTCGCTTGATGCGCAATGCGGGCCGATGCGGGTCATGGGGGCGCATCCATCACCTCTTGCCTGCGGGGATCCATCAACGAGCGCACGCGGAAAGCGATTTCTCCAGGTCACCGGTTTTCGTAAGGGTCGGAAAAAGGGGATGCACGACTCTTGACGTTCGACAGGCCAAACGGATCTTATGGGCCCTCCTCCGTTTGGTCTCGTTTGCTTCTGATCGAACTTGTGCCCTCGTGGGTTGCGCCCCAAAGGCCCGCTGCTCTGCCCCAGGAGTCGTCATGCAGCTTTGTTCCCCGGTCTTTCCTGTCCCGGCCCCGACCGCCGCGCGCTGTGGCGGTGGCAGGGGGACGGCGAGTGACCCGAAGACCGTCACCTTGGGCTCGAAGGGGTCCGACCAGTGCCGAAGACGCGGCAGCGGAGTACTCGCACTGGTTGTCGGTGGTGCCCTCGCCCAGGCTGGCCCAGTCCAGAGGGCGACCAATGGAACGCAGTTCACCGCCATCGACAAAGGTCCACCGACACCACCGAAGGCGCAGTATCCGTGCAGCCGCACGCCCACGGTCACGGAGTGATCACCCAGTACACCTGCGGCACTTGCTGGAGCCAACAGTTCCAACGGCGCATTGCCTGACCGAGAGCCGCAGCATTCCGGCCGGTGATCGAGATGTGCGTAATGGCCCCCCGCTACTCGAAGTCCGCGACAGCAGTACCACACAACCAGCCGATGCCGAGAGTGGTGGACGACGACGCCGACAGGCACCACAGGCGAAGCCGACTCCAGCGGACCCACCTTGAACCGACAGCTGCCACGGCTCAAACGAAGTCGACCTTCGGTTCGGCACCCGTCCGCGCCACCTCGATCGGCGGCCTGCACAGAGCCGTCTGCACAGAGCCGCGAGCACAGAAGGGACACGACATGCTCAACTACCAGCCCACCCGACCCAGTTCTCATTCCACCGCACCCCCTCCCACAGGTACGCGCGCCCTGCACCGCGTGGCAACTGGTCTGCTGGCCGGGCTGATCACCGTGTCGATCAGTACCTTGTCCGGCGCATCACCGGCCGCCGCCGAAGACTCCACGCTGGACGCCGGCCAGTTCCAAGGCGTGAACTGGGCCAGGGTGGGAGACAACTTCACCTACGGAGCCGTTGTCCCCGAGGGGCTGAACGAATCCGACAGCTACGAGACCGTCAAGGCCAAGGCCAACACCATCCTCAGCGGGTTCCAGAGCACGCTCGGCGCCAACACCGTACGGCTGCCGATCAACAGCCACTCCGTCCCGGGCACGACGTGGGGCGACAGGTATGCCGGCGCCATCGATGCCGCGACAGCCAAGGGCTTCAAGGTCATCCTCTCCTACTGGGAAGGGGACGGCGAGGACAAGAACAACGACGGGAAACCGGACGGGCCCGGCTGGAACGGCAAGGTCGTCGACGCGGATGCGTTCAAGTCGATGTGGAAGGCCGTGACGGACAAGTACGGGTCCAATGGCCTGGTCTACTTCGAGCCGTTCAACGAGCCCCATGGGCACAGCGCCACCGAGTGGGCGGACATCGCCGCCAAGTGGATCGCCGACCGCCCGTCGGTCCCCAGGAACCGCATCATCGTGAGCGGGCCCGGCTACAACGACTACGTCACGAGCGTGTGCGCCGACTCCCGCCTCGACGGGACCTACCTCTCGCTCCACCACTACGCCTTCGGTAAGCCGGCGAGGACCTATGGCGAGTGGGTCACCGACTTCAAGAGCAAGGTCGGCACCTGCGCCAAGCGCACCATCCTGGACGAGTTCGGCGCACCGATGGACGGCGCAGGGGCAGACGCCGGCAAGGACTACAACGACGCCAACAGCACCGACAACTTCGTGCGGTACCTGCGCGCCGACACCGACACCGTCCACGAACTCGGCATGGGCGCGGTCTACTGGCCTGCCATCGGCGGCAAGTACCAGGAGTACCCCGACCACGACTACTACTCGCTCTTCGACCTCAAGGGCAGCGGTGCCAACCTGGCGGTGGGCGTCCGCAACATCAGCGGTATCGACGCCGTCAAGCGTGCCTGGGGTGCCGACCCCGGCTCACACACGAGCATCCTGCGCAACGCCGACGGCAAGGGCTGTCTCGACGTCCCCTATGTCAGCCACGACAACGTCCAGGTCCAGGTCTACGACCAGTGCTCGGGCGGCGCCAACCAGCAGTGGACCCTGACGCCCTCCGGGCAGCTCACCGTCTACGGCGGCACGAAGTGCCTGGACGCCTACCGTGAAGGCACGAGCAACGCCACCGAGGTCGGCACCTACGACTGCAACGGGCAGAACAACCAGAAGTGGATGTTCTACTCCGACGGCACGATCCGCTCAGTGAAGTCCGGTCTGTGCCTGGACAAGGACCTGGCCACCTCCAAGGTCCAGCTCTGGTCCTGCTGGGGCGGCGACAATCAGAAGTGGAAGACCAGCTAGCGGAAATCCCCACTGGGCACGCCCGTAGGCCGGTCGCGGACGCCAAGCGCCGCGACCGGCCTCCTTGGGGGCGCCCTCCCACCTTGATCAACCAGAAGATCATCCCACCGGGTCAGTCAACGTGACAGAGCCCGTCCGGTGCGTCGGCGCGGTGATCTCCCTTTTGAGGATCTTGCCGCTGGGGCCGTTCGGCAGCGTGTCCACGAGCCACACCTGGCGCGGGTACTTGTACGCCGCCACACGCTCCTTGACGAACTGCTGGAGCTCGGCGGGCGTTGCCTGCGCCCCAAGGCCAAGTTGAAACGGGACGACCCAGGCCTCGACAAGACGTACGTCTATACCCGCTCCACCCCACCACAGTGGCCGCGGCCCCCGGACACTTCACCGCTTCGGACGTGTCAAGCGCCGGGTGGCCACCGGACTTCGAGCCCACCTGCTACGCCTGCGGTTCCACCGGCTTCGTCGAGAAGGCAGCCGGCCTGCTGGTGGCCCTCGGCCACCACCCTGGCCGTATCCGCACCGAGCGTTTTGGACCCAGCGAACGACAAGACGGTGAAACACCGCGACCGTAAGTGGCTTGGCTTTAGCGCGTGCAGGCGCCGCCGCCCCGGACCGCCCTGAGGCTTGTCCTGGTTCCTACGGTTTGAGGGGTACGCCTTGCACCACACCCTGCGACTTCTTACGCGCAGGAGCCGACAGCACCGCGCTGCTGCTCGCCGTCGGCCTCGCAGAGAGCCAGGTTCTACCTGGTCGTCCATAATGGGTGGTATACACGCCAGTGGCGGGGTGCCCGGGCTGGCGACTTGCAGCGGTGGGAGCCCATCAATCACCTTACGTGTGCAGACGGTCCCATTGCGGTTTGCCTGCCGCGTTCGGTCTCTGCCTGAGGCACACCCGTGATCCCGGTCGACAGGCCCGGGCGTATCGGTACGACAGGGAGCTGAATGGCTATGGCCCTGACGCCTGACTTCCTTGACGGCAACGCCGCCGCCGGGGACCTCGAGTCCCTGTTCGGGACCGACATGACCATGGCTTCCGGACGATGCCGCGGCTGCGGGGCACAGATGGTGCTTGCCCAGACACATGCCTACCTCGATGGCCCCGGGATGGTGCTGCGCTGTCCCGGGTGCGACAGCGTTCTGCTTCGCCTGGTCGTATCTCCCACCCAGTTGTGGCTCGACGCGGGCGGACTGGATTACCTCAAGATCCCAACACCGCAATGACCTGCCTACGACAAGTCCGCATGTCGGCTCGGGAGTCTCCATGGCAGACATGAACGACCGCCTGCAAGATCTGGCCTCGCGGGTACGCACCCCCGACGTCGTCGATGCCATGGGACGGATACACCGCCATAGGTGTCACATCAACGACCTGGTGAGTCCAACTCCGGGCCGGGTCCTGCTGGGCCCCGCGGTTACGGTCTCCTATCTCCCTTCATGTGAGGAAGCGCTCCCACCCGAGCAATTCAACTTCTTCCGGCTGTTCAATGACGCCATCGGAGATGGCGCACAGGGGCGCGTGCTGGTCCTGGCGAGCAATGGGCATTCAGACGTCTCACTCGGGGGCGGAACAAAGCTGTCGCAGGCGGCAGTAGCAGGACTTGCGGGCATTCTGGCCGACGGTCGTCTCCGGGACTTCATCGAAATCGCCCGATACGACTTCGCCGTCTACTGCTGGGGGCAGACGACCAAATGGGGCGGCGATGTGGTCACGCCGTTCGAGGCCAACCGGCCGGTCGTCGTAGCGGGCGTGACCGTCCGCCCGGGTGATTACGTGTTCGCGGATACGTCCGGCGCTGCCGTCATTCCCGCTGCACAGGTCCTCAGTGTGTTCGAAGAAGCCAGCCGCGTAGCACAGGACGAGGCAGCCTTCGTCGAGAGAGTGCGCCACGAGAACCCCGCCGACTACAGATCCGAGCAATAACACGTCCCCACTCGCTCATCGCATGTCTGCGCATCTCTCGCCGCGGGCGAGGAGCCGGTCGCGGGCGACCTGTCGACGACGACGATCAACCTCGATTCTTCAGCGTGATTCTTGCGAGGAACCCCGGGGCGTTCACGCCCGGGAGGAATCGTGTCCTGAGGTGAGCGGTGCGGAGCACCGCGGTGGCGTCCGGCGCGGAGCGCCGGGATGGCGGGTCCGGGATGGCGGGTCCGGGATGGCGGGTCCGGGATGGCGGGTCCGGGATGGCGGGTCCGGGATGGCGGGTCCGGGATGGCGGGTCCGGGAGGGCGTGGGATTGTCCCGTGTTCGAATGCGAGGCCTGGGAATTCCGGTTGGCGTCACGGGTGTGAAGCTGGTTGTGCAGGTCAAACTGTTGCCGACGCCCGTGCAGGCGACGGCACTTGAGGCGACTTTGCGCGCGTGCAATGAGGCGGCCACCTGGGTCAGTGAGGTGGCCTTCGAAAGGGATGTGAAGAACAACTTCGCGCTGCGCAGGCTCACCTACGGCGAGGTGAAGGCGCGGTGGAACTTGGGGGCGCAGGCCGCCCAGCATGTGATCAAGAAGACCTGTGACGCGTATGCGACGCTGAAGGCGAACCTGAGGGCCGGGAACCTCGGGAAACCCGGCTCCCGGCGGTACCGCAGGGCCACCGAAAGGCCGATCACCTTCCGCGCGCAGGGGGCGCAGCCCTACGACGACCGGATGCTGTCCTGGCGGATCGCCGAACGCCGGGT
>NZ_JBITGS010000050.1:0-55985 GCF_044457265.1 Streptomyces sp. NPDC050564 | reverse complement strand
GCCACCCCATAGGGGTGTCTGGACGGAGGAGACCACCCAGCAGCCAGTTGGGCTCTACCTCCAAGCCCGGTCCTTCAGGGCCGGGTCAAGTTGACCCGCGGTGGGTCTCCAGCAGCCGCAGCCAGATCTCGCCGAGGGTGGGGAAGGCGGGGACGGCGTGCCAGAGCCGGTCGAGGGGGACTTCGCCGGCGACGGCGATGGTGGCCGAGTGGACGAGTTCTCCGACGCCGGGGCCGGCGAAGGTGACGCCCACCACGGTGCTGCGGTCGGTGTCGATGAGCATGCGGGCGTGGCCGCGGTAGTCCTCGCCGTACTGGTGGGCACCGGCGACGTGGGCGAGATCGTAGTCGACCACCTTGATGCGGCGGCCGCTCTGTTCGATCTCGCGGCTGGTCAGGCCGACGGAGGCGACCTCGGGGGTGGTGAAGACGACCTGGGGGACGGCCGCGTGGTCGGCGGTGGCGACATGCGCGCCCCAGGGGGCGTCGTCGACGGGCTCGTTCTTGGCGCGGGCGCCGATGACGGCGCCGGCGATCCGGGCCTGGTACTTGCCCTGATGCGTCATCAGGGCGCGGCGGTTGACGTCGCCGACGGCGTAGAGCCAGTCGCCGTCGACACCGCTCACTTGGAAGGTGTCGTCGACGGTCAGCCAGTCGCCGGGGGTCAGTCCGACGGTCTCCAGGCCGACGTCGCGGGTCTGCGGGGCGCGGCCGGTCGCCAGCAGGATCTCGTCCGTGGCCAGCTGCCCGCCGTCGGACAGTGTGATCCGCACCTCGCCGTCCTTGCCGCCCTCGCGGGCCATGGAGGTGGCGGTGGTGTTGAAGCGGATGTCGACGCCTGCTTCGCGCAGTCCGTCGGCGACCAGTTCGCCGGCGAACGGCTCCATCCGCTCCAGGAGCCCGTTCTCGAGGACGAGCATGGTGACCTGGGAGCCGAGGGCCTGCCAGGCGGTGGCCATCTCGACGGCGACGACGCCGCCGCCGACGATGGCGAGGCGGCCGGGCGCCTTGGTGGCGGTGGTCGCCTGGCGGCTGGTCCAGGGGCGGACGGTGTCGTATCCGGGGATGGGGGGCAGGGCGGCGCGGGTGCCGGTGCAGACGGCGACGGCGTGCCGGGCGGTCAGGGCGATGGTGTCGCCCTCAGGGGTCTGCACGGTGACCTGCTTGGGGCCGGTGAGGCGGCCGTGGCCGCGTATGAGGTCGACGTTGACGGAGTTGAGCCAGTCGACCTGGTCCTCGTCCTTCCAGTAGGAGGACATCTTGTCGCGGTGCGCGAGGACCGCCTCGACGTCCAGCGGGCCGGCCACCGCCGGGTTGAGTCCGGGTACGCGGCTCGCGTCGGCACGTGCCACCACCGGCCGCAGCAGCGCCTTGCTTGGGTCGCAGGCCCAGAACGAGCACTCGCCGCCGAGGAGTTCACGCTCCACGATCACGGTGGTGAGCCCTGTGGCGCGGGCGCGTTCGGCCACGTTCTCGCCGACTGGCCCTGCGCCGATGACGATCACGTCGTAGGTGCGGGTTGTCTCGTTCATCATTGCTGTGTTCCTCACTGTTTCGTTCCTCATTGCTTTTGTGAGTCGGTCGGACTCTCCGGCGGCCGCGGCCCCTTGCTGGCCGCGTTCGCCGTTGCCCGTCGCCGGACGGCCCCCGGGCCGCCGCACCGCACGGGGTCGAGGGGCAGTCACGGGATGGGACGGGCCCTGTGGCGGCCGGACCGCCGGGCGGCGGAGAGCACCCACCCTTGCGTTCGCCCGGCGGTCCGGTGCCGGTCTTCGGTCCGGACCGCGAGAAGTGCTGGGCCGGACCGGTTGCCGTCCGGGCCGGGCGCGGCCCGTTGCGGCCCTTGGACGGTGGCTTGTGGGGTGGTCAGCGGCCGGGGAGGCGCTGCGAGATTTCCTGGAGCACCCAGCCGTTGCTGTCCGGGTCGCTGAAGGTGAGGAAGGAGCCGTAGGAGGCGCGCTCGGGGTGCAGGCCGGCCAGCCGCTCCTGGCCGGGGCCGCGGTGGGTGACGTCCCCGCCCTCGTGGCCGTGGAAGAGGCCGCCTGCGTCGTGGAAGATCTCGCTGACCTCGATGCCGCGGCCGGTGAGCTCCGCCCGGGCCTCCTCGATGTCGGAGACGATGAGGTACAGGCCCTGGAACGAGCCGGGTGCGATGGGGGTCATCCCCTCGCCGAAGATGATCGAGCACTCGGAGCCGGGCGGCGTGAAGTGCACCACCCGGACGTCCTCGTTGGCCTTGTAGTCGACGTCCAGGCGGAATCCGACCTTCTCGTAGAAGGCCTTGGCCCGGTTGATGTCGGAGACGGGCAGCACGATCATTTCGAGCTTCAGTTTCATGGGGGGTGTCCTTAGTTTCTTGACGTCGGTGGATTACGCCAATGCGTCACCGGTTCAACAGGTGGTGGTCGCGGCCGGGGCCTCGTTGCCTCCGGCTGCTGCGGCGGACGGCGTGACGCCGAAGGGGGAGTGGGCGATCCGCTACCGGTCCGACCTGAACCAATGGTCCGTTTTTCCGGACCACTGATCCGAATATATGGACCACTGATCCGAATAGTCAAGAGGGGTAGCTGCGGGCCGACGCCAGGACGGACCGCAGCCACCTGCTCGCCGTGGCGGGCACCGCCATCACTGAGCAGGGCGTCGACGTGTCACTTGCGCGACATCGCGCGCAGGGTGGAGGTCGGGCTCGCGACGCTGCTGCGTCACTTCCCGGCGCGTGAGGCGCCGCCGAGGACACCGACTCCGCACTCCACGCTTCGTGCGTCACGATGTGCGCGGCCGGTGTGCGGCTCTTTGCCTGCGCCCAGGCCGCGGTCATGGCGCGGAGCGATATCGATGGCGCCAATTTGTCTGCGCTGCCGGCGGCGCTTGGCTCGGCGATCAGTGGTCGCTCGCGCCATGCGCCGATCGCCTCTTCGGGGGCCCGTCGTCTCGCGGTGGCTGCTGAGCCGACCCGAAGTCAGCGAGAAGCGGGGAACGGGCAAGGTGCCCTGGATCTCGAACTGTTCGTGCGCGCCGCCGTCGTCAGCCGCTTCGCGGCGGTCGTGGCCCGCTCCCGGGGAGCGCGCGGCTCGGTCGGCGCCTTTGGCCGCCTTGGCGAATGCGGCCTCGAGCCGCTCCTGCTGAGCGCGCTGCCGAGTTCGCCGGTCCGCGAACGAGGCGGTTTCGTCTGCAGGCCCGAGGGTGACGTTCCCCGTCGGGCCTGGCCGCTCATTGCGGTTGTCGGAATCTTGCTCGCGCCAGGCCTCAGGCCTTCGAAGTGGCGCCCACGCGTGCCGAGCTGGAGCAGCCTCGCGAGCCCGACCTCCACCCTGCGCGCGATGTCGCGCCGTGACCGTCGACGCCCTGCTCGCTGATGGCGGTGCCCGCTACGGCGAACAGGTGGCCGCGGTCCGTCCTGGCGTCGGCCCGCAGCTACCCCTCTTGACTATTCGGATCAGTGGTCCATATATTCGGATCAGTGGTCCGGAAAAGTGGACCGCTGATTCATTTCATTTACCCCCGCGAGAGACGCAGGAAGAGCGCTGTGCCAAAACAGACCATGAAAGCGATCCGGCTGCACGAGTTCGGCGGCCCTGAGGTGCTGCGTCATGAGGAGGTGCCGGTTCCCGCGCCGGGGCCGGGTGAGGTGCTCGTGCGCGTGCACGCGGTCGGCATCAACCCTCCTGACCGGTATGCGCGCGAGGGGATGCCCGACATACCCCCCGAGATCAGGCCCGAGTTCCAGCTCCCCCTGATTCCGGGGACCGACATCTCAGGCGTCGTGGAAGCCGTCGCCGCCGACGCCAACGGCTTCGCGGTCGGAGACGAGGTGACCGGCCTTCTGCGCTTCCCCACCCTCCTCCAGAGCAGCGCGTACGCCGAATACGTCACCGCGCCTGCGTCCGACCTCGCCCGCAAGCTGGCCGGCATCGACCACGTGCACGCCGCCGCCCTGGTCATGTCGGGATTGACGGCGTGGCAGTTCTTGATCGAGCTCGGGCACGATCATCCCTCGCCGTTCCAAGAGGCCCAGCACCGCCCGATGGCACTCGACAGCCACAGCACGGTGCTCATCAACGGCGCTGCCGGTGGCGTGGGCCACCTCGCTCTCCAGCTGGCCAAGTGGAAGGGGGCCCGCGTCATCGCCGTGGCCTCCGGCGCCCACGAGACGTTCCTGCGCGAGCTCGGCGCCGACGAGTTCATCGACTACACCAAGGAGCGGCCCGAGGAGGTCGTTCGTGACGTCGACCTGGTCCTGGACACCGTCGGGGGTCCCGACAGCAGGCGCTTTTTGCGCACCCTCAAGCGCGGCGGGTCCCTCTTCCCGGTGTACTTCGGCCAGTTCGACGACGAGGAGAACGCGGAGCTGGGTGTCACGGTCACGGCCGTGTCGGTCCGCTCGAGCGGCGCGCAGCTCGCCGAACTGCAGAGCTTGGTCGACGCGGGGAAGATTCGCGTCGCGATCGACAGCACGTTCCCGCTCGCGGATGCCCGGGCGGCGCACGAGCGCGTCGCCCGGGGGCACATCCGGGGCAAGGTCGTGCTCACGGTCGCTTAGGAACGAGCCGTCCCACCGACGCCACGCCGCCGGTGTGCCGCTCATCGCGGCGCGGCAAGAAACGGGCCACGAACTCGCCCAGGCTGTCAGCGACGGCTTCGGGTTCGGCTTCCGGTTTGGCGGGCATGCCGCAGAGCGGTGGATCGTCTTCGATGACGTCGAGTTCACGCGGCGCGCCGTCGATGACGCCGAAGATCCGGTCGTAGGTGTCCAACGGCCGCTGTTCGACCTCGAGTTGGTCGGCGGGGACGGGCCGTTGCCGGGCTTGTTTGTGGCTGGCGTTCTCGCCGGCTTGTCCTGGTAGGTCGCCTGCAAGCTCATGCAGGCAAGGACGTTGGCCATGAACTGGCGGTCGTCGATCTGCTTGGCCAGTTGCAGGGCCTCGGTGAAGTATGCGCGGGCCTGGTTGTACTGGCGGGCGTCGAAATACGTCCAGCCGGTGAGGCGTGCCAGCTCGGCCGCGATTCCGTACAGGCCGTTCTGGAGGGACGCCGGTCGGCTCTCCTTCAAGAGCCCGACCACATACCGGAGCTGACCGACGACGGCCGGCCTCAGAGCCGGCCGCCGTGCTGGTCATCTCGTCGCCAGTAGTCCTCGATAGAGGAGCGGAACGCTTCAAGTGTGGCTGCGCTGAGGCTTGTTCGTGTGGCCATAGCCAGGATGCTGTCCACATCCGGCCCCGGCAGGGACACGGGTGTCTGCTGCTCTGGCGCTTGCGGTGCCTCGCGCTTGGTGACGACGAGAGCCTGTGGAGTCTCCCAAGACCGGCGGGCAAGCCCGAGCATGTGTCCTGGGATGCGCAGGCCGTCCGCGATGCGCTCGATGAACGTCCATGTGCAGCAACTGGCGGCGGCCGGCGATAACTTCGCCCACGCGGCTGGGAGTCAGCGCGCACCGCCTGGCGATCATCGACGGATAGATGCCCGCCCTGATCTTCACCAGCCGGAAGACTCTGGTGAAGTCCCGTACCCGACACGCATTCGGCCACTGCTGGAGGTGGCTGCCGCAACACAGGGTGCCGCTCCAGCCTCCCAGGGTCCTGCACACGGGCCAGGAGCCTCCATCAAGGCATGCAGCGCATCGGGCCCCCAGCCGTCGGGTTGGACGAGGAAGCGCCGGATCAGCGGGGCGGCTCGAGAAGGTCGACGGTGGCGAGACTCGTCTCGCCGTTGACGAGTGTGAGGGCGACTTCGGCCCGGGCTGCCAGGTCAAGGGGATTGAGGCCTTCGGTATAGAAGGCATGGACAATGCGGTCGAGTCCCGCACCGATCAGGGGGGCGGCAGTGCGCAGTGATGCCTCCAGGGCGACACCGCTGGTTGCTCCGCCGTGAAGGACGATGTTGCGTGTGCGGTAGAGGCGTCGCAGGGCGACGCGGAACGCCTTGTTGACCTCGGCGAGTTGCCTGCGCGGCTCCGCGATGAGGGCGGCCATCCGGCCGGCTGCGGACTGGTCGGAATACCGGGTGGATGCCTTGCTCAGAGCCAAGGCATCCACGCCGCCGGCGTGAAGGGCCCCGGCGACCAGACGGGCACGCTCCCGGTTGCTGTTGCAGCCCTGGAGAGCGCGGGTGAGTTCGTCGGGCCGTCTCGGCCGGTGGCGGTGGGCCAGGGTGGTCAGTTCGGCCCGGGGCCAGGAGCAGGCAATGATCGCCGCCATGCGGTCGGCAGCGACGGCTTTGCCCCGCTCGCGGTCTCCCTTGGGGTCGTCGGCATGGACCAGAAGCGATTCGACAGCTGCCCATCCGCCGGCAACGGCAGGCGCGAGCGCACCCCGGTTGATGACCGCGGCGAGTTCGAGCGCGTCGTCGATACGCCCGCGTCGGCTGTCGACCTTGTACAGGTGCTTTTCATGAACGAGAGACAGCACGTCGGCGCCCCGGGTGGGGGGACCCAACGGCACCGGGGCGGAGTGGCCGGCGATCCAGATGTGCGGCAGCGGGACCACTCCGCCGCGGCTGGCACGCAGGAATTCAGAGCGGGCCGTCATGCGGTCCAACAGCCGCCGTGCCTGTTCGGCAGCGCCGTACGGGTCGCGTGCGCTGAGCTGGTAGACAAAGCCTCCGCCGGAACGGAACCCCGCGGTGCCGTGCCCGTGTTCCCTCAGCCAGGCAACGACCTTGCCTTTGGGGAGCCAGTGCTCCAGGGGCTCAGCGAGTTCCCGGCGCGGTACTTTCGCCAGAGCCACAAGGACCTCGTAGGGGCGCCCCGGAGCTTGGGCCAGTGCGGCTGCGCTCTCGGCGATGTCGCTGGTGGTGGCCTGGTCCCGGTCAAGCCTGCGCGCCCAGTTGCCTAAATAGCTGGAGCTGTAGCCGAGATCCAGAAGATGGGCTGCCACGGTGCGCGAGAAACGCTCGGGTTTGACCCTCTTGCCTTCCTCGACATTCACCGCGGCCGCCCAGCGCTCCAGGTAGCCGACCCGGGCATGCCCGATGATCTCCTTGAGTCTGCGGCGCTCCGGGCTGGGGTCCCACAGCGGCTGCTCAAGCAGCGCGGTGAGTTCTTTACGCAGGTCCCGGTCACCGAGTCCGCGATCGGGGCCTATAAGGGCGCTGAGCTCCTTGCGCTGCCAGTCGCAGGCGGGAGGCGACAACACGTTGTGGGCCTGCCAGTAGCTGGCCTCCCACAGTTCCTCCAAAGCGAGGACCGAGCCTATGTCCCACAAACGGCGAGGCCAGGGTGTTCCTTCGTCGGTGAAATAATCGGCCAAGCGGGCAAGAACGTGGCGAGCGTACAGGTCGGGGACCGGCGCGGAGACCATCGCAAGACTCTAGCCGCAGCGACCGAGCCGGGACAGCAGGAAAGCGGAAATCTGGTATCCTCCAAGTGGACTTGAAAGGGTCACTCGCCACCGTGTGGCCACTGGCCCCCGGCCCGCACGCTTATAGCGTGCGGGTTTTTTCTTCGCCTGACGCCTCCCCTGACCTGCGCGCCAGAGCTATGTCGTCCACTCAACTCCGATCCACCGGTTCGGCCCTGAAGTGATCACCGCGGAGCGGTTGGGGCTGATCGGCTGATGAAGGGCGCAGTGCTTCCGGGCAGCTGCCGAACACCAGGGCGCGGACGATCTCGGTTCAGTTCGCGTAGCCGCGGCAAGCCCTGCCCCTCCGGGAAGGCCCCGGGTCCGAAAGCGGCGAACATGCCCTGCGTTTGCGGGCTGAAGGCGACGCCACAGCCCCGCCACTGCTTGAGCTCGACCACCACCATGCCCAGCGCCTCACCGGGCGCTGGGCCCAGTAGCAGCGCGTCCAAGCGCCGTCCTCCGCCCGGCGTGCCGACCCCAGATACACCTGCGGATCTCCCAGCCCGGCCCGCACCAACGCCTCAAGCAGCGCAGGCCAGGAGCTGCGCGAGCTGCGCACCTCACTGCGATCCGGTACTCCGAACCCGGCGGTGGTCTACCGCTGTCGGCCCCGCCCGAGGAAGGACGTCCCAGACACCGCGGTGGCGATCTCCCGCACCCGGCCGGAAGCCGCGCACGGCACGAGCGCAAGCCACCTGGAGACTTCCCAGCGCTGCTGTCTGCCAGTCCACCCTGCCGACGACCGGCGGGCAGCTTCCGCAGCGACGATCAGCCCGTCCCGCTCGTCGACACGGTGCAGGAGCCAGGCACCGTAAGCCATCACTCACGTGTGCACAGACGGTACTCGTACACCATCGGCCGGCTGCCTGACACAACCTGGTCACCTGTCAGCACGGTGATCGTCGGCCGCGTGCCGAGTGCATCGGTCACTGCTGCCAGGCGCCAGCAGGAATCGGTGGCGGCCGTTCTGTGCTCGTTGGCCGTCAAGAGGAAGGCCGCCTTCGGGCCGGAGATCCCCTTGACCTCGACGTGCAGTTCACCATGTTCGGGCGCTGTGCAGGTGACGTCCCAGCCGCATTTACGGGCTGACACGTCGGTGACCGCGAAGCCGAAGCCACGATAGTGAGCCATGACCTGCTCCATGGCCGCCCGTTCGACTACCTGATTGGCAAGGGGATCACCAAAGGCAGCACCGGTGGGGCCGACAATGATCGCTGAGGGCGCATCGCCGGGATACTCCGGCCACGGGCCGACCCGCCCCTCAAGCGCAGACATTTCCTCGGGACTGATGTATATGGGGTTGCTCATCTGCGGTGCCCGGAACAGTTCCATACCCGCCAGTTCGGGCATCGCCTTCAGTTCGTCTGCCGCGATCGGGGTCGGCAGGATGTCGACGTCCAGATCGACGGCCCATTCCAAGCGATGGGCTCGTTCCTCGTCCAGCCAGTAATCCGAGGCGTCGTCGGCTTTGAGTCGAAGGTACGCCGGGCCTGTGGCATACCCGATGCCCCACACACCGGGTATGTGGGTGGTCGTCGCCGGGCCGCCCACCCACAGCACGACACGCTGGCCAGGTGCCATCAGGTCAGTACGGTAGTTCTTGGCGACGAGCCAGTCCCACACTTTGTACTCGCCGTCTTGGACCTGTTGAGGCAGGTCGTAGACATCTGGATTGCAGCGCAACACCCAGCCGCCGAGGTTCGCGTCAGTAATCCGCGGAGTCTTTGACACGGCCCCCTCCATGGATTGAGCCCCCTTGCCGCGCACCATCGCTGGTCTCGGCAGCGGTATGAGAAACGAGAACATTCAGGAGGCTACTGGAGCAGCTGACCGTGGCCTTCGTGGTCGGCCTGGCCGAGGCGCCGGCCGTGATCCACGACGCCGGGCTCATCCACCGCGGCCTCGCACGGGTGAACGTCCCGATCGCCGACGAACGGCCTCTGTTGGGCAGGAGACATTCCAAAAAGACGCCCCGCAACCGTCTCGTGACTGAGTGGCACGCCAAAATTCGACGAGAAGGGGCGCGGCCGGACCCGAGGGAGGTTCCTGCCGCCTGCGGTGCGTTGGTGTCAGGTCAGGACGCGAGGCGGAGCCAGGGAGATTGCGCAGGATTGCCCGACGAGCGCGGGAGCCCGAGCCGATTGCGCGCAACCTGTCCCGCCTGCCAAGTGCGGGCGGGAACTGCATGGTTGCGGCGATCGTCGGGCGCCCCACGGTGTGGAAGAGGCGCCGCCTGGGAGCCGACGGGGTGGCCTGGGACGGACAGGGCTCGGAAGTCGGTCTTGCAGTGCAAGCCGTACACGCGCCCGGTGGGCTCCCGGGAGGTGCAGACCTTCAACGGAACTCCCCGGCCCGAACATGGAGCGCACCACCCCATCATGATCGGACTCAGTGGCTTCACCCAGCCCGCGATCACCTTCACCGCCTGGCACGCCATCGTTCTGGTCGGTCGGAGCTCAAGCGCTGGGCTGATGGCACCCATCTCTACGACATCGTCGAAGCCGAAGCCCAAGAGCGACCTGCCGGCCTGGAGCGTGGGCTGCGGCTACCGGGAGGCCCTGCAGGTTGTCAGTGCCGGGGTTTAGAGTGATCTCTGTTTTTCGCGGCCCGCCGGGCTTCTGCTGTTTGCGGACATGCCCCCACCCGCGCACGGTGTTTCGTGCTGCCCGGGGGATGTCTGGTGTCGTTGCTGCGTATGTCTGCTCGTGCTGTGGTGGAGGCGGTGGGTGGCGGCTCGCTGGTGGAGAGCCTGGCCACGCAGTTCCGGTTCACCTACGGCTTTGAGGCCGGGGTGAGTGAGAAGAGGTCGTGGGGCAACAGTCTTCCCGCGCTCGCCCACACTCTGCTCGACGCGGGCCTGGGGGACGTCGAGGTCCTCATCGAGTATCCGGTGCCGCTGTCCAGCTACCGGGTGGACGCCCTGCTGGCCGGCGCCCACCCCGTGACGGGTGAGCCGTCGTATGTGGTGGTGGAGCTCAAGCAGTGGACGGCCGTCGCGCCGGTGCCGGACGCCGAGGACCTGGTGACGGTGCAGGGCATGGGCAACACCGCCCGCCTGCACCCCATCGCGCAGGTACGCCGCTACTGCGACCACATCGCGGACTTCACCAAGTCCCTCCACGGTCACGAACACCGGATCAGCGGCGCCGCGTTCCTGCACAACGCCACGGACTTCGGCGTCGACAGCCTTTTCGACCTTCAGGCCGACGCGTACGGCCGCTTGTTCACCGCCTCCAGCAAGGGAAAGTTCCAAGAATTCCTCAAGGAACGCCTTGCCCCCGTCTCCGGCGCGCACGCCGCGGACACGCTGCACCCGGAGCAGATTGCGCCCAGTAAGCAGCTGATGGCCGTCGCGGCCCAGGAGATTCAGGAACGCTCCCAGTTCAACTTGCTCAACGAGCAGCAGGTGGCCTACTCGCTGGTGATGCGGGCGGTGAAGAAGGCGAAGCAGTCCGACTTCAAGGAAGTCATCGTCGTCACGGGCGGTCCGGGCTCTGGCAAGAGCGTCATTGCGCTCGAAGTTCTCGGCGAGCTGTACCGCACCGGGGTGACGGCCATCCACGCCACCGGCTCCAAGTCGTTCACCACCACCCTGCAGAAAGTCGCCGGCAAAGGCAGCGGCCGTATCCGGAAGCTGTTCGGCTACTTCAACCATTTCAGCCACGCCGAGAAGAACGGCCTGGACGTGCTGCTGTGTGACGAGGCCCACCGGATCCGGGAGTCCTCCAACCACCGCTTCACCTCCAAGGCCAAGCGCAGCAACCGCCGCCAGATCGAAGAACTCCTGGACGCCGCCCGAGTGCCGGTCTTCCTGCTCGACGAACACCAGGTCGTGCGCCCCGGCGAAATGGGAACCGTCCACGAGATCGATCAGGTGGCCAAGGCCATGGGCCTGACCGTCCGGCACGTGAACCTCGACGGACAGTTCCGCTGCGGCGGCAGCCGCGCCTACGAACAGTGGGTCCTGCGCCTGCTGGGCCTGATTCCGGGCGGCCCCATCCCCTTCGAAGGCGATGACCACTTCACGCTCACGGTGGCCGAGACCCCGCAGGAACTCGAAGCGATCCTGCGCTCCCATCAGGAGGCCGGGCTGCAGGCGCGTATGACGGCGGGGTTCTGCTGGCGCTGGAGCGAGCCGGTTGTCGATGACCACAAGAACTTCGTTGCTCTCGTCGACGATGTCGACCTGCCTCAGTGGGATTGGAAGCGTCCGTGGAACGTGCAGGGGGACCGCACCATCGGCGGCTACCCCTCGAAAGACCTCTGGGCCACTGACCCGGCCGGGTTCACGCAGGTGGGATGCATCTACACGGCACAGGGCTTCGAATACGACGTCAGCGGCGTCATCTTCGGCCCCGACCTCGTGTGGCGTAACGGCGTATGGGTCGCCGACAAGAAGTCCAGCAAGGACACCGTCGTCGCCCGTGCCCCCGAGCACGAGTTCGCCCACCTGATCCGCAACACCTACAAAGTGCTCCTCACCCGCGGCATGCAGGGCACCGTCCTCTTCTCAACCGACCAGGAGACACAGGACATGCTGCGCTCTCTCGTGCGCTCGGCGTAGACGGCACGTGTACGACGGGGCTTGCGGCAGGCAGGCCCGGACGCTGCCCGGACATGTGCTGCGTCATCTCAGCTAGCCCACGCCAGTGCAGGTCGCGGCTACCGTCGCAGACCACCTCGTCCAGGGCACGGGGCAGGAGAGCGCCGTGCTCTGCGCTCTGGCAGTTGGCGTCGCTCGGGCTGATGCCGGCAGCCCCCGGCATCCACTGGGCGATGGGTCAAAGAGTTGGCAGGCACCGCCGCCCCGGCAGCACGGGCGGCATACCGAGATGGGTGGGTGGTGGGGCGTTTTAAAGTTCCGGGGTGAGCATGCGCAGCAGTCAGGCCCGGGATGGTGATATCCGGCCCGCGGTGCGGGAGTGGATCCTGCGGCAGCCGGGATGGGGGCAGGCGGTGCTGCGCGAAGAGTTCGGGCTGTGCAACGGCGAGGCCCGGGCCGATGTGGCCGTCATTGCTCCGCAGCTGGTCGGATTCGAGATCAAAGGCCCGCTGGACCGGTTGGATCGGCTGCCTCGTCAGGTCGCCTTCTACGACCGCATCTTCGCGCGTTCCTGGCTGGTGACCACCGAAGCGGCTTGGCCGGCCGCATCGGCGCTGATTTCTCCCTGGTGGGGTGTGTTGCTGGCCCAGAGCGGGCGCCGGCAGTCCGGTCTGCTCCCGGTGCGGGCGGCACAGCCCAGCCGCGTCGTTGAGCCGTTGGCGCTGGCCCGCCTGTTGTGGCGCCAGGAAGTGCTGGCCGAACTGGACGCAGTGCGCTGGAGGGGGGCCACCAGCCGCCTGCCCCGCTACCAGTTGTGGCAGATCCTGGCCGAGGCGCTGCCGGTGGAGGAGTTGGCAGGACGTGTCCAGCACGTTCTGGCTGCGCGGGAACGGCCCGCTAGCCCAGCTGACGCAGGGTCTGGGTGAGGTGCTGGGTGTGGCCGGCCCGGATGAATCGTTCCGGAGGACCGGCCGTCTCCTGTCCTGTGGCGCAGTTGGCGAGATACTGCTCGCCTTCGCTGAAGCCCCGCCCGCGGAAGCGGGGATCGCTGGTGAGGCGGGAGACCAGGGTTGGCATCTGTGCGGTGCCGTACACGGCCATGTTCCGCCCCTTGACGACCAGATAGTCCTCGGCCGTGGAATACAGCACCCGGCCCAGGATCGTCACCGGGCCCGTCGTGTGCTGCGCCGGCTTACCCGGATGCACGATCGAGTAGTCCCCGAACACCAGCCGCTCGCTCATCCCGGAGTGTTCGCCTACTTTCTGCCACAGCTCCAGTTCGCGACGGGAGAGGGGATTGATGATGTCGCGCTCCAGCCCTTGAAGCGAGGCAGGAAATGCGCCCGACAGCAGCACGAGGGTGCGCCAGGGCCGTAACGCGCCTACCAGCGAGGCTGCTTGCGCAGCCCATGCGAGGGCCTGCTGGGGCTGATCCAGCGCCCCGACATCGAGCAGCACGTCCGTCTCTTCCGGCTCGGTCTTTAGTCGCGTCAGCAACTGCTCTATCTGCTCGACGGCTACTGCGGTGGGCGCGTGTGCCCGCTCGATGCGCAGTCCTAGCCCGTTGCCGGTGGACTGGGCGAGCTCGTCGGCCAGGGCCTGCTGGCGTGGCGTACGAAACGGGCTGGTGACGGGCGCGGCGGTGGTGAACAGCCCGAAGGCGCTCCACAGCGTGCTGCCCACCATCTCGGGCTCGTCCTCCACGTGCTGGGTGTCGATCCAGCAGCGGCGCGAACTGCTCACGGCGCGCAGTCGGTTGGCCGCCTGTGTGAGGTGCTTGATGCGTTCGCGTGTCGATGGTCGTGTGTCGGTGGGCGTGCGCAGCACGGGCACCGTCCAGAGCACCGCCATCTGCTCGCCGACCTCTGCCGCCACGTCACAAAAGCCGCGCACGTCCCCGCGCTTGACCGGTAACGCCGCCACATAGCGAATCATCTTGTGCGCCCCCCATCGCCGTCCGTGACCGCAGAGTGACACGAGACAACGGCCCGTGAAAGGGCGCCTCAGGCCACCTGCACGGTCGCGCAACACGGCTGGTCCTTGTCGGTGCCATCCTCAACTCTTCCTCTGAACGCGAGCGGTGAACGCGTGGCGTTGGTCGTGACCGGACAGGATGCGGACACGAGGTGACACGGGTGAGCGGCAGGTGCATGGAGCCGCTCGATCGCCGGTCGCCGGATGCGGCCTTCGCTGGCGTTGGGGCGGTGGCATGGCTTCTAGGGAGGGTGTGACATGGGACGGCTGAATTACGCACCGTTGGACGACCTCACGGACGGCTTCTTCGCACCCACCTTGCACAAGTTGAGACTGACCGTCGAGCAGATCAGGGCGCAATCGCTCACCGAGCTGCAGGCTTCGCTGGAGAGGGTCAACACCGCGATCGAGCACCCGGATTCATTCCCGGTAGCGCGGGTGGAACTGGTCGCGCAGGCCGGCAGAGTGGTGACCGTTCTGACGAGCAATCCAGACGACACCCTGTACGAGGTGGGCATTCTCCCCACCCTGCTGGAACGTAAGACGCTGATCCTGGAACGGATCAACGCACTGCGGCCGGCCGCGCAGATCAAGGACTTCCGCCAAGAGGTCAGCACCAGTGTCAGCGACCCAGAGACACGGCAGCATCTGCTCAAGGTCCTCGACGAGCACGCCGCGATGGAAAAAGAACGCTCCGAACGACTGGAGCGCGAGCGAGCCGAGCTTTCCGCGGAGTTGGCGACCGAGTCCACGAGCCTGGCGACAGCAGTGGCCTTCACTGAACTGAAGCACCGCACGGCTGCAGTGGAGAAGCTTGCAGACAAACTCGACAGCGAGAAGGTAACGAAGTTCGACGTCGTCACGATCACGCTGACCATCCTTGCGGCGATCGGCGGTCTGACCGGTGCCGTGGTCGCGCTCATCAGGTGGGTAACCGGCTGAGTACCTTCGAGCGAAGAGAAGGGCGCTGGGTAGGGAACTCACCTGGCTGAACCCACCCGCGCCCGCTGCGTGAGACCGCACCTCACGTTGCCGACGTGACGTGGGCGCTGCGTTGGTAGGCCCGCCAACGCCACCCGGGCCCCCGTCGGCGCTGATTCGCCATGCCGTGCGGGAGCCGGGCGCGCAGTGGCCCAGCGTGGTGTGGAAACGCGGCCGCCCCTGCCGGGATGCGTCAAGGTGTGGTGCCGTGGCCATCTGCGGGGGCGGATCCAGCCGGCCTGGCAGGGCCCGCGGTCACTGGTCCGCCTGCCCACGGCGGCTTCCTGTTGGTTGCTGCCCGGCTGTGCGTGGGGTGTTGCGTCCTGGGGCGACAGGGGCAAGCGAGTTCGGGCTGACGGTGGGGCGGCGTGGATGTGGGCCCGGGTGGCAGCGTTTGGGGGGCTTTATTCGATGAAGGGGCATGACGGTTGGTGTAGAGCGCTGGGTGTGGGGGCTGTGGCCGGCGGCGTCGTGGTGTGCCTGGCTCGGTGTCTGCGTGGTCGTGGTGGTGGTGAGTGGGTGCGGGTGGCTTGCTGAACGGGGGCGCCGGGCCACGCTGGTGGCGCTGGTGTGTCATGCGCCTCCCGGCACGGTGGTGGTACAGCAGCGGGGCCGGGGCGGGCCTGCGATGGAGATCCGCCTGGGAGCGCACGTCAGGGAAGGGGGCCACCGTGACCGGACGGCGGATCTCCGAGCGGACAGCCAGTGAGGTTTCCACGTTGTGGAACTGCGAAGCGGTGCCGCTGCTGCGCTATGCCATGGTCTTGACGGGAGGCGCGCAGCCGGCCGCGGAGGACCTGGTGCAACGGGCGTTCATGGCGGTGGCTCAGCAGTGGGATTCCCTCACCGGAGCGGGCTTGGTCACAACAGCCCAGAAAGCACAGGCAGGTAGACACCGGGCATGGTTGCGCCGTGTGTGCCGCAATCTGTGGATCGACGACATCCGCAGGTCACAGCGGTTGAACCGGCTGGGCGCCGAGTTGGCTCGCCACTACGCCTCCCCTCCGCCGGATCCGGCCGACGTCATCTTGGCCCGTGACGATCTCGAACGCTGCTGGGAGGTGATCCGTAGCTTTTCCGAGCGGCGCAGGCAGGTGGCCATCTTGTACTTCGTCGAGCAGCGCTCAACGGCGCAGATCGGCGAACTGTTGGGGATCGAGCCGTCGGGGGTCCGCAAGCACGTAGCCATCGCCCGCGCAGCGCTGCGTCAAGCGGTAAGTCGCCCCCTACAGATCACCGAGCCTGCCAGGCCGCGAGGGGAGGAACAGTCGTGACAGACGACCAGCACGAACGCAAGGACGACGAGACGATCGCGCACCTGCTACGGGATGCCGAAGGTGTCATCGACATCGATCCCAGCAGTCTCCAGCAGCGCAAGTACGAACTGCGGGAATGGATGGCTGGCTCGGACCGCACTGGCCGGCCTGAGGCCGATGGCCCCACCGGTCGAAAGCATTCGTCCGGGGCCTGGCCCCGATTCATCGAATGGAATCCCGATCTCACGCTGAAACCCCTCGATTCCCCACGCGAGGTCGACGGCGACACGGCGGCCAGGCTGCATCGCGCGGTCGGTGACCACCTCCACCCTGCTCCTGCAGCGAGCAGCGGCTGGCGCCCCAACGCAGGCCGGGACGAAGCCGCCGAGGCCGCCCTCAACGCGGTGAGCGAACTGCGCACATACCTGGCGCTGTCGAGACCCGGCACGCACACACAACTGCTGCAGACGGTGCTTGCCGAGGCCGAGGACGAGATCACCCGCACCGGTCAGATCTCCGCCAGGCTGTACGAGCAACTGCGCACCGCGCTCACCGATACACCTCTGGGCGCCGCACTGGAGGCATCCGCCGGCGTCGTTGCACGGCTGCTGGCAGGCGAGTAATCGGGGGGCGGATACGGCCAAGGGCATGTGTGGGTTCCGCAACGGGCCGGGGGAGGCCCGCGCCCACCCGGCGTCGTCTGACGGCGTGAGTGGGCAGGAGGTGCCGATGTACGCCGCCCACTCCTGCCCGGTTCCGTGTCGATGAGGTACTCAGGCTCACCAGGATGACTGCATCGGCGGACGGTGAGGGTGCGGTAGCGCTCGGGCAAAGCATGCCCGCCCGGTACGGCGATACCGCCTCATAACGGGCACCAGCCGTACAGGGACACCTGGCTGCGGTGTATGCCTGTACGGCTTCGATCCGGTGATGAGGACGTCTGTGCCGACGAGCCGGTGAAACCGTAGACCGTCACTGCCGCCGAAGAGGCCTTCGGTGCTGGGGTGTTCCGGCAGGCCGACCAATCTGCCCGAACGCCAACGCGCATATTGTAGAGAACACCCCATTTCGGTCATGGGAGCTCTATGTCCTGAAGTCCCGTCCTTCACCGACTCTTCTCATGTCACAGGCAGCCACTAGGATCTGTACTTGAGGGTTTGACCACGGGGAACGGCTGCCCTTGAGGGAATTCGAGGAGTGGGGAACAGGCATGCGGGACGGCCGGTGGGTCACGGTCACCGAGTCGGAGTTCGATCACGAACGTCGCGGCCTGGAAGCGATCCGAGAGAAACTGCCGGACTCCGATCCCTGGCGCGCCTGGTCGAACTTCACCTTCACCGCGAATACCGGCCACGTCCGCGAGGTCGATCTCCTGGTCGTCGCCCCCGGCGGGGTGTGCATGATCGAGTTGAAGGACTGGCACGGCTCGGTCACCTCCGAGAACGGCACCTGGGTCCAGACCACGCCCGGTGGCCACCGCCGCACGCACGGCAACCCGCTGCACCTGGTCAACCGCAAGGCCAAGGAACTGGCCGGCCTGCTCGCGCAGAGTGGCGCCAAGCGGGTCTGGGTCGCCGAGGCCGTCTGCTTCACCGACAACAGCCTGCGGGTACGGCTGCCCGCCCACGACCAAAACGGCGTGTACACCGTCGACCAGCTGGTGGAGATGCTGAAGGCTCCTCCGCGTGATGAGCGGCGCCGTATCACCGCGATCAGCTCGCGCGAGATCGCGGCAGCCCTGAAGAGCATCGGTATCCGCCGCAGCGACGCGCAGTACAAGGTCGGCCCGTATGAACTGGAGCGCAAGTCCTTCGACTCCGGGCCCACCTGGGCGGACTACCTCGCCCGCCACAGCGACCTGCCCGAGGCCGCCCGCGTCCGCATCTACCTCAGCGAACGCGGCTCCGACGCCTCCCTGCGGCAGTCCGTTGAGAACGCCGCCCGGCGCGAGGCCGCGGTGCTGGGCCGGTTCAAGCAC
Source organism: Streptomyces sp. NPDC050564 (assembly GCF_044457265.1). Lineage (NCBI taxonomy): Bacteria > Bacillati > Actinomycetota > Actinomycetes > Kitasatosporales > Streptomycetaceae > Streptomyces > Streptomyces sp. NPDC050564. The sequence goes on along the minus strand of NZ_JBITGS010000050.1, from coordinate 37,914 downwards.
CCCGGCGCCGTCGAACTCAAGCAGTACTTCCCCTCCGGTCACGCCGCCGGCCCCGCGCTGATCTTCGACTACCACCCCGACACCCTGAAGCTGGACGAGTACCTGGTCCAGTACGGCGAAAAGCTGGACATCCTCGGCCGGATGGCGCTGGTACGCCAGCTCGCCGAGACCATGCGCTCCGCGCACTCCAGCCGCATCCACCACCGAGCCCTCGCCGCCCGCTCCGTGCTCGTCGTCCCCCGCCCGCGCGGCCGCAAGGGCCAGGCCGTGGGGGAGGAGGCCGCCTGGCTCACTCCGAAGCTGCAGATCTCCGACTGGCAGATCGCCACCCAACGCAGCGGCGACTCCTCGCAAGGCCAGGGCATGACCCGGTTCGCACCGACCGCGCTGTCCGCCATGCACCTGGCCGACGACGCCGACGCCTACCTCGCGCCGGAACTCACCGCCCTGAACCCCGACCCGGTCTACCTCGACGTGTACGGACTCGGCGTCCTCACCTACCTGCTGGTCACCGGCAAAGCCCCAGCCGCCAGCCAAGCCGAACTCCTGGCCCGCCTGGAAGCGGGGGAGGGCCTGCGCCCCAGCTCCCTGGTGGACGGCCTGTCCGAGGACGTGGACGAGCTGGTGCAGGCCGCCACCGCCTACCGACCCGGCCAGCGCCTGTCCAGCGTGGATGAATTCCTGGAGCTGCTGGAAGTCGTCGAGGACTCCCTGACCGCCCCCTCCACAGCAGCCACCACCCCCGACGAACCCAGCGAACAAGACGACACGGCCATCGACAAGGACCCGCTGGAAGCCGTCGCCGGTGACGTACTCGCCGGCCGGTGGGAGATCCGCCGCCGCCTGGGCACCGGCTCCACCAGCCGCGCCTTCCTCGTCCGCGACCTTCAGGCCGAGGCCCGCAAGATGCGCCCGCTGGCCGTGCTGAAGGTCGCCCTGTCCGACAACCGCGGCGAAGTCTTGGCCCGCGAGGCCGAGGTCATGGGCCGCCTACGCCCCGACTCCCGCATCATCCGCCTCGTCGAACCCGAACCGCTCCACATCGCCGGCCGCACCGTCCTGGTGCTGGAGTACGTCGGCGACGAACGCGACGACAACGGCCCAGGCGCCGAGAGTGCCGCCCGCCCGCGTCGCCGTGAGGAGACCGTCGCCCGCCAGCTGCGCGAACACGGCCGCCTCCAGGTCGACCAACTGGAGGCGTACGGCGACTACCTCTTCGGCGCCGTCGACCACCTGGAGGGCGAGGGGGTCTGGCACCGCGACATCAAGCCGGACAACATCGCCGTCCGTATCCGCCCCAACCGCACCCGCGAACTCGTCCTCATCGACTTCTCCCTCGCCGGCTACCCCGCGAAGAACACCGACGCCGGCACCGACGGCTACCTCGACCCCTTCGTCGACGTCATCACCCGCGGCTCCTACGACTCGCACGCCGAGCGGTACGCCCTCGCCGTCACCCTGCACCAGATGGCCTCCGGCGAACTGCCCAAGTGGGGCGACGGCAGCCTCCTGCCGCGCATGACCGACCCGAAGGAGTGGCCGTACCCGACGATCGCGGCCGAGGCCTTCGACCCGGCCGTACGCGACGGGCTCGTCGCCTTCTTTGAAAAGGCCCTGCACCGCGACGCAAGCAAGCGGTTCCCCGAGCTCAAGCCGATGCGCGATGCCTGGCGCAAGGTCTTCCTCGACGCCTCGCAGACCGTCCCCTCCAGCCACCGCACCCGCCACCCCGCCCCCACGGCCACGCCCGCCGACGACGGGATGCCTGCCGAGGGCGCCGTCGCCATCGCGGACGCCGAGCCGGAGACCGCCGAGCAGCAACGCGACCGGCTCGCCGCCGAAGTCACCCGCGACACCCCGCTGACCGTCTCCGGCCTCACCCCCGCCGCCCAGTCCTTCCTCTACGGCCTGAACCTCACCACCGTCGGCGAACTCCTCGACTACAGCCGACGCAAGCTCGTCAACGCCCCCGGACTCGGCGCCAAGACCCGCAACGAGGTCCAGCAGCGCCAGCGCGAATGGGGCGAGCGGCTCCGCGAGATCCCCGTCTCCCCACTCACCCCCAAGGGACGGGCAGAGGCCAAGGAGGAGCTGGAGCAGCTCACCGCCGCCGAGTCGACCCTCGCCGGCCAGCTCGCGACGGGCGACACGGCGGCCGCACTGTCCGCGCGCACGCTGCGCTCCGTCAGCCTCGACACCCTCGCCACCGTCTTCGTCCCCGCCATCAACAACAACGGCTCCAACCGCAACAAGGCGGAGATGGTACGGCTGTTGCTGCGCCTACCCGACGAGCACGGCGTCCTGCCCGACATCGGCGTATGGCCCAAGCAGAAGGACGTCGCCGACGCGCTCGGCCTCAGCCACGGCCGCATCCCGCAGATGCTCAAGGAGGAGCGCAAGCGCTGGAAGGCGGAGCCCACCGTCCAGGCACTGCGGGAGGAGATTATCGACCTGCTCGTGAGCATGGGCCGCGTCGCCTCCGCCGTGGAGATCGCAGACGCCCTCGCCGTCCGCCGCGGCACCCACCTCGCCGGCCGCGAGCAGCGGCGCGCGATGGCCCTGGCGGCCGTACGGGCCGTCGTCGAAGCCGAGCAACTGGTGCCGCAGGAAGCCGAGTTCCAGCACCAGGCGAACCGCAAAGCAACCGACGAGTCCCTCGGCGCCGGCCTGCTCGCCCTCGACGTGCGCGACAACGACGCCCCCGATACCCCAACCGCGCCAGGCCTGCTGGACTACGCGACCCGCCTCGGCCGCACGGCCGACCGGCTCGCCAAGCTCGACACCCTGCCCACAGCCGCGACCGTCCTGGCCGAACTGAGTGCGCTGACCGTGCCGCCAGGCGCCGTCGACTGGGACGAGCGACGCATGGTCGAACTGGCCGCCGCCGCGTCCGTCAACGCCGCCGCCACCCCACGCCTGGAGATCTACCCCCGCGACCTGCCGCTCGTCCGGACTCTGCGCCTGACCCAAGCCGGACTCGTCCGCTGGATCCCGGGCATGCCGGAAGGCCGCCAGCCCGGCCTGACCGGCGAGGACGTCCACGAACGCATCCGCGCCCGCTTCCCCGAACTAGTCGTCCCCGACGGGCGCGGCGCCACCGCCCACGACCTGCCCACCGGCGGACCGCTCACCAAGGCCCTACGCAACGCGGGCTTCGAACTCTCGCTGAGCATGCGCGAGGACACCGGCACCCTGCGCTACCTGCCCACCCGGATCGACGACACCTCCAGCTACCTCACCACCGGCGCATGGCGCCAGTCCACCCGCACCGGCACAGTGACGCGGTACGCGGACGACCCCCAGCTCGCGAGCGCGGTGCGCGCGGAGGAACGCCTCCTCGCCTCGGCCCGCCGGGACGGCTACCGGGTACTGACCGTACGCCAGCAGCTCGTGCGCGACGCGGTGCGGGAACTGGGCGGTGAACGGCTGGGCGCGCAGGCCCTGTCGGTGACCGAACTGTTCCTTCAAGCCCTGCACGCGCAGGTCTCGCCCGGAACCAAGCCCACCTGGGAGACCCTGCTCAAGGCGGACGCCGCCGAGCCGGGATCGAAGGGCGCGGTGCGGTTCGCCGAGTACGCGCGCACCGCGTGGGGCTCGGTCGAGCCCCGCATCGTCGACCTGCTGACCAACGACGGCGGGGGTGTGACGGGTCCCCTCCTGCTGGCGGAGGCCGGGGTGTTTGCCCGCTACGACGCGATGGGCGTCCTGGACCGGCTGGCGTCGGCGGCCCGACAGGGCGGACGGGGCCTGTGGCTCCTGGTCCCGCAGAGCGACCCCTCGCGCGAGCCGCGGCTCGGGCAGGTAGCCGTGCCCTACCAGGCCGGCCTGGGGGAGTGGATCCAGCTTCCGGACACCTGGGTGGGCAACGCCCACCGCGGGTCCGGCGAGATTGTGGCAAGTAGTGTCGAGGGAGACGCCAAGTGATCGACCGCAAGGCTCTGTTGAACGACCTGAAGAAGCAGGTCACGGCGGTCGAAGCTGACCTCGGGCGACAGGTCAAGGCGCTGGGCGAGGTCGGCGCCAGACTGAAGGCCGAGTACAACCAGGCACGCAAACTCGGGCGCACGGCGGCGACCTGGAACGCGTGGTTGGACGAGCGAATCACGCAGGTTGCAGTGGCGTGGGTACTGGGCACGGTGTTCGTACGGTTCTGCGAGGACAACCAGCTGATCCCCGAGCCCTACCTGACCGGGCCGGACGGCGACCGGCGCGAGCTGGCGGAGTCCCGGTACGACGCGTACGTCGAGGCGGACGACAACCCGACATACCGCGGCTGGCTGGAGAAGGCCTTCGATGAACTGGGCACAGGCCAGGCCGGCCGCCTACTCTTCGACAAGCGGCACAACCCGCTCTACCAGATCCCGCTCTCGCACGACGGGGCCCGGGAGTTGGTCGAGTTCTGGCGGCAGCGGAACGGGGAGGGCGTCCTTGTCCACGACTTCACCGACCCGCTGAACGAGGATGGCACGAAGGGCTGGGACACGCGGTTCCTGGGCGACCTGTACCAGGACCTGAGCGAGGCCGCGCGGAAGACATACGCGCTGCTCCAGACACCGGAATTCGTAGAGGAGTTCATCCTCGACCGCACGATGAACCCGGCGGTGCGGGAGTTCGGGTACGAGGAACTGAAGATGATCGACCCCACGTGTGGGTCGGGGCACTTTGTGCTGAGCGCGTTTCGGCGGTTGGTGCGGCTGTGGGGCGAGGGCCGGCCTGGGCGTGATGTGCATGAGCGGGTTCGGGCTGCGCTGGACTCCGTGCACGGTGTGGACATCAACCCGTTCGCGGTGGCCATTGCGCGCTTCCGGCTGTTGGTTGCGGCGATGGCGGCAAGCGGCGTGCGGACAATGGCGGAGGCTGCGGGGTACGAGTGGCCGATCCACTTGGCGGTGGGTGACTCCCTCATTAAGGCGCGGCAGCTTGAGCTGACATTGGGAGGGGACGAGGACGACCTCGATGATCAGCTGGCCTCATTCACCTACGCCACAGAAGACGTGCACGAGCACCCGGGAATCCTGCAGCAGGGGCGCTACCACGTGGTGGTCGGGAATCCACCGTACATCACTGTGAAGGACAAGAAGCTTAACGCTCTATACCGGGAACTTTACGACGCCTGCGCAGGAAAGTATGCGTTGTCAATCCCCTTCGCTCAGCGGTTCTTCGAGTTGGCTAAACAAGGAGATGACGAGGGGCGAGGATACGGATTGGTGGGTCAAATTACCGCGAACTCGTTCATGAAGCGCGAGTTCGGGAGTAAATTGATCGAAGATTACTTCGCCCAAAGAGTGGAACTGACGGAAGTGATCGACACCTCTGGAGCGTATATCCCCGGCCACGGCACACCTACAGTAATCCTGGTCGGTCGCCGTTGTATCACAGGAAGGTCGGGAGTTGTTCGAACGGTAAGGAGCGTTCAAGGAGAGCCGTTCTCCCGTTGCAACCCGGCGGACGGAAAGGTTTGGAGAGATATCGTAGAGCATATTGATTCCCCGGGCCATAAGGGATTGTGGGTAACGGTCGACGATTTGAAGCGCGACAGTTATGTAAAGCATCCATGGATGCTTACAGCCGGAGGAATGGAAATTATTGAAGAAATTAATAAAGCGAAGAATTTCTCGCTGAATCAAGTCGTATCGCGCATTGGGTTCTACGGGGTCCTGGGGTCGGATGATGTTATGACGGCTCCCATTGGCGCATACCGTAAGGCTGGCGCAGAGAAGTCTTACATTCGACGCCTAGTAATCGGCGACGAGGTACGCGATTTTGGGTTCAGCGGCGAGGGCGTGTTTGCGTTCCACCCCTATAGCAAAGACAGGGAGCTCGCCCGGCTGGAAGGATTTCCCGCATTGCGTCAATGGCTTTGGCCTTGGCGAACCGAGTTGGGAAATCGGGCCACTTTCTCTGGTGGCACCTACTTTCGTGATGGGCGCCCTTGGTGGGAATGGCATCAGATTCCCAAGGATAAGGGTGCCCATGAATGGGCTATTGCCCTGGGTGAAGTGGCTACCCATAATCACTTTTCGCTTGATCGTGGCGATAAGGTATTCAATCGTACCGCTCCAGTGATTAAGTTGCCTGCGAGCGCCAGGAGTGAGGATCACTTCAATCTTCTGGGGCTTCTAAACAGTTCTACTGCATGCATTTGGCTGAAGATGATGTGTCACAACAAGGGGGAAGGGGGTGGGGCGCGCGTTGATGCTGGATATGCGGCAATGGGTAGCGAAGCATGGAAGAATCACTTCGCATTCAATGGCTCAAATGTGGAAAAATTTCCTCTGCCTGGCTCCTATCCCACAGACTTGGCGGTAATCCTCGAAGATCTTGCGCGTAAGCTGGCAGATCTTGCGCCCTATGCCCTAGTTGACAAGGAGCTGACTACTCCAAGCCTTCGTGAGGCGCGCAGTGCTTGGATGCGTACTCGCGCTCGCATGATCGCCCTTCAAGAGGAACTGGACTGGCAGGTCTATTCCCTCTACAATCTCCACCCCGAAGACCTCCGGGTCTCCGAGGACACCGACGATCGCAACATCCCCGAACTCGCCCTGGGCGAGCGCGCCTTTGAGATCGTCCTGGCCCGCCGGGTCGAGGCAGGCGAGGCCAGCGACGAGTGGTTCAAGCGACACAACTCCACCCCCATCACGGAGATTCCCGCTCACTGGCCCGCTCCCTACCGGGAGATCGTGCAGAAGCGGATCGACGCCATCGAGTCGAACCAAGCCATCGGCATGGTCGAGCGTCCCGAGTACAAGCGTCGCTGGGCTACCGAGGGCTGGGACGTACTCCAGGGGAAGGCCCTGCGCTCCTGGCTGCTCGACCGCATGGAGAACCGCGACCACTGGTTCGACGAGAACAGTCAGCCCACTATCCTCACCCTGTCGCGCCTCACCGACGCGCTCTCGCGTGACGAGGACTTCGTCTCCGTTGCCAAGCTCTACGCGCCCCGCAAGGAGCTGGCGAAGGTCGTCGCCGAGCTGATCACAGATGAGCACGTGCCGTTCCTCTCCGCCCTGCGTTACAAGCCGTCCGGCCTGAAGAAGCGCGCGGACTGGGAAGAGGTGTGGGAACTCCAGCGCAAGGAGGATGCCGCGCCCGACGAGCCCGCCAAGCGGAAGATTCGGGATTCCACCCCCGTGCCGCCGAAGTACACCTCGGCCGACTTCCTGCGCACCTCCTACTGGAAGGCGCGCGGCAAGCTCGACGTGCCGAAGGAGCGGTTCATCTCTTATGGGCAGACCAACGCCCCCACTCCCGAGTTGTACGGGTGGGCTGGCTGGGACCACCGGGAGCAGGCGCAGGCCCTCGCAACGTACTTCACCAACACCGCGCTGACCGCCGAGGAGATCACGCCGTTCCTCGCCGGGCTGCTGGAACTGCAGCCGTGGCTGTATCAGTGGCACAGCGAGTTCGACATGCTCTACAGCGGTTCCCCGGCGGACTTTTTCGCTGGTTACCGCCAGCAGATGCAGGGTGGGCACGGACTCACCGACGACGACCTCCGCACTTGGCGGCCTCAGGCTGCAACCCGAGGCCGCCGCGCCGCCGTGAAGAAGTAGCAGCAACAGAAGCAGAGTCAGGGCGCGGACAAGCCCGCTCCACCAACGGCTGCCCGGCCCTGACCTCGGCCCCGCCCCCACCGTCCTGACCACCTACCGCACGCCACACGTCCGCAAGGAGAGCGAGAACCCAAGATGGCCCAGCAGCCCCTCCTCCGCGATGTCATCGACATCAAGAAGTCCATCTCCACCTCGGACTTCGTGCTGTCCCTCGCTGAGGCGACCACGCCTGAGGGTGCCCAGCATGCGCTCAAGGACTATGTCGTCACTGAGCGGCTGCTGGAGAATTTCGACGAGGCGCTGGACCTGATCAAGTCGGCGCTGGATGGGCAGCGTTCCAAGGCGGCGTATCTGCACGGTTCGTTCGGTTCCGGTAAGTCGCACTTTATGGCCGTGCTGTACGCGTTGCTCAGCGGCAACCCGGCTGCCCGTGCCCGCACGGAGTTTGACCCGGTGCTGACTAAGCACGAGTGGCTGAGCACGGATGGCAAGAAGTTCCTGCTGGTGCCGTATCACATGCTCGGCGCGAAGGCTCTCGAGCAGAGGGTGCTCGGCGGGTACGTGCACCACGTCAAGAAGCTGCACCCGGACGCCCCGACCCCGCAGGTGTACCGGACCGACTCCCTGTTCGCCGACATTCGTGCGCTGCGCGCCAGTACGGGCGATGAGGCCATCATCCGCGGCCTGGGCGGCAGTAGCGACGCGGATGACGGCGAAGAGGACGAGTGGGGTGAGGGCTTCGCCTGGACCCCGCAGCTCCTGGATACCGCTCTTGCGGCCGAGGAGAACCACGAGGCGGGCACCCCGCTCAACCTCCGTAACCCTTCCACCCCGGCCGAGTTGCGGGCCAAGCTGGTCAACGATGCCAGCACCAACCTGCTGCCCGGCTTTGCGAAGAACGCCGCCGAGGATGAGCACGGTTTCATCTCTTTGGACGCGGGGCTGTCCGTCATTGCCGAGCACGCCAAGTCGCTCGGCTACGACGGCCTGATCCTGTTCCTGGACGAGCTGATCCTGTGGCTTGCCACCCTCATCCACGAGCAGAAGTTCGTCGCGCGCGAGGCAAGCAAGATCACGAACTTTGTGGAGGGCGGTGACGCCCGCCGCGCCATTCCCGTCGTGTCGTTGATCGCTCGCCAGCGCGACCTGCGCGAGCTGGTCGGCGAGGAGGTGTCCGGTGCGGCGGAGTCGTCCATCCAGGACACCCTGAACCTGGCCTCCGGCCGCTTCGACAAGATCACTCTGGAGGACCGCAACCTCCCGCAGATTGCTCACGCCCGTCTCCTCAAGCCCAAGGACGCCGAGGCGGAAAGGCTCGTCGACGCGGCCTTCGAGCAGACCAAGCGGGTCGGCTCGCAAGTGTGGGACACCCTGCTCGGCTCAGAGAAGGGCACGACCGGCGCGGACGCGGAGTCGTTTAGGCTGACGTATCCGTTCTCGCCGGCGTTCATGGACACCCTCGTCCACATCTCGTCCGCGCTGCAGCGCTCCCGCACCGGTCTGAAGCTGATGGGCCAGCTCCTGGCCGATCACCGCAACGAGATCCGCCTCGGGCAACTCATCCCGGTCGGCGATCTCTACCCGGTGATTGCGGAGGGCGGTGACAAGCCGTTCACCGACAGTCTGAAGGTCGTCTTCGAGGCCGCCGACAAGCTGTACACGAACAAGCTGCGCCCGTATCTGCTCAGCGCGTACGACATCACCGAAGACGACGTCGAGGAGTACCTCAACCGGCCCGAGGCGATCACCGACCTGCAGCGCGGCAACCGGTGCCGGATGTTCGTCGGCGACAACCGGCTGGTGTGCACGCTGCTGCTGTCGGCGCTCGCGCCCAGCGTGCCCTCCCTGGCCGAGCTGACCATCCGCCGGCTCGGTGCGCTCAACCACGGCTCGGTCCTCGCGCCGATCCCGGGCGCCGAGGTCGGCATCATCAAGAACAAGGTCGCCGAGTGGGCGGCCCGCTTCCCTGAGATCAAGGAGACCGGCACCGACGCCAACCCCGGCGTGCGGCTGGAGCTGTCCGGCGTCGACGTGGACTCCGTCATCGCCAACGCCCAGGTCAACGACAACCCCGGCAACCGGGTCGCGCTCGCCCGGCGCCTGCTGTCGGAGGAACTGGGCGTCGAGCACGGCCAGTTGAGCGACCAGCTCAGCTTTACCTGGCGCGGCACCGCCCGCACCGCTGAGATCGTGTTCGGCAATGTCGCCGATGAGGACGAGCTGCCCGATCACGACCTGATGCCGCAGGACGAGGGCCGTTGGCGGATCGCTATCGACCTCCCCTTCGACGAGGGCGAGTGGGGTCCGGTCGAGGACGTCAATCGCATCCGGCGGCTGCGCGAGCGGCAGCAGGGCGAGCGGTCCCGCACGATCGCCTGGCTGCCCGCGCACCTGTCCGCGCAGCGCTTCGCCGACTTCCGCCGTCTGGTTGTCATCGACAAGGCTCTCGCCGACGAGCATCGCTTCGACACGCAGTACGCCGGCCACCTCAACGCCGATAACCGAAGCCGTGCCAAGGGCCTCCTCGAAACCCAGCGGGAGGCTCTGCTCAAGCAGGTCAAGGGTGCCTTCAAGCAGGCGTACGGCCTCGCGCAGAAGCAGAGCGCCGACGTCGTGCCGGACTTCGACGACCACCTCGTCGCGCTGCCCGACGTGGACGGTCTCACCCTGTCTTTCGGGCAGAGCCTGCACGACGGCATCCGGCACGTCGCGGGCAAGCTGCTTGCCCACCAGTACCCGGCGCACCCCGACCTGGACCCCGATGCCAGCGGTATCGCCGTCAAGGCCACCGACACCAAGAAGGTGTTCACCCATGTGCGGGCCGCCGCCGAGGCCCGCGACGGGCGAATCGAGGTCCCGGCCGGCGACCGTAAGCTCATGCAGCGGATCGCCGGACCCTTGCGTCTTGGGCAGCAGAAGGAGGCGTACTTCGAGCTGTCCCGCTACTGGGCCGACCACTTCCGCCAGCTCGCCAGCGCCCAGGGCGTCACCGGGGACCTGTCCCTGATCACCCTGACCGACTGGACGGACAAGCCCGACCCGCGCGGCCTGCCGGACTTCCCTGCCAGGCTTGTCGTCGCCGCCTTCGCGGAGATGGACGACCGGGTGTGGGTGCGCGGCGGGACCGTCCTGGACCCGGCGCCCGAACTGTCCGCGATCAAGGACCACGACGCGCTGCGCAGCCAGCCGCGGCCCGCCGAAGCCGACTGGGACACCGCCCGCCAGCGCTTCGAGACGATCTTCGGGCAGAAGCCGCCCGCCCTGTGGCGCGGCCGCATGATCAACCAGTTCGCCCGCCAGATCATCGAGGCCGCCCGCACCCACCGGGACCACGCGGCCGACCTGGTACACCAACTGGAGGCGCACGCCTCCTTCCTCGGCCTTGACCAGAGCGCCGACACCGGACGGCTCGCTCTCGCCCGACGCTGTCTGCAGCTGTTGGATGCGCTCACCGCGGAGGCCGGCAAAGGCGCGGCCGGGGCGAAGAAGACGGTGGAGGCCCTCGCCGCCTTCGACCTGGGCCCCACCAGCGCCGACCGGTACGGCACGTCCATCAAGCAGGCCCGCACGGTCGCGGAGGCCGTCGCCTCCGCGCCCTGGAGCACCCTGGAACTGGCCGCCGGGCTCGGCCCCGAGGGTGAGGCGCTGCTCGACTCGCTGCGCAACGTGGCCCGCGATGATCAGCGCACGGCGAACCTGCGCGACGCCCTGGCCCGCACTCAGCGTGAGGTCGTCGCTCTGATCAAGCGCAGCCAGGCCGCCGCTACCCCGCCCGCGCCTGCTCCGGTCCAGCCCACCGCGGATGACCTGTCCCTGAACACGTCGACGAGTGATCCGCGCATCCCCTACACCTCGCAGGAGACGCCCTCCCCAAGGAGGGGTGCAGGCAAGCGTTCTGGCGGAGGCCGCACCACGGTGGAGCGTGTCGTCGCTGATTTCCATGCTGAGCTCGGACAGTTGACGGACGTGGAACCTGGAACGGTCATCGAGTTCTCCTGGCGGGTCGTGGAGGAGGACCGATGAGTGCTGTCACTGCAGCCGCGCCCGCTGCTGGCGCTGTCCGGCTGAACACCGCGACCATCACCCAGTACCTGTCCTCACAGTCCTCCCTCGCCACCTCCCTGACGGGGGACGGCGGGGCCAGGCGCCGGGTCGTGCTGCTTCGGTCGACGCCCCAGTGGGACGGCCCTGCCGAACCCGCCTGGGGCGAGGGACGGACGGCCGGTGTGGCAGTGGCGCCCTCACCACTCGCTGTCCACGAACTCGTCCTCGACCACCTGGCGGGCCGCCGGCCCGGCCCTGCCGTCCTGGTCGTCCTCACCGACCGCGAGCCAAACGAACTCGACCCGGCGATCCTCGCCCGCGTCCACAAACTCCGCATCGACACCGTCGACAGCTGGGACGTCGTCCGCGAGACATTCGGCGCCCGGCAGATCGACCCCCGGCTCAAAGACGTCAACTTCGCCGCCGAAGCCCTCCTCGACGCCACCCCGCCCGGCGGCTGGCCGCCCGTGCCCGGCGGCTGGCTGTCACGGCAGTACGCTCTGACCGCGCTCGCCCAGCGCCGCCTGCGCCTGGGCCGCTACGACACCGAGGGCGGCACCTGGCAACTTGGCGATGACCGGCTCGACGCACAGGCTCTGCTGCATTGGTCGACCCGGCCCGGCGCCCCCGAGCGGCTACTGAACCTGCGCGGCCCCGAACGCGCCGGACTGAGCGGCTTCCTCGGCGAGGAGGACCAGGCCGGCCTTGCCGGACGCGCCCTGCTCGCCCTCGTGGACGCCGAACGCGGAGCGGACGCGGCCGCCTTCGGCCTGGTGTGCGCGACCCTGTGGCAGCACGCCGAGCCTGCCCCCGCCACCTACCAGGCACGCGGGCGTGCCGAACGCTACTTCGGCGAGCAGCCCCCCGCGATCGGTGAACAACTCGACGCTCTGGTGAGTGTCTTCGGCCGGGCCGCCGAGGAGTACGTGACCACGCTGTTGGCAGCAGGACACCGCAACGGGGGTAGCGACGCGGACCGGGCCCGCGAGGCACGCCGTACCACCGGCACCGTCCTGGACCGGGCGGCCGTGCTGGCCCGCCAGTTCGGCGCGGAACAGGCCATGGGGACGAGCCCCATCCTGCGCGGCGGACTCGAAGCCCGGTTCACCGCCGTCGGCCAGGCCCTCACGTCAGGCGACACCAGCGCGGTCACGAACGCCGTCCGGAACCTGGAGGACCACCGGCTTGCCACCGAGCCGGAGGAGTCTGCCCGCATCGAACGCGCCCGCATGGGACAGCGCCTCGCACGCTGGCTGGCCACCGACCCGCCCGCCGACACCCCCACGGTGGCCGACGCCATACAGCGGCACGTCGCCGAGACCGGCTGGGCCGATCTCGCCCTGGAACACATCGAGGCCGGCGGCGACCCGGACCCCGTCCTCAAGGCCGCCTACGACACCCTCGGCACACGCGTCAGGGACCGACGGCGGAAGATCGACGCATCCTTCGCCCGCTCGCTGGCCTCCTGGACGCAGTCCGGCACCCAGCCCGGCAGCATGCTCACCGTCGAGACCTTCCTTCAGCGCGTGGTCGGGCCCGTCGTCCGCCACGACCAGGAGCGACGGGTACTGCTGCTCCTCCTGGACGGCATGAGCGCGGCCATAGCGAACGAACTCGGCGAGGAACTGCGCCGCTCCTGGGCGGAGTTCGACCCGCTCGCCGAGGGCGCCCCGCACCGCCGGGCCATGGCGGCCGCACTGCCCACGCTGACGGCCGTCTCCCGAACCTCCCTGTTCGCAGGCACCCTGATGAAGGGCACCCAGGCAGAGGAGAAGCGCCTCTTCCCCACCCTGAAACTGTGGGGCGGCGCCCCGGCCGCCGTGTTCCACAAGGACGATTTGCGCACCGAGAGTGCGGGCGACACCTTCGGCCCCGCGCTCGCACAGGCACTCACCGACGGCCACACCCATGTCGCCGTCGTCCTCAACGCTATCGACGACCGGCTCGCCAAGGAACAAAAACTCGGCGATGGAGCCTGGCGCGTCGACGACGTCCCCGGCCTGCGCGACCTGCTGCGCATCGCGGCGGCCCAGGGCATGGCCGTCATCGTCACCAGCGACCACGGCCACGTCATCGACCGCCACGGAACAAAGACCGACACCACCATCGACCCCGCCTCCGCCCGACACCGCCCGCCCGGCACCGGCCCACTCGCCGAACGGGAAATCGCCCTGTCCGGACCGCGCGTGGTGTGGCCCGAGCCCGGCGCATCCATCGTCGCGCTGTGGGACGCCGACTCCCGCTACACCGCACTCAAGGCCGGCTACCACGGCGGGGCCTCCCTCGCCGAGTTCACCATTCCCGTCCTCGCCTTCCTGCCGTTCGGGGCGGAACCCCCCAAGGACTGGCGGGAGTTGGGCGATCAGCGACCCACCTGGTGGGCTCCGCAAGAGGCCGGAAGACTACTGCCGGCCGAGCGAACACTTCAGGCGGCCGGCCCGGCTCCGGCAGCTGCTGCGAAGAAGACGACGGCGAGGACTCAAAAGAAGCAGGCGGAACTCGCCCGGACGCACGACGCTCTCTTCGACGTGGAGCTGACCGCTGGGGGAGATGACGCCCTGCTCACGGCGACTCTGGTCTCCCGGACCGAAACGCTCGTGATGGCACTACTCGACTCCGAGACGTACCAGGCACAGCTCGGCGGGCTGGCACGCAAACCCCAACCAGAGCAGGTCCACAAGGCGCTCACCGCGCTGCTCGAGGCGGGCGGCACTCTGCCCGTCACCGCGCTCGCCCAGCGCGCGGGGATGCCCACCACCCGAGGCGACGGCTTCGCCGCCGTCCTGCGCCAGCTCCTCAACTACGACGGAGTCCAGGCGCTGGAGACCCTGCCCGACGGACGCACCCTCCGACTCCACGAGGCACTGCTGCGCGAGCAGTTCGCGCTCGGAGCAGGCTGACCCAACGGGCTGCCCGGCGGACTCTGTCCTGGGGCGGCCCGAGTGGCGTGTCCGTTGCTGCCGTCATTCATCGTGCTTGTGAGCGTGTAGGTGGGGTGCATCATTCACCAACGCGTTCGGCCCCCCGGGCCTGACCGGCGGAGCCAAAGCCGAAACATGGAGGAGATACGTGCCTCCGCCTGCTGCGCAGCAAGCGTGAGTAAGACCAGAGCACGCCCGGACATTCCGACGGGTCAGCAAGAACCACGCCCCCATCCTCGCGCGCATCAAAACAGTGGAACGGAGGGAACCCATCGTGCACTCTGAACGGTTACCCCATGAGAGGCCGCGACCATGGCAGAGATCCGCTCGCTTGATGAGCTGCAGACACCGGACAGCACCACGCTCGTCTTCACCCCGCATGGGCTGGGCAGCAAGATGCCTGCCGAAAAGTCAGCGGAGTACCTGCAGTTGCTGATCGCAGGCTGCGTACTCGACCCGGACGTGGCCCAGAACACGCGTCGCGAGTTCGCCCGGCTTCAGCGGCTGTTCGCTTACGGTGTGCTCGAATACGACATTTTCACCGTCGTCGACGACCGCGCGCTCCTGGTGATGGAACAGGCGCTGAGAGAGCGGTTCGTCCAGTGGTGCGCCGGTACGATCACGTTCGAAGACGCCAACGGCAGTGAGCCTGCCGCCGTCGAGGATGTCCACACCTACGACGATGTGCTCGCCGCAGTAAAGAGATTGAGCAGAAGGCGCCGGCGGGCCTCGCCGCGGTGGCAGTTGAAGGTCGGTAGCACGCTGATCGACTTCAATGGAATGTTTGCCGGGCTGCGGACCTGGGCGCGTGAGGCCGGGCTGCTGCGTGGTCAGCGCACACGTGGCATCGAGCACGCATTGACACATCTACGCAATGCTGTCGCCCACCCGGTCGGCTACCAGCGCACTACGCCGGTGGCGACGGCCCGCACACTGCACGACTTGGCAGAGTTCATCAACCAGCTGTGGGGATGCCCCACCCCGGGCGGTCGCTTGTATCCCGCGCCTGTGGAGCGCGACATCGTCGTTATGGCCTGGAACGACGAGGGAAACATCCACATGGCCCAGGCCGATGCCCTGCGCGATGACACCGGCGCCGAAGGGTTCGTCTACCTCCTGATCCGCAGCGTCTTTCGCCCGGAAGGCGGACTGCAGGATGCCCACTGGGCAGCGTTCGACACTCGGTTTGAGACCACGCAGTTCCCCACGGACTACCTATGGGGGCCAGGAAGCCGCAGCGACGCCTTGGCCTGGCTGAAGGAGCAACAGCCGACGGGAGATACCGTCGACTACATCGACCGCGTCTTCCTGCTCCGCGAGCACGATGGCCAGCTCTACCCGCCCATGCGCCCGGACGTGGCCGCTGGTCTCCTCCCAGAGGAGCAGAGCGGCACCTGGCACTCTGTGCGTGCCGACTTTCCCGAACACGCCTTCGCACACGTGCGGGAACTCAACAGCACCCCTCGCACGCACGCCCGCACGGGTGACTGCATCTGCCCTGCTCATCACCTCAGCAGCGGCAC
The DNA here is from genome assembly GCF_044457265.1 of Streptomyces sp. NPDC050564. Classification (NCBI taxonomy): domain Bacteria; kingdom Bacillati; phylum Actinomycetota; class Actinomycetes; order Kitasatosporales; family Streptomycetaceae; genus Streptomyces; species Streptomyces sp. NPDC050564. The sequence goes on along the minus strand of NZ_JBITGS010000050.1, from coordinate 21,873 downwards.
CCACGAAGAGGTAATGAGGACGGCCGAGGCCGTCGTCGGCACGATGACCCCCCGACGGCCTCCTGCCGTGCAAACCCCCGACACGTTCCTTTGGCCACACCGTTTCTGAGTTCACAACCAGCCCACCGCCTGGACAGCGCCCATGTCGGCGACCCCACCTTGAGGCGTGCAAAGCCGCTGCGAGAGCGATGCCGCGACAGGTCCATCCGGGTTCGGTCTCCGGCGTCGCGAAGTCGGCCGTCCGGCCGCCACCGTCACAGATCTTCAGGAGGACGCGACCATGCTTCGATGGCGGGTGGTGCCTTGTACCCCGCGACCGAGACCCACGCCTTCTCGGCGCCCTCCTTACTCTGGATGTAGACAGGGCGGAAGGTGTTGCGTAGGTCCTGCCTGTCAGCGAAGGCGGCGTGAAACAGGGTGTCGGAGATCGCCACGGCCGCCGGGGAATTGCGCGCGGCGTTCAGAGCGGCCTGCAACGGCTGCGAATCCACCAACCTGGTGGCCGTGACCACCGGCTGCCCCAGCCGTGCCCCCCGGTTCTGTGCCACGTCACCGCAGTGCAGCGCGAGGCGCAGTCTGAGTGATGCGTCTCGGTGGAGGTCGTGCAGTGCGCGCTCTAGCCGCGTGAGCAGGTCCGGGGCCAGCGCCATTGTTCGCGTCCCCGGCTCGAAGACGATGATCTGCCCGTCGCCCCTGTCGCTTCTCTCCCACGTCGGTGGGCTCTCGTCCTGGGAGAGCACTTGGGTCAGAACGGTGTTCAGAGCACTGTGGGCATTCATTTGGTCCATCACGGACTTCGCGGCAAATCCCGCGATGTCCACGACGAGGATGAGGTAATTGCGTCCGGAGTCCACGGCGGCGGCGCGGGTGCGCGCGAGTTCGCCGATGCCAGCGTCCGACTCGTTTGCGGCGTTACGCGTGTTGCTCCACTGTCTCCCTGCTTCTACCGCCCTGGTCGTCACTTCGAGTCCCAGGTCGGTGCGCAGGAGCAGGGGACGCAGCACGTACTGCGCGGACGGTCCAGCACCGTGGATATGCAACCAATCGAGTGCGCGGTCACCGGCCCTCATCGCCTCGACCGGAGTGAGGTCGTCGCGGGAGAGTACCGCGCTCAGGACAAACTGGTCGTCAAGATCGGTGTCGTGCCCGTGACCCCTCAGCCACCTCAGAGCGAGCGCCGTGGCCTCGCGCGTCTCCTCCGGTGCCAGATCGATGCGTTGCAGGAGCGGATAGAGCACGAGCTGGGCTTCGGGGGAGGCGCCGTTCGATCTGAGCCAGTCGAGGGCGTACCGCACGAACTGGCGTAGGGCGTTGGATGGTAGGTCGTTCCGGCGCAGTGCAGCGCCCTGCACGAACGCACTGTCGAGGCTATCGCCGTAGGAGTCCAGCCAGTGCAGCGCTTGGTTCACTACGAAGTGGGCATCCTCCTGCGACAGGCCTTCGTGCAGCAGAGCCGCCGACAACACGAACTGCGCCGCTTTGGTGTCCCCACGTGCCGCGAGCCATGTCCGGGTATACGCCAGCGTCCGGGCCGTCTCGTCCCCGGCAAGGTGGGGGATCGCCAGCAGGGAGCTGAGTAGGTACTGCGCATCTTGGGCCTGCCCGTGCACCGTAAGCCAGTCCAGCGCCTGGTCGACGATGGCTCTGACCTCGTCTGTGCCGAGGTCGGTGCGTTTCAGCAGCTCACGCAGGACAAGCTGGGCGTCAAGATCGGTGTCGTGCCTGTGACCCTCCAGCCACCTCAGAGCGAGCGCCGTGGCCTCGCGCGTCTCCTCCGGTGCCAGATCGGTGCGTTGCAGGAGCCGATAGAGCACGAGCTGGGCCTTGGCGGAGGTGCCGACCGACCTGAGCCAGTCGAGGGCGTACCGCACGAACTGGCGTAGGGTGTTGGATGGTAGGTCGTTCCGGCGCAGTGCGGCGCTCTGCACGAACGCACTGTCGAGGCTGCCGCCGTAGGAGTCCAGCCAGTGCAGCGCCTGGTTCACGACGAAGTGGGCGTCCTCCTGCGACAGGCCTTCGTGCAGCAGAGCCGTCGACAGCACGAACTGCGCCGATTCGGTGTCCCCATGTGCTGCGAGCCATGTCCGGGTATACGCCAGTGTTCGGGCCGTCTCGTCCCCGGCAAGGTGGGGGATCGTCAGCAGGGAGCGGAGTAGGTACTGCGCGTCTTGGGCCTGCCCGTGCACCGTAAGCCAGTCCAGTGCCTGTTGGATCGCCTGTGTCGTCTGCCGGCGAGGCAGATCCGGGCGGGACACGAGGGCGGTGAGGACGTATTGAGCGCTCTCGGTACGGTCATGCGCGCTCAGCCAGTCCAGTGCCTGGTCGGCGACGGCTCTGGCCTCGTCTGTGCCGAGGTCGGTGCGTTCCAACAGCTGACGCAGTTGGACGGGGGTGGTTTCCTGCACGGCGGTGGACGCTTTCCGCCGCTCCGTGGCGAGTGCTTGGAAACGCTCCGCAAGCTGTGAGTCGCCCTGTTCTTCCGCCGTGCGGGCGATGGCTTCCAGGTCCGGGACCGCGGCGTTCCGAGCCAGTGCGTCCCACAGGGATTCCGGGGGGATCGAGTGACGGCGGATTTCACGCCCATACTGCTCGATGTGGTCGGAGAGCCGGAAGGATCCCAGCGAGGATACTGACCCGTCCGGCCGCGCAACTTGGATCAGGCCTGCGCTGTTCAGCTTCTCGATAGAGAGCTGTCTCAGATCCGGAGTGTTCTTATCGAGATGGCGCAGATAGCCGAGGGCCGCCTCGGAGAGCAGGACGCCAGGGATCGTCGGGCCGTGACCGTAGCGGCGGGCGTCGATCGCGGCGTCCACGAAGGCGCGTACGAACGACGGCGCGGAGGTATACCGCTCGATCGCGTCGGCGCCACTCGTGAGATAGGAGAGGGACGGGGCGTTCACTAGCGATGGCACGGGGATGGCCACACCCCTCAGGCACAGAGCTCGTGCCTGCTGATGACGGTCGGGAGAACTCAGCGGGGCAGCGGAGGTGAGTGTGTACCAGGGCTCCGTTCGCACTGTGCCCATCATCAGGACTGGACCGTCGGCGGGGGCTTCCAGCCGCGCTCTCAGCGCCTCCGCGACCCGTTCGCCGCGGCCGCCGGCCGTCTCGTCCAGGAGGTGACGCTCCGCATCGCCCAGCCAGATCACGGTGCGCGCACCGATCCGGGCCGGGGTGTCGAGTGCCGCCTCGAGGTCGGCGCTGGACTGGGGTTCCCACAGAGACCAGTCGTCCGGAAGGTGGCGCGCCGCTTCCCAGGCCGACCGGGACTTGCCCGAGCCAGGCGGGCCGACGAGCAGGACCAGCCTCGATGCTCCGGCAACGCAGTCACTTACGACGGCCCGCAGCAATCGGTCGTGGCTCCGCTCGATGTAGCGCGGCGCTTTCGACCGCGCCGCACGGTCGGCGAATACAGCAATCGGTTGCCCGAGCCGTGTCGTCATGACGGATGATGCCGGTTCTTCTCGACGCTTCTGCAGAGCACGGTCCCGCAACTCGTTGAGAGCGGCCGCGGTTGACTGGCCGTCGGAATCCGGACCAGCCTGCTGGGCGAGAACGTGAACCAGCCAGTTAAAACTGCGCTCGTCGGCCGGGACGGCCTTCCCTCTGAACCAGTCGGACAGTGTGCTCGTGGTGAGGTGGACGGGAGGGGACGCCTGCTCGGCCCGCCACACCAGCGACGCATATGTCGGGGCGCCGGCCCGGTGGTGTAGCTCGCGCAGAGATTTGGCGAGTGCATCCCGGCTTTCCCGCCGTACTTTGCTGAGGCGGGTCTGGACACGGAACACGACGACGGCCCCCGGCCGGGGAGCCGTGCGCTCGACCAGGGCCACACAGGATCCGAGAGGCTGAAGCCCTCCGGGTTTGTCCGAGTCGTCGAGGACCAGGAGGAATTCGACGGGAGAGAGTACGACCGGGGTGCGCGGGGATGTGGTGCGCGCAGCCTGCATCACGCGCGGCCACGAGAAAGTGGTCTCCATTCGTAGCGTGACACGCAGCGGTGCGCCTGGGGTACGCCACTGCAGGTCCTGTTCGAGCGCGTCCTCAACCCGCGTCGGCCCTTCGAGGTCGATGCCCTCCTCGGAGAGCTGGCCGCGGAGGTCGCTAATCACATGGGTGAGTGTGAGTCTGCCCTGGATGGGGCGCAGGTCATCGAAGAGCGTGTTCCGATAAGGCCAGCCACCAAGCGGGGCCGGGAGCCGGTGATAGGTGTAGTCAATCAGGTGCCGCAGCAGGAGCTCGGTGTCGCGCAGAGCCGAGGGCGCGGTGGGCGGGCCGAACAGCGACTGCATCTGCGCCCGTATAGCCTCGTACGTAGCGGATGCCTCGTCCGCCCCAAGAGTTGTCGCCGCGGCACTGGCCTCGGGGGTGGCCGGGGGTGTCGCACCGGCCCGCCGTGTCGCCTCCGCGCCTCCGTCCCCCCTCACCGCGGTGGCTGTCTCGGCGAAGGGCTGTGTCTGCGCCGGGACTTGCCGTGCCGCAGTCGGGTCGTGCAGTACGGTCGCGACGCCCCCGGGGGCGTACGGGTGGGCGGTGGCATGGCGGCTGAAGGCGGCCCGGATGTGCCATGCGTCGTGGGTCGTGAGGTGCGTGCGCAGATGGGCCCGGGCGGGGGCGCTGAGCGCCAGCAGCGGATCGCCCTCGGCGTCGCGGCGTACGGTGAACAGGCCGCTGGTGAGCAGCTCGGCGAGATCGGAGTACCGGGCTTCGGGCACGGCCTCGTCGCGCAGTATGTGCAACAGCGGCAGAGGCAGTTCGGGGAGCTCGGAGCAGAGGACGGCCAGACGTACGGCCGGGGTGGGGGCGGTGTGGACGAACGCTTCGGCGAGCCGCGTCGGGTCGGTCTGTCGGGCAGGTGCTGATCTGTTGCGCGCCCGGGGCAGGCGGCCCGTCGCGGGGATGAGTACCGCGTCGCAGCCCCGTGGGTCGGCGCGCATGAGCGTGCTCGCCCACGCGCCCAGGGAGTTCGGGCTCCAGGACACGACGGGCAGCGCGGACCAGGGCCCGAGGGTGTCCTCGGCGTCCACACGGGGACGGAGTCTGGGAGGCAGCCGGAAGCGGAGGGCGCGGTTGGGCTCGCCGGCTCGGTCCGCGGTGACGCGTACGGGGGGCAGGTTCAGGGCGGAGCGGCGCCACAGCCGCGGCGGCAACGGATCGAGCAGGGCCACCGGAATCTGTGCACCCCAGTCGCGCAACAACACCCAGGGGACGGGGCTGTGCCAGCCGCGGGCGGCGCAGTCGGAGACCAGCAGGACCAGCCGCCTGCCCCGGGTGCCGCTGCCGTGGTGGGGGACGCGCTCGCGGGGGACTTCGCAGCCGTGGTGGTCGTGTACGCGCGGTTCGTCCCCCTGCCATTCCAGGCGCCAGGTGTGGACGGCGCGGAAACCTCCCAAGGTGGTCAGGAGCCGGGTGACGGCCCGGATGGTTTCCTGCCACACGCTCATGGACAGCGCGGAGTCCACGATGACGACCGCCTCGAACCAGGGTTCGGGAGCGGGACGGAACAGCGGTACCAGGGGGCCGCCGCGCGCATAGTGCTCGACGGTGGCGTCGATGTCCAGGAGGTTGCGTGCGCCCTGGCGCCATGGCCGGCGGAAGGGCTGGATGGCCCGGCCGACGACGAGCGCATCCGGCAGCGGGTTGGCGCGCCCCAGCGACAATGGCGCGCCACGTACCGTGTCACTCGCCCCGGGTTGCCGGACGGACAGCTCCCTGCTCCTCGCGCCGGTCGGGGTGCCGTCCCCACCGAGCCCGGGCTCGGTGCGCTCAGGCGGCGCCGTGGATTCGGGGAGGGTGACGGTCTCCTCGGCGGGTGCGGACAGGGGTGGGGCCGGGTCCCGGTCCGCGGTGCCCGAGGCGGCGAGCCACAGGGCGTCGGCGAGCGTGCGCGCGTCCACTGCGGAGGGCAGTGGCGCGCTGCCCAGGGCCCGAACGAGCCGGGTGAGGGCGTCAGACACGCGAGAGCTCGCGCAGGAGCAGCTCTCGCAGCTCCTCGTACTGTTTGCCCTGCGGCGCTTGGTCACCGGTGAGCAGGGCCACGGCGTTCAGCAGCTGGTCGACGGCGAGGTGTTCGCCCGCCTCGACTCGCTCGGCGAACTCCTCGACGAGTTGCTGTGCGCTCTCCGGCACCTCGTGGAAGTGGGCCTCGACGATGCTGGTGAGGAAGTCACCTGTGAGGGCGGGCATGGGGTAGCGGATGCAGCGGCGTAGGAAGGCCGGTGAGAAGTCGCGTTCACCGTTGCTGGTCAGCAGGATGAACGGGAACTGGGTGCACTGCACCCGCCCCCGCTCGATGAGGTGCTCCTCGTCGCTGTCCCACTGGCGGACCTTGACCCTGGGCTTGCGGTACCGCACAAGTTCGGGGATCTCGAACTCACCTCGCTCCAGGACCTCCAGGAGGTCGCTGGGCAAGTCGAGGTCGCTTTTGTCGATCTCGTCGACCAGCAGGGCACGCGGCTGGTCGGCCGGCAGCAACGCGGTGCCGAGGGGCCCGAGCTGCAGGAAGGGAGCGATGTCGTCGCGGCTGCGTCCGCGTCCGGCCCGGTCCGCCGGTCCGTGCGTCATGGCCGCGCGCAGGCTCTGCGCGTGGATGCGGCCCAGGGCGTCGTAACGGTAAACGGCGTCGGTCAGCGAGCTGCGGGAGGTGATGTGCCAGCGCAGGACTTGCCCGAGCTTCAGCTCGTGGGCCACCTGCTCGATCACAGTGGACTTGCCGGACCCGGCGGGACCAGTGACGAGGAGGGGGCGGCGCAGGTGCAGCGCCGCGTTCACCGCGTCGACGAGACCGGGCGGCGGCTGGTACTGGCGGTGCTGCGGCGTGCGCGGAAACGTGCGCCACGGCGGCGGGACGGCCAGTGGGGTGTCGCGCTGCTCGCCGTCACCGCGGTAGTAGGGCTTCCAGGTCACAACTCCTCCTCGGGGCTGGCCACGACACGCTGCTCGAAGGGACGGCAGAACTCCAGCCAGGCCTCGTCGTGCCAGACCGCACGCATCTCGCCGAGACAGGCCTTGCAATCTTCGTGTCCCGCGGACCACCGTTTCCGGTAGGCCTCGGCGAAGCCAGCGGGCAGGCTTTGCCAGTGGCGTTCTACCTGGGCCTGCAGTCGTTGGTCACCGGGGCGCGCGTCCGGCCGTGGCCACAGGATGATCGGCGCGTACGGCAGTAGTTGCTCAAGGACGTCATGCAGGGCTTCGGGGTGGTGGTCGAGCCCGACCGCGGTGTCGTACCGGCCTGTCTCCAGGTCTTGCTCGAGTCGCCGCTGGTCCTTCAGGACGGACGCTCCGATCCAGTCCACCGGCGCGCTGGTGCAGGCGGCCATGTCGCGCAGCGCCTTGCGGGCGGCATCGTTCATCTCAGCGTTTTCCTCCATCGGGTCCATGCGGCCGCTCCAGCGCACGACGACGGTGTGGTTGACGCCGAGCCGGCGAAGGCCGACCTTGTCCTCCTCGGGCTGCCAGGACGCCAGCAGGTGGGCAGGCGCGGCGACATCCAGGTTGACCAGCTGTTCCGGTGTGGGGAGCCGGCGGCGCGCCCAGTTCAGGGCCGTCCCGATCGCCCGGCTCACCCCGCGCTGGTCCGCGGACTCGCAGCGGAAGCGCTCGTGGACGGGGAGCCTCTGGCCGCCGCCGATCAGCCAGGCGTCCACCTCGTCCGGCCAGTTGTTCAACGCGCCGGCCAGGCTGACGACCAGGCGGAGTTCACCCTGCTCACGCTTGCGCGCCAGCTCGGCCAGGGCGTCGTTGAAGTCGATCACCACACCCGCCTTCCCCGCCCACTCCCGCAGCCGGGCGTCCACCTCGTTCCCCGCGGCCAGTAGGGCAAGGGCCGCCACGAAGCGCGCGGGGACCTTCCACGGGGACTCGTCGAGCTTCGGCATGCGTAGGGCCGCGTACTCGACGATGTCGCGCAGCAGCTCGGCGCCCTCGGCCTCCGGAGGCAGACCGGACAACTGGCGTGCCGCGCGCAGCAGATCGCTGGTCAGCACCTCGGCGAACACGGTGTTGAGGAGGGTGACGACCTCGCAGCATCCCAGGAGTGTCGCCACCACGTCGGTGACCCGGTCGTGCCAGACCGGGTCGACAGCGTCCGCCACCTCGCTCCGCCGGGCGAACGTGTGTAGCTCGTCGAGCGCGGAACGTGTGAGGCGTGCCGGGAGGCGGGTACCGGCTCGCCACAGGGCCACGGCTTCCTCCAGGTCCTGTCGTCCCGCAGGCCCCACGACGCCGCCTCCGGCGCCTGGCGCCGACCGCGCGTTGCGGGCGAGCCACAGGCCGTCGGCGGCGAAGGGGTCGTTGTCGTATTCGAACCGGCCGACGACCTGGCCGACGATGCGTTCGCGCAGCTCTTCGGTGAGCTTGGCGTCCGCATACACCAGAGGGCCGGCGCCGGTGATTCCTTTGCGTAACACGTCGACGACGGCGAACGTCAGGCGCATGTCGCGGGCCGCCTGATCGGCTGCGGCTGCGGTGAGGACCGACAGCCTGGTACGGCCCGCCCGCACCCCGCCCGCGATGCCGCGCGCGTCCGGGGCGGCGCCAGCCGCGTGGCAGGTGTCCACCAGCGCGACGACGCCCTCGACCCCTGGCTCGTCGACGGCTTCGGTGAGCAACTGGCCGACGTGCACCGCGGACCCGATGCTGCCGGTCGTGGAGTCGGCGACCATGTAGTACAGGTCGGCCTGCTGGGGGGCGGTGAAACCGTGCCCGAGCAACGCCACCACCAGCACCGCGTTGTCGTCCCGGGCCCGGCACACGGCTTCGCGTACGGCGTTGCGTACGTCCTCGGGTTTCAGAGCGGCGCTCACCAGCAGGGACGGATGGTCGCCGGTGCGGGCGGCGCACGCCCCGAGGGCGGGGTCGGTGAGCACGGAGTGCAGGTTGCGGGCGGCTTCCTCCAGCCGGGACAGGACGCCCATCGCCGTGCACTGCGCGCCCACGACCAAGACGTGCCGGCGCTGCTCCTCGGTCACTTCTTCAGCGCTTCGACCAGGGGGCCGGCGACGGCCGGCTGCTGCAGGTATTTGGTGGCGCTGTGCACCCACAGACCGTCGGAGTCCACCCGCTCGGTCACCGGCAGGACACCCGAGGCGTTGGGCAGCATCCAGTTCTGGATGCGGGGCCGGCCCACCACGATGTCGTCGCGGTCCCAGAAGTTCAGCCACCGTTCGACCCGGCCAGGAGTGCGGGGCGGTTGCGGCACGAGACGCTGCAGTACGGCCGCCCCGGTGGCCAGCGGTGAGCCCAAGGTCATCAGCAGCGGAACCGGCCCGCGGTGGCCGCTCAGCGCCTCGAACGCCACGACGGTGCCGAGTGAGTGGCTCACCACGATCAGCGGCCGGTCGGGCTCCGTGCCACGCAGCACCCGCTCGCGGATCCGTTGGTCCAAAGTGCGCCCGGCGCCGTCGGCCTCTTGCCTGCCGAGGTAGCGGCCGACCTGGGCCAGGTACCACAGCAGCGGCAGACCACTCGCCCACTGCGCGCTCCCGCGCAGCCCCGGAATCTGCAGCAGGGTCGTCAGCACCCTGCCGAGGACCCGGATCGGCGCTCCGACGCCCTGGGCCTCGCCGTCGAAGCGGGGCAGCTGGGACCGGGCGTCCTCGACCACCGCCAACGCCCGCTTGTCGCCCCGCTCCACGGACTGTACGCCCAGCTCGTCGATCAGTGCCTCGACGAACTCCTCCAGGAACACCGCGTCTTCCTGGTCATCGAGTGCCAGGGCCTGGTCCCCCTGAGCCTCGGCGTCGACGAACAGATCGCTGTAGTCGGCGAACCGGACCTCCGCCAGCCAGCCCTGGGTCAGCCCGGAAACCGCGTCGGCGTGCCCCGCCTTGCGCGCGCCTGCGGCCAGGGCCTCCAGCCACTCACGGCGTTCCCGCTCCGGATCACGGATCCCTCCGATCCCGTGCAAGAACACAAGTTGAGTAGCGTCTGAACCGCCCACCCTCGCCCCCATACCACCTGTGCTGAAACGCTCGACTGACACTAAGCCACAACTCCGCGCCTCACCAGGCGAATCGGGCAACACCGGAGGAGGACCCCGCCATGGGGCCAGCCACATGCGGCGGTGATCCGCTCACCGTCGCCCGCGGACCGGATCGGTCGGTATCAACGGCGCGATCCGGCCCCACATCGCATTACTGATCACCAACCGGACACTCCCGTCACCCGTGAGACCGAGATATCCGTTTTAAGAGGCTTATTACCTATATGTGACGCTCTGGGGTGCGCGGACAACCCAAGCCACAGCCCTCTGCAGCGCGATGGCTGCGTGCCAGCAGCGTCGAGCTCCGCGAAAAAACACTCGGCCGGGTAGGGGAGAAGTGCTAGGCAACCGGACCCGGTCGAGCAGCACGGGCACCGCCGCTTGAAACCGGTGCACACCGGGCGCCTCAACCCCCACTGCTCCCGTCAGGCAACGCTGCAGAAGATGGAAGACTGCTGTTCGTGAGCACCACTGGATCCAAGGGCCCCGTCCACGTGAGCGCGGCCCGCCGCCGTACCGTCATCGACGCGCTGCGCCGCGGCGCCGTGCCCGAGAGCGGACTCGATCTGCTGGCCACCGGACTCGACCGGTTCGAAGCAGCCCTGGACGCGGAACTCGACGCCGTGGCCTCGGGTGAGGCGGTGTTCAAGGCTGTGCGCGGCGAGTACGGGTCCGGCAAGACCTTCTTCACCCGCTGGCTGGGGGAGCGCGCCAAGCGCCGCAACTTCGCCGTGGCCGAGATCCAGATCTCCGAGAACGAGACCCCACTGCACAAGCTGGAGACGGTCTACCGGCGCCTCACCGAACGCCTGACCACCTCCAGCTTCCCGCCCAGCGCCCTACGCCCCGTCGTCGACGCCTGGTTCTACGCCCTGGAAGAGGACGCCCTCGCCGCCGGCGCGAGCGAGGACGAGCTGCCCGACGAGGTAGAGAAACTCCTCGTGGCACGGCTTGCAGAGGTATCCCGCCACGCCCCGTCCTTCGCCACCGCGCTGCGCGGCTACCGCACCGCCCTCGCCGACGCAGACGAGACAACCGCCGCCGCCGTGCTGGCCTGGCTCGGCGGCCAGCCCCATGTCGCCGCCTCCGCCCGCAGGGCCGCCGGGGTACGCGGCGACCTCGACCACTTCGGCGCCCTCGGCTTCCTCCAAGGCCTCCTCACCGTGCTCCGCGACAGTGGGCACACCGGACTCATCGTCGTCCTCGACGAGGTAGAGACCCTGCAACGGGTCCGCTCAGACGCCCGCGACAAGGCCCTCAACGCACTGCGGCAACTCATCGACGAGGTGCACTCCGGCCGCTTCCCCGGCCTCTACCTCATCATCACCGGCACCCCTGCCTTCTACGACGGGCAGCAGGGCGTGCAGCGCCTGGCCCCACTCGCCCAGCGGATCGCCACCGACTTCACCACCGACCCCCGCTTCGACAACCCCCGCGCCGTGCAGATCAGACTCCCCGGCTTCAACCAGGAGTCCCTGGTCGGTCTCGGCGTCACCATCCGGGACCTGTACGCGCAGGCCGCCGCGTCGCCCGAGCGCGTGAAGACGGTCGTCGACGACCTGTATGTCGCGGACCTCGCGCGGGCCGTCGGTGGGGCGCTGGGCGGGAAAGTCGGTGTGGCTCCGCGACTGTTCCTCAAAAAGCTCGTCGGAGACGTCCTGGACCGTGTGGACCAGTTCGACGACTTCGACCCCCGCCAGCACTACCGGCTGACGGTCGCCAGCAGCGAACTCACCGACGTGGAGCGCAATCTGGCCGCCACTGCCACCGGCGGCCCCGCATCCGCCGACGACATCGACGTGGACCTGTAATGGCAGACGGCGACAGCACCCTCGACGCCAACGGACAGGGCAGCAGCAAAGAAGAGGTTGCTCCCTTCGATGTGCTGGACCGGCTCGACCCCGTCGTCCTGCACCACATCGTCAACACCCTCGGCTGGCCCGACCTGCGCCCCCTGCAGAAGGCGGCGATCACCCCGCTCATGGAGGGCCAAGACGCCGTACTGCTGGCTCCCACCGCGGGCGGCAAGACCGAAGCGGCCTGCTTTCCCCTCCTGTCCGCGATGGCCACCCAGCAGTGGACCGGCACCTCCGTCCTCTACCTGTGTCCGCTCAAAGCCCTCCTCAACAACCTCGTCACCCGCGTCGACTCCTACGCCCAGTGGCTGGGGCGACGCGCGGCCCTGTGGCACGGCGACACCAAGGAATCAACGCGCCAGCGCATCCGCACCGACGCGCCGGACATCCTGCTGACCACACCCGAGTCACTCGAGGCGATGCTGATCGGCGTCAAAACCGACCACGCGCGCCTGCTGGGAAACGTGCGGGCCGTCGTCGTCGACGAAGTGCACGCCTTCGCCGGCGACGACCGAGGCTGGCACCTGCTCGCCGTCCTCGAACGCCTTCAACGGGTCACCGGGCGGCCCATCCAGCGCGTCGGACTATCGGCGACCGTCGGCAACGCCGCCCAGCTGCTGCACTGGCTGCAAGGCGCAGGCGCCGAAAACCGCACCGGGCAGGTCGTCGCCCCCGACGTCCACCTGCCCACCACCCCAGCCCCTGAGCCTGGCAACACGGCTGCCGCCGACGTCTCTCGCAGACCCGCCGGCGAGGTGGAACTCGACTACGTCGGCTCCCTGGAGAACGCCGCCAAACTCATCGCGGCCCTGCACCGGGGAGAAAAACGGCTCGTCTTTTGCGACTCACGCCGCCAGGTCGAAGAGCTGGGCGCCGCCCTGCGGGCCCGCGAGGTAACCGTCTTCCTCTCCCACGCCTCCCTCTCCGTTGACGAACGCACCCGCTCCGAACAAGCCTTCGCCGAGGCACGCGACTGCGTCATCGTCTCCACCTCCACCCTCGAACTCGGCATCGACGTCGGCGACCTGGACCGCGTCATCCAGATCGACTCACCCCCCACCGTCGCCTCGTTCCTGCAACGCATCGGCCGCACCGGCAGGCGCACCGGCACCCAACGCAACTGCCTGTTTCTCACCACCCGCAAGGAAACACTGCTGCAGGCGGCGGGCCTGCTCCTGCTGTGGGCGCGCGGCTGGGTGGAACCCGTCCTCCCGCCCCCCGAGCCACGCCACCTCGTGGCCCAGCAACTGCTCGCCGTCACCCTGCAACAGCACAAGCTCGGCGACCAGTTGTGGGACCGGCAGTGGAACGGCCTGGCACCCTTCGACCGGTCCGCCGCCCCCATCCTGCGCTTCCTCACCGAGGAAGGCTTCCTCGACACCGACGGCGGCATGCTCTTCGTCGGCCCCGAAGCCGAACGCCGCTTCGGCAAACGGCACTTCATCGAACTCACCGCCTCCTTCACCGCGCCACCGCAGTTCACCGTCCTGTCCGGGCGCACGGAGATCGGCCGCACCGACCCGACCGTCCTGACCGAGGAGCGCCCCGGCCCCCGACGGCTCCTGCTCGGCGGACGCAGCTGGCAGGTCACCTACATCGACTGGCTCCGCAAGCGCGTCTTCGTCGAACCCGCCGACAGCGGCGGCATCGCCAAGTGGATGAACGGCGGGGTCAGCGGACTGTCCTACGCCCTCACCCGCTCCATGCGCGAGGTACTGCTGGGCACAGACCCGCCCGTCTCCCTCACCCGACGCGCCACCGCGTGCCTGACAGAACAGCGCGAGAGCGACGCACCCGACACCGTGCACCCCGGCGGCACGCTGATCACGCGCGTCGGCAGCGATGTGCGCTGGTGGACATGGGCCGGCTACCGCGCCAACGCCACCCTCGCCGCCACCCTCCAATCCGTCACCGACCCGCTGCAACGCCCCACCGACAGCTGGCTGCGCCTACGCGAAGACCTCACCCCGGCCGACTGGCGCACCGCCCGCGAGAACGTCAGCGACAATCTCGTCCTGCCCGACGTGGACCGTCGCGCCGTACGCGGCCTGAAATTCTCCGCCGCCTTGCCCGAACGACTCGCCGTCGCCACGGTCGCGGCCCGACTCGCTGACTTCGACAGCGCCCGCACGGTACTCGGTGAACCCGTGCGCTTCCAGCACAGCAGCTGAACCAGATGACGAGGTGGGGGGCTGTGCGGAGGGGCCCGTCGGGGCCCCACCCCTAGCGGCGGCACAGTCCCGGCCCGTCCATGCATGACCGGGCCGGTGCGTGTCCGCAGCCCCCACACCCTTACGGGGCCGGTGTGGACGTCAGACGTCTGCGGTAACAACGGCGAGCTGGGCGCGCAGGGCTCGCCGCGATTCGGTGGGGTTCTCCGACCATGGATTGAAGATCGCAACGAACACCTGACCACGCCGACGAGAGCGGCAGCTCATTCCGCCTTGAGCATGGTCCGCAGAGCTGTAGTGGGTTCGATAACCAGCAGGTGCTCGGGCTTCTGGGTCTGGGGGTCGCTGCAGTCCTGAGGGCCTGCGAACAGGACGTAGTTGATGCCGTCGCTGATTTGGGCTGAGCGGAACCGGATGCCCTTGACTCCAAGAGGCGCCTGGTGTTGCAGGTACTGGGTGAAGAGTTGGGTGGGCCGGTATTCGTGGTGCTGCGCGCCGTCGAGCGGAACCGGCTTGGACAGTTCGCTGGCGAAGTGCTGCATGAAGTCCGCGAACGTGTACATATTCCGCCGCTGGCTGTCGAAGATGCTGGGAACTTCGGGCAGGTCGGTCAGGTCTAGAACCCAGCAATCGTAATGAGCCACGGCAAAGGCACAGGTGGTCAGATGCGTCTGCGTCGGATCAATGCGGTGCGCTGTCACCTCACGTTGGGCTGTGGAGGGATCTTCGGCGGCGTAGAACATCGACACCCTGGCCGGGCTCATGCGATTGGGTCCTGCGTATTTGGCTGGCGCCGGCCCCACCTCTTTGGCAGTACACGCAACAGGTTTCTCATCCAGCCGGCTGCGCCACAGCTGGCTGCCCTCGACGAGCGGCACCACCAGCCCCAGCTTCTTTGCCATCTCACAGATGTGGTCGAGCACTTCCAGGGGTCCGTACAGGCCGTACGCCCACCGCCGGTCCGGTCCTGCCGGCAACAGTATGGCCTCGTCGTGTTCATCGACCAGCTTGCAAAAGTCCCTCCAGCCTCGCCGCATCGCCACATCGTGGGCAGGCCAGGGGTAGTCGCGGTACACCCAGGCGTCACCGTCGTCATGCTTGCCGACGGCGTCGGCGACAGCCCACTCGACGGCACCCCACAGGATTTCCTGGGTGACCTCATGGAAGTCCCAGGTGGCTTCTGCCCAGTCCCCATCCTCGCGCGGGACCCCTGCGTCACCGGCACGTTGGAATCGCCAGCTCACCGCGGACATGACTTCTTCCATAAAGAGCTCGAAGGACACCACGCCTTCACCCCCGCCGCCGCAGAAGCTGCACGTGCCGGAATCGAGATACCCGCGAAGCTCCTTCTGCAGCGCTTCATCGTAGATCTCCGCCATGCACAGGTAGTGCTGTTCGTCCATCGCCCCTCCCGCTGAACTCTCCGCAAGCCGCAACTTGCTGATGGGGGATCATTCCACGTGATCGGCCGGACGGCTTAACTGTCATACTTGTCTTCTTTGTCGTCGCAGAGGAGGTTGCGAGCTGTGGGGGACACGTGGGGCGCCTTGGCCGTTGCTGTCGTCGGTGTCGTGGGCACGCTGGGCGGTGCTTTGTTCACCCAAGGCCGCGCCGACCGTACTAAGCGTCTGGAACTTCAGGTGATGGCTCAGCAGCAGCGCGAAGAGCGCCAACACCTCGAGCAGGTACGACGGGCCGAACGCGCTGAGGCACATCAGCGAGACTTCCTTGACTTGCGCCGCTCCTGTTACATATCCCTCAACACCGCCTCCCGCCAGTACCTGACGGCTCAGGTCAACCTCCAGCACGCCCTGCGCTCCGGCAGTGGGGTCGAGGCATGCCTCGACGAACTGGAGTCCCGCCGCACCGCTCATCGTGACAGTTATGCCGAGGCGCAGATGGTCGTGCCGACTCTCGTCCTGGCAGCCGCCGGAGCAGCCAGCCGGCACCTCAACCGGGGCTACGGAATGCTCAAACGACTGCTTGTTGCGCCGCCGGCCGACCCCGAAGCCCTCGATGCGTTCGACGGGCAGGTGAACGCCTCGTGGGAGCTGCTGTCCGAGATGCGCCACACGATGCGCCGCGATCTGAGCATCGACGACACCGACCACTGACCCTCCTTCCTGCATCATCACTTGCACCTCCCAACGACGCTTGCACGGCAGCATGTCGCACGCCCGTATGTCGGTCGCCTAACCTTTGAGCTCATGGGGGGAGATCTGTGGCTGGCACAGGACGAGCAGGGCTGGGCCTACGCCGACAAGTGGGTATGCGCCGACTGCGTGAATGATCGACATCTGGCGGATGAGGTGAAGGCAGCGGCCGACACCGACCAGATGTGCGACTTCTGCGAGGCGGCGCCCGCGGCCGAACTCGACGTACTCCTCAAGGCTTTCTTCGACGGCCTGCGCACCGAGTACGCCTACGCCGGCGACGAGGGCGCCTACTTCGAAGGAGAGCTCGTCGCCACCCCATCATGGAGCGGGCCAGAACTCGTCGACGACTACGCACACGTCTTCACCAATGATCAACTACAGGCAGCAGTCCGCGACGCGGCACTGGACCACACCTGGATCGAGCGCGACTTTGCCGCACTCCGCCACGACGAAGCCCTGCGCGACGGTTGGAAGCGGTTTTGCCATCAGGTCAAATTCCGCACTCGCCACGTGTTCTGGCTGACCGAGAATAGCCCGGATGAGGAGTTCCTGGGCGCCGGGGAGATCCCGGCGGCTGCGATCCTCCATGAGGTCGGTCAACTCATACCTCAAGTGGGACTACTGCGGGAATTGCCCGCTGGGCACAGACTGTGGCGAGCGCGCACGCACAGCGCATCCGATCTGTGCTGGCACGCTCGCCATCTGGGCACCCCCTTGCCTGAGCAAGCCGTGCGGCCCAACAGGATGAGCCCGGCCGGCATTCCGCTGTTCTACGGTGCCAGCTGCCCGCGCACGGCCGTACAGGAAGTGACACGCCACGCCACCGACGCCACGCCATTGATCACCTACGCGGCCTTCGAGACCACCCGGCCTTGCACTGTCGTCGACTTCACGCGTCTGATACCGGAGCCTTCGATCTTCCATCCGCATCACGATGCCCGACTACGACGGGGCGTTAGGTTTCTTTACGACTTCGTGAAGGAACTCAGCGCCAATTCGGACGGGTTGGAGCATCTGGAGTACGTGCCCACACAGATCGTCACCGAGTACCTGCTGCGTGTCTTCAGCTCGTCCCATCCGGTCGAAGGCCTCATCTTCACTTCCTCGGCCGACTCTGTTGCTGGCGGTGGCACTTGCACGGTCCTCGATGTCCCACAGTCACGATGCCTTGACGTCGCCCAGCCAGAGTCAGATGACGCGTTGTGCTTGCGCATCGTTGCTGACTCGCTCCGTCCGAACAACCGTATGTACTCGCTTGCATGAAGCCCGCAGTAGGGAGGACGTCGAGGACGCAGCGGACGCGATCTTCTGGACGTGCGGCTGACCTGGCGCCGAACCATTCTCTGTGCCTCTTCGCGAGGGCTGCGTTGGTGGTTATCGGGTGTGGGTGACGGTGATGGGGGAGTTGGGGCACTCGTCGAGGATGTCGGTGAGCGCAGCATGTTCGGTGTGGTCGATGGCAAGCTGCCAGAGTGCTTTGATGATGATCCAGTCGGTGCCGTACGGGCAGCGGGTAGCCGGCGGCCGGGGGCTGCCACGTGGTGGGGTCCTGATCGGCTTTGGAGCGGTTGGAAGCACGCGAGTTCGCAGAATCCTGGAGTCGGCGATGCGGGAGCCCGCGCGCCCAGCTTGACTTCACGAGGGCTCAGCGCGCAGGTTCCCGTCGGCGGCGCTGCGGGACGGAGGAGAACGGCCTTGGCGGGGCGGCTTCTACTGGTGCCGAGTACTGCCGTCGGCGTCCGGGCAGGATTGCCCGCATGGACGGTGAGATGACGGCTGCGCTGATCGGCGGAGCCAGCGGGTTAGCCGGTGCGTTGGTCGGCGGCGTGGCTGCTCTGTCGGCCGCGAGGATGGCGATGAAGGCCGCGTCGGAGACAGCCCTAACGGCGTATCTAGGGCCACTCGACACCGCGCGGCGGACGGCGCAGCGTGAGGTATTCGCGCAGTTTCTCACCGTCTCCCAAGAATGGACACGCCAGGCGGACCCAGCGGCGAAGGCCGCTGAGCGCTGGGACCGAGCAGTTCAGGAGCACGTAGACCGGCTCAAGGACGAGGAATGTGCGTACGTGGACCTTCCCGACGCCACGACGCGTTGGCTCCAGCAGCAGGTCTCTGCCCTTGGCCAACCACACCGCATCGCAGAAGCTGCCCAACATGTGCTGCTGGAGGCCGCAGGAGTCGCTGGTACTGATGTAGTGAGAGCTGCTCAGAAAGTGCAGCAACACGCGGTGAGGCTCAAGGACTTCCTGAACGACGCAGGAAGGACTCATCTAATAGACCCGGATGAGACGAGTCCGGACGACCCTTCAAACCACCGGCCACCGAACCCAAGTCGCTCGCCCAACGAGCACGTGGCCCTGAAGAACGCGATCGACGCGTTCGCCCAGAGAGCGGCGGAATACCTGAACAGGCGCGACCCTGGCGTAGTGCCGACGGTCCCTCCAGCTCCTGAACGTTGAGTACGGGACCAGAGGACATCATCAGCACGGCTATGGCTGTTGTTCGTGGCGTTTCCCAGGGGCCGTGTTCGTGCCCGACCCGACGGGCGTCTGCGGCAAAGGGCAGCTCGACGGCACCCGTAGCCGGGGCTCCCTGCTCGGGCGGCGGTCCGCCGGGCCTCGTCCATGGCGGCGGCGAACTCCGTGTCACGGCGGCGCCGTTGATAAAGCCTGGGGAGTGACGCCGACGGCTGCAGCGGCGGCTTTCACGCTCGTCGCCCCGCAACGCAACACGGGCGTGCGCAGCTTGGCGAGGAACCGGGCCACGGTGGGCGGGGTGAGCCGGGCCCACTTGCCGTGCCCGTAGGGGGCGGTGGTCTCGCTGACGGCGGCGCAGGACTTCGCATACGCCGGAACGGCGCGCCGCCTGGCGACGTCGCCGGCGCCCATGATGAGCTCCGCCCGTGTCGGCGGGAGACCAAGGGCGAGCAATCGCAGATACTCCGCCTTGGCCGTGCGCGCCGTCTCTGCCTCGGCGTCCGGGTCCCGGCCCGCGAGCGCGACCGTCAGCCGGGTGTCCGTGCGAGCCGTAGCCCAGACTGTGAGCAGGTCTGGCCACAGGTCGCCGGTGGCGTCCTCCAAACTCCGGCCGTGCCGCAGTGCGGTGACGAGACGCGCGGACTCCTCGGAGCTGAGCAACTGGACGGAACTGGCCATGGCCGCACGATACGAGGGCCGGGCGGTCGGCGGCATGGCAGTGCCCCGTCCTGGCCTAGGGGAGGGGGAGAGGCCAGGGACGGGGCACACCGCTGATCTGCTACGGGGGGCGCGGACCGGCGGGTCTAGGGGATGCGTGATCAGTTGAGGGCTGACCTGGTACGCCTCGGTGTTCGCCTGGGCGGTCAGGCGGTGATGGTGGTCGTCCAGTTGCCGCGCGCGAGGTGCATGGTGCCGTCCGGGTCGATGTGCACTCGGGCTCCGTACACCGGCAAGCCCCCTTCCCTGTTGAGCCGGTGGCGGATGCGTTCGAGCTCGTCCCACAGGCGCTGTGGCCCGCCCTGGTGGACCGTGGGCGAGTCCAGGAATCCGGTCGCGGTCGCGCGGGCCCACGAACCGTCGGGGTGGAGCAACCACACGGTGCGCGTCTCTCCATCGGTGCTGGTGCGGTGGCTGATGCCGGGGAGGGTGAGTTCGAGCGCCGACATCACCTCCCACGAATCCGGTACGTATAGCAGCGGGTAGCGGCTGGTCGTGACGGTGTCGCCGTCGGCGTGCCGTGCCGTCTCCCACAACTGGTCTATAGCCCGGTGGTCGTAGTCGTCGCCGTGGCGGGTGCGCATGAACCCCGCCGGGTCGGGCTCGATGCGGCCGATGGCTCCGCCGCCCTCGGTCTTGTCTGCGGTGACGATCAGGCCGGTTCCGGCGAGTGTGGTGACGAGTCGGCCGCCGGCCTGCAGCGCGGCCAGCCAGGAGACGGGGATGGACCGTACGGACACGTGGCCGTGTGCGGGTGCAGCCCGATGGAGTCGAGCCGTTCACCGGCGACCTTGACCAGGTGCGCATCCACGTCCACGGTCGTGACTCGCTCGTCGCCCAGCCGTCGGCACAGCAGCGCGGTGCCGTATCCGGTCCCGGTCGTCACCAGCACGCGTGAGTCGTCGGTGATCAACGCGTGCCGGTACATGGTGACCACCAGGCCCGGCAGCGTCGATGACGACGTCGGGGTGCCGGTCGCAAGGATCGCGCCGGGCTCGGCGTGGTCGGCGTGGACCGGGCCGACACGAGTCACGAGTGTCCGGTTCGCATAGGCGGCCTGCATCCACGCCTCGGGGTCGGCCGCACCGTCGTGCAGTTCCCACGCCTGCGAACCGTGCGTCCACCAGCGGGGCACGAACGTGTGCCGGGGTGTGGTGGCGAGCGGTTCGTACCAACGCGACTCGGGCCGCACCACTTCGGCGGCCAGGCGCCGGGCGTGCGTCTGCCAGTCCATGGAGGCCTCCTACTCGTATGCCGGTTCGCAGGCGCCGGGGTCTCGGCCGGACTGCAGTCCGACCCATCCTGATCAGGGTTGCAGGCCGACATCCTGCCGGGGGAGGGCATGCAGGAGTCTTCGTCGGGCGTGCATCCGTCCCGGTACCGGCGCGGGATACTGGCAGGGACCTGAGCCCACTGCTGCCCGGCGAGCACGGCCGCGAGTCCGGCCGTCTTCACGTCGCCGGCGGGCAGGAAACGGCCCAGCGCGCAGGGGGCGACGGTGCCGTCCGGCAGAATCGCCGCCTTCCCCTGCGCGCAGCGCCCGCACAGCTCCGATGTGGACGGCGGGGCCGCCGTCCTTGCCGCGTTGCCCACGGCGCGCACCCGGTCCACGTGCACCCGCTTGATGCCGAGGGCTTCTATCTCGGTGCGGGCCTCTTCGGTGCGCTGGCTGTCGCGCATCTGGATGATGCCGACCTTGACGGGGATGCCGCGGCGCACCGCTTCGGCGATGTTCGCCCGGGTGGAGTCGTGGGATCCCTTCCGGCCGGTGATCTCGTCGTGCTCTGCCGGGTCGTCGGAGTAGTACGACGTCCCGAGGCTCACCTTCGGGTGCGCGAAGAGCTCCCAGTTCTCTCGCCGCACTCGGTACAGGTTGCTGAACACCTGCACGCCCAGCCCGGCTGCCAGGGCGGGCGCGACCAGTTCGGTGAAGTCGGGGTGCATCGTCGGCTCGCCGCCGGTGATCTGCAGCCAGAGCACCCCGGCATCCCTCATGATCTCCAGCAGCCGTGCCTTGTGCTCCCATGACAGGCCCTCGAACTTCTTCTGCCCCAGGTAGCAGTGCGGGCAGTCATAGTCACAGCCCTTGTTGATCTCGTACGAGGCCGGGCGTAGCCATAGGGGGCCGGAGCCCGCACGAGCACGCTGTCAGTGACGGACCGCTCAGCAATGTCCAGGGACCACGCCCGATGGGCACCGTCGACGAGCCAGGCCGGCGGGGGCCGGCCATCGTCCACCGCCCGCTTCACCTCCAGGTAGCGAGACAGGGGGATCTTGATACCAGCGGCGTGTCCGGGGCGGACGACCAGGTGTTCATCAAGGAACGGGCTCGCGATCAGGCCATGCACGAAGCCTCCAAGGGGAGTGAACGTCACGTGGGCTGGTTCTGGGCCGTGGGGGGGGGGCGGGGGGGGGGGGGGGGGGGCCCGGGGGGGGGGCCCCCGCCCGCCCCCCCCCCCCCCACCACCCCCGGCCCCCGACCGGGGGGGGATGGGGCCCCCGGGGGTTGAAACA
>NZ_JBITGS010000049.1:0-56129 GCF_044457265.1 Streptomyces sp. NPDC050564 | reverse complement strand
CCGTGACCGTCCTGTCGTAGGGGACAGTCGGGAGCGCGACGAGGTGTGAACGACCGAGTACACAAGCTCGACCGTTCACGGCCGAGAAGGTGACAGGAACGGTGAGCCCGCCAGTGCTCGACGCCCCCGGGCGAAGCGGCCCCACAGCCCTGGCCGTCCAGCCGCGGCGCTGAACCGTCCGTAAGAGCGGTGACGGCTCCGGCCGGGACGACCCCTCGGAGCCGTTGGGTACGCGTGCTCCTCTCATGGGCCGGGCGAAGGGAACGGCGGCACAGCGCCTATCGTCATCGACATGTTCGCCGCTCCCAAGCCCTCCTCAACCAGCCCCTCGGCGGACCCCTCCGAAAGGCACGTGACGATGAAGACCTCGGACCAACCCGACCACGGATCTACTTTCGCCCCGGTCGACCACCGCACGGCGGTCGCGGCGGAGACCACCCGGTTCGTGTCGGTGGTCAAGGACGCCGACCTGACGACAGCGGTGCCCAGCTGCCCCGGGTGGACGCTGGCCGACCTGGTCAAGCACACGGGCAGCGTCCAACGCTGGTTCTCGGTCCTGTTGCGGGCACGCATCCAGGAACCTCCGCGGAAGCGAGAAGTGGACCTGCGGCTCCCGGAGCAGGAGAACGAGTACGCCGACTGGCTGGGCGAGAGCGCGACCGTGGCCGCGGAGGCCTTCGCGGCGACCGATCCGACCCTGCCGATGTGGGCATGGGGCGCCGACCAGCACGCCCGCTTCTGGGCACGCCGGATGCTCTTCGAGACGCTGCTGCACCGAGTCGACGCCGAGCTGGCACTCGGCCTGCGGCCCACGATCGACCGCCCGCTCGCGGTCGACGGGATCGATGAGTTCCTCGTCAATCTGCCCTTCGCCGCCTTCTTCGCCCCCAAGGTGGCCAACCTGCGCGGCGCCGACAAGACCATCCGCTTCCGCGCCACGGCCGGGGACGACGAGTGGCTCGTCCGCCTGCGGCCCGACGGCTTCGGCCTCGACACGACTCGTGCGACCACGGAACCTGCTGACGCGACCGTCCGGGGAACCGCGGCCGACTTGCTCCTGCTCGTTTACGGCCGCCTGTCCTACGACGCAGAGGTCCTCGTGCACGAGGGGGACGAGGACCTGCTGACCCACTGGTTCGCCAACTCCGCCTTCTGAGGCCGGGTCTTCGCGATCTGCGGGGCTTGAGATGCGCGAGGACGTCACAGGACGCGGGATCAGACCGCCTGGGATGCGGCGATCGACGCCTGGGAACCGAGAACGTCCTCGCCGTACAGGTCCTGTACCCAGTTGGTCTGGTAGACGGTCTCCAGATACCGCTCACCCAGATCCGGGGCGATGGCCGCCGCGGTCAGCTCCCGTCCCTCCTGGCGGGCCAGCCAGTCCATCGCCCCGCTGACCACTGTGCCGGTGGAACCCCCGAACAGAAACCCGCGCCTGGCCAGCCGGTGACAGGCCCGGATGGTGTCGGCCTCCGCCACGCACACCACATCGTCGACATAGGACTCGTCCAGCAGCGGCGGGCGCCTGCTGGTGCCCAGGCCGGGAATCATGCGTCGGCCCGGGGCGCCTCCGAAGGTCACCGAGCCCATGCTGTCGACGGCCACGATGCGCACGGGCCGGTGCCACTCGCGGAAGTAGCGCGCGCAGCCCATCAGGGTCCCGGTGGTGCCGGCGCCGACGAAGAGCACATCGAGGTCCGGGAACTGTCGGGCGATGGCCGGGGCGGTTCTACGGTAGTGGGCCATGCCGTTGCTGGGGTTGTTGTACTGGTTGAGCCACACATAGCGATCATCGGAAGCGCACAGCGCACGGACGTGGTCGATGCGCGCGCCGAGGAAGCCGCCGACGGGGTCGGGCTGTGTGATGACGCGGACCTCGCTGCCCAGGGCCTCCATCATCAGCCTGGTCGCCAGGTTGCAGCGGGAGTCGGTCACGCACAGGAACCGGTAGCCCTTGCTGGCCGCGATCATGCCCAGAGCCACGCCCAGGTTGCCCGAGGACGATTCGACCAGAACCGAGTTCGGTGTCAGCTGGCCGTCGGCTTCGGCGGCCTCGACCATTTCGGTGGCAGCCTTGAGCTTGATCGATCCGGCGAAATTGAATCCCTCGCACTTGAGGAACAGAGGGAGCCCGACGACTTGCTCAAGGTCGACGTAGAGGTCGTCCTCGTTGAAGGCCTGGGGAACGGATATGACGGGCATGGTCGTCTCCTCGACTGCGGCGGAGTGTCTCCCGGCCGGTGATCCGTCTCGGCTCGGGGAGGAATTCGACGGCGACTTTTGATTCGCCGGAATATATTCAGTACGCCCGAATCGGAGCAGCCTGTCATGCCACCGAAATTCGGGACTTGACAGGCGCCCTGTTCCCGCATAAGCGCCGTGGCCGGGGGAGGGTGCTGAACCACCCACGGTCACCAGGGGTATCCGGCGCTTCCGTGCTCGGCCACAACCGTGTCCGCCCTCCAGGACCCGCCCCCATGCCCTGCCCCCCGTGTCCTGCCCCATCGTCGTACCTGGCCCCATCCGGAAAGCGCCAGGTCAGATGGGCGGGTCGACGTAAATCCCGGACGCCCCGCGGATTGAACGGGTGTGCCTTCGATGCGCGGCCATAGGCGGGGCGAGGTGCACGGAAAGCAAGGGAATACAGGGGCGCTGACCGCAAATTCGTCGGGCTATCAAGGCCGGTGTGTTGCGTCAAGCCCCGAAATTCAGGGGCGCGACAGGAATTTCCCGGCCAGGCGTACTGGAGAGGCGGACGACACGAATTCCGTCCGTACCGACCGACGTCTACCGAAGCGTCCTCAAGGAGCTCACGTGATAGGGAAATCTGTCGAAGTCTTGACGGCCGCTCCGGCCGGCATCGCGACCCTCCAGGACGGCGGGGGCGGCGCCGACCCGTTGACCGGCACCGAGAGGCTGCTGGCCGAGGTACTGGCCGGCGTCGCGCGCATCGAGCAGGTACCGGCCGACAGCCACTTCTTCAACGACCTGGGTGCCGATTCCCTGGTGATGGCCCAGTTCTGTGCGCGGGTCAGGAAGCGGGCGGACTTGCCGACGGTGTCGATGAAGGACATCTACCGGCACCCCACGATCCGGAGCCTGGCCACCGCGCTCGGCGACGCCGCGCCCACGCCCGTCCCATCGCCGGCCTCGGCTGCGGACGTGTCGGCAGCCGCGCCGATACCGGCCGATGCAGGGGCTGCGAACGCCATGGCGGCACGGACCGAGGCGGCGCCGCGAGCCGAGGTGCCGGCAGCCGTCGGTACACGGCGCTACATCGTGTGCGGAATGCTGCAGTTCCTGATCTTCCTGGGCTATACCTACCTCGCAGCCCTCGTCGCCACGCAAGGTTACGAGTGGATCTCTGCGGGCTCGGGCCTGTTCGACCTCTACCTGCGGTCCGTCCTGTTCGCCGGAGCGAGCTTCCTGGGCCTGTGCGCCTTCCCGATCGTGGCGAAATGGGCACTCATCGGTCGCTGGCGATTCGGCGAGTTCCCCGTGTGGGGCATGGCCTATCTGCGATTCTGGGTCGTCAAGACCCTGATCCGCACCAGCCCCCTGCGCCTGTTCGCCGGTTCACCGCTGTACGTGCTCTATCTCAGGGCGCTCGGCGCGCGGATCGGGAAAGGCGTCACGATCCTGTCCCACGCCATACCGGTCTGCACCGACCTGCTCACCGTCGGTGAGGGCACGATCATCCGCAAGGACGTGCACCTGTCCTGCTACCGGGCCCACGCCGGCCTGATCCAGACCGGCCCGGTCACCCTCGGCAGCAACGTGCTCGTCAGCGAGCACACGGTCCTCGACATCGAGACCTCGATGGGCGACGGCGCTCAGCTGGGCCACGCCTCCTCTCTGCACACCGGCCAGGTGGTGCCCGACGGAGAACGCTGGCACGGCTCGCCGGCGCAGCAGACCGAGGTGGACTACCGGACGGTCGGCCCGGCCGACTGCTCCACCGTCAAAAGGACCGTGTACGGCGTTCTGCAACTGCTGAATCTGTTGGTGGTGATTCTGCCGCTGGCGATCGGCGGTGTGAGCGTTCTGTTCGCCGAGATCCCGCAACTTCATGCGCTCCTGAACCCGCAGCGGCTGGCCGTCACCAGCCCCGCCTTCTACGCCTATGCCCTGGCCACTTCCCTGGTCGTCTTCTTCGGCTCCCTGTTCGTCGGCCTCCTCGTCGTGGGCACCGTGCCCCGTGTGCTGAACCGGGCCCTCAAGCCCGGCAAGGTCTATCCGCTGTACGGCTTCCACTACAGCGTCCAGCGGGCTGTCGCCCTGATGACCAACAGGAAGTCCTTCACCAGGCTCTTCGGCGACAGCTCCGCAATCGTCCACTACCTGCGCTGCCTCGGATACGACCTCTGCCGCATCGAGCAGACCGGGTCGAACTTCGGCACCGAAATACAGCAGGAGAACCCGTACCTGAGCTCGGTCGGAACCGGCACCATGATCGCCGACGGACTGTCTCTCATGAACGCCGACTTCTCCAGCACGTCGTTCCGGGTGTCCCGGACGTCGATCGGGCCCCGTAACTTCCTCGGAAACCGCATCGCCTACCCGTCACAGGGCAAGACAGGCGACAACTGCCTGCTCGCCACGAAGGTCATGGTCCCCATCGACGGACCGGTGCGCGAGGGCGTGGGGCTGCTGGGCTCCCCCAGCTTCGAGATCCCGCGCACGGTGATGCGCGACAACAGGTTCAACCACCTGCAGACCGGCGACCAGCTGCGCCGTCGCCTGACCGCCAAGAACAAGCACAATGCCGCAACCGCCGGCCTGTACCTGCTGGCGCGGTTGATCCACTTCTTCATGATCACCGTCATCGCCATGGGTGCCGCCGACTTCTACCCCTCACTCGGCGCACTGGCGATCGCCCTGGGCAGCGTCCTCACCCTGACGTTCACCGTCGTCTACTTCGCACTGGTCGAACGGGCCTCCACCGGGTTCAAGCCCCAGAAGCCGCTGTACTGCTCGATCTACGCGCCCTCCTTCTGGCGCCATGAACGCTTCTGGAAGTTGGCCTCGGTCGACTACATCCAGGTCTTCAACGGCACCCCCTTCAAGAACGTGATCTGGCGGCTGCTCGGGGCCCGGATCGGCAAGCGGGTCTTCGACGACGGCTGCTTCTTCCCGGAGCGCACCTTCGTCACCATCGGCGACGACAGCGTGCTCAACGCCGGGACCGTCGTCCAGTGCCACTCGCAGGAGGACGGCGCCTTCAAGTCGGACCGCAGCGCACTCGGCAGCGGCTGCACCCTCGGGGTCGGTGCCTTCGTCCACTACGGCGTGGCGATCGGTGACGCAGCGGTGCTCGCCCCCGACTCCTTCCTCATGAAGGGCGAGGAAATTCCCTCGCACGCCCAGTGGGGAGGCAACCCGGCCCGGGAAATGCCGGGCAACGGAACCCACCTCGACGGCCGCCGAGAACACCACGACACCCACGCCGCCCCGGCTCGCGGCCACTGACGCCGCGGCACCAGCGACAAGCAGAGGAAACGAACCGATGGCAAAGCATGTGACGCGCACCCAGACGGACCGGGACTACTGGCGGGACGTACTGACAGCCGGCGGATTCACCCCCGCCCCACACTGGACCCTCCACCCGGCGACCGGCGAGGGCCGGTACGAGACCCAGGTCCCCGACGACACCGTGACCGGGCTGCGCCGACTGGCGGACGAGCTGGCGCTGCCGCTCGGTTCGCTCCTGCTGGCCGCGCACGCCAAGGTGCTCGCGGCACTGTCCGCAGAGCCGGAGATCACCACCGGCTACGTCGCCGAGGGCGGCCGCCCCCTGCCGTGCAGGCTCACCACCGCACCCGCCTCATGGCGGGAACTGCTGCACACCACCCACCAGGCCGCCGCTGAACTGCTGGCACACCAGGACGTTCCGGCCGAGGACATCGACACGCTCAGGCGCGAACTGGGCCTGACCGGGCCGTCGTTCGAGACCGTCTTCGATCCCACAGCGACGGACGGGAACCTCACCGAGGACCTCGCGCTGCGGGTGGGCTTCCGTCACCGCGAGGGCCGGCTCGCGCTGTGGCTGCGCTACCGCACCGACAGGCTCGACGCAGACAGCGCCGCCCGCATCGCCGGATATCACCTGACCGCGCTCGCGCTGATGACCGCCGACCCGGATGCCGAACACGCCTGCCAGAGCCTTCTGTCCGACGAAGAGCTGCGATTCCAGCTCGAGCAACTGGCCGGACCGGCACGGGCGTTGCCGAACGCGCGGGTGCACGAGCTGTTCGAGGACCGGGTGCGGATGCATCCGGATGCCGTCGCGGCTGTGCAAGCCGGCGAGCAGTGGACCTACGGGGAGCTCAACGCCCGGGCCAACCGGCTGGCCCGCGCCCTCGCAGCCCGCGGGCCTGCCCGCGAAGGTGTCGTCGCGGTGGTGACCGAACGCAACCTCGACTGGCTGGCCGCCGTCATCGCGGTCTTCAAGGCCGGAGGGGTCTACCTCCCCATCGAGCCACACTTCCCGGCCGAACGCATCGCCGCCACTCTCTCCCGCGCCGAATGCACCCTGGTACTGACCGAACCCGGCAGCACCACCACCCTCGACCGGGCACTCGACTCCCTGCCCGGAGTCGCGAGGCTGCTCGTCGAGGCCGCCTACGAGGAAGATCACGCCGACGATGATCTCGGCATCCGCGTCACGCCCGACCAGCTCGCCTACATCTACTTCACCTCCGGCTCCACCGGTGAGCCGAAGGGCGCGATGTGCGAACACGCCGGCATGCTCAACCACCTCTACGCCAAGATCGACGATCTGCAGATCGGCGAGGGACAGGTGGTCGCCCAGACCGCACCCCAGTGCTTCGACATCTCACTGTGGCAACTGCTCTCCGCACTGCTGACCGGCGGGCAGACCCTGCTGGTCGAACAGGACGTCATCCTCGACGTCCCCCGCTTCCTCGACACCGTCACCGACGGCAGGGTCACCGTCCTGCAGGTCGTGCCCTCCTACCTCGAAGCCGTCCTGACCGAGCTCGAACAGCGCCCCCGGACGCTGCCCGACCTGCGGTACGTATCGGTCACCGGGGAGGCGCTGAAGAAGGAGCTCGCCGAGCGCTGGTTCACCGCCCAGCCCCGGATCGGACTGGTCAACGCGTACGGGCTCACCGAGACCTCGGACGACACCAACCACGACGTCATGGACCGGGCGCCGGAACGCATCC
This sequence comes from Streptomyces sp. NPDC050564, assembly GCF_044457265.1. Taxonomy (NCBI): domain Bacteria; kingdom Bacillati; phylum Actinomycetota; class Actinomycetes; order Kitasatosporales; family Streptomycetaceae; genus Streptomyces; species Streptomyces sp. NPDC050564. Next base: position 48,942 of record NZ_JBITGS010000049.1, on the reverse strand, counting down.
TGCTCGGCCGCGCGGTCAACAACGTGAACGTCTACGTCGTCGACGAACATCTCGCACCGGTGCCCCTGGGCGCTCCGGGTGTGATCGCGTTCTCCGGGGTCTGTGTCGGCCGTGGCTACATCAACGACCCGGAACGCACCCAGGCGGCGTACGTGGCCGATCCGCACCGCGACGGCATGCGGCTCTATCTCGGCGGCGACCACGGCCGCTGGCACCCCTCGGGGAAGCTGGAGTTCCTCGGCCGCCGCGACGCCCAGGTCAAGGTGCGCGGGTTCCGGATCGAGATCGGCGAGGTCGAGAACACCCTGCTCCGGCTTCCCGGTGTCCGCGACGGCGCGGTCGTGGTGGCCGAACGCGGCGACCGGAGCCAACACCTGGTCGCCTTCTACTCCGCCCCGAAGCCACAGGACAGCGGGGCCCTCGCCGACCAGCTGGGTACCTCGCTGCCCGCCTACATGGTCCCGGAGGCCTTCCACTGGCGCGAAAGCCTGCCGCTGACCGCCAACAGCAAGATCGACAAGAAGGCACTGACGGCACTCGCCGCGGGACTCGCCACCACCGAGGACGACCACGAGCCGCCGGCCACACCGACCGAGCGGCGGCTGGCAACCGCCTGGGGGCACGTTCTCGGCGTCCCTCAGGACCGCATCGGGCGCCGTGCCCACTTCTTCGACCGCGGCGGCACCTCCCTCTCCGCGGTGAAACTCGCCATCGCCCTGGACCGCGTCGTGTCCCTCAAAGACGTCACCGCACACCCGATCCTCACCGACCTCGCCGCCCTGGTCGACAACCGACCCGAGCGCCGCGCAACCGAACCGGTCACCTCCTGAACCGGATCGAAAAACCACCTCGAAAGGAAAAGCACCATGTCCTACCCGATCACGGCGTCCCTCCTCAAAATGGACCTGAATCCCGGCAAGCCCCCGATCCTGTACACCGAGACGCCTGACGACGTGTCGGCCTGGGCGGATGAACACCATCGCGCCCTGCGCACTCTCGTCGCCGAACACGGCTCGGTCCTCATCCGCGGCCTGCGACTGTGCGACGTGGACCGGGCCGGGACCCTCCTCCGCCGTCTGGCCCCGGCCCCGATGACCGACAAGGAAGCCGTCGCCCGCCGACAGACGTACACCCCGGGCGTGTACTCCTCCTCGGCATGGCCGCCGAACCAGCCGATGTGCATGCATCACGAACTCAGCTACGCCCTCCAGCCCCCCGGCCTCCTGCTGTTCGCCTGCCTGACCGCGCCCAGCACCGGCGGAGCCACTGCCGTCGCCGACGCAGCCACCGTCCTGGAGACACTTCCCACCGAGCTGGTCCAGCGCTTCGAAGAGGAAGGCTGGCTGCTCACTCGCACCTACAACGACGAGATCGGCGCTCCCTACGCCGAGGCCTTCGGCACCGACGACCGGAGGGCCATCGAGGACTACTGCCGCACAGCCGCCATTGACTTCGACTGGCAACCCGACGGCAGCCTGCGCACCCGCCAGCGCCGCCCGGCCGTGACGGTCCACCCGGTCACCGGCCGCCGCTGCTGGTTCAACCAGATCGCCTTCCTCAACGAATGGACGATCGAACCCGAAATCCGTGAATATCTCATCGACGTCTACGGCGCCGAGTCACTGCCGTTCAACACCCGCTTCGGAGGCGGCGACCCGATCGGCCCCGACGTCGTCCAGCTCCTGAATGACACCTACACGGCCCACACCGCCCGCGAGCCGTGGAAGGCCGGCGACCTCATGCTCGTCGACAATGTGCGTACGGCGCACAGCAGGGAGGCCTTCCAAGGACCGCGCGAGGTACTCGTAGCCATGGCCGAGCCGCTGCGCCCGGCCGAGTGCCCGCCGACTGCCGAGGTGAGCGCCGGATGACCACCGTCCGTTCCGACGCAATCGAGCCCGCCATGTCCCAGCAGCACACTGTGCCACCGTTCGCAGTGATCTCCGGCGCCCAGGTCCAGCAAGCCCTGCGGGACCGGGAAAAGCAGATCGTGGACCTCATCGAGGCCACCTACCAGCTGCACGCCGCCGGAGAGTCCGTCAACCCCCCTTCCTACTTCCTGCGCTTCCCCGACCGTCCCTCCTCCCGGATCATCGCGCTGCCCGCCTCGATCGGCGGGCAGGTACGGGTGGACGGCCTCAAATGGATCTCCAGCTTCCCCGACAACGTCCAGGCCGGTATCCCGAGGGCCTCCGCAGTCCTGATCCTCAACGACCACGACACCGGCTACCCCTTCGCCTGTCTGGAAAGCTCCATCATCAGCGCCACCAGAACCGCCGCATCCGCGGCACTGGCCGCCGACCGCCTCACTCGCAACCGGCAACGCCCCACTCGGGTCGGGTTCTTCGGCACGGGCCTGATCGCCCGCTACATCCACACGTTCCTGACCGCAGTGGGCTGGTCCTTCGACGAGACCGGCGTCCACGACCTCAGCCCCGACAGCGCCGCCGGCTTCCGTGACTACCTCCAACAGACCGGCACCGCCGGACAGATCACCCTGCACGACAGCCCCGAGGAACTCATCCGCTCCAGCGACCTCGTCGTCTTCGCCACCATTGCCGGCGAGCCGCACATCAACGACCCGGCCTGGTTCGACCACAACCCGGTGGTCCTGCACGTGTCCCTGCGCGACCTCGCGCCCGAGATCATCCTCGCCTCGACCAACATCGTCGACGACGTCGAACACTGCCTCAAAGCCAACACGTCGCCCCACCTGGCCGAACAGCTCACCGGCAACCGCGACTTCCTGCACGGCACACTCGCCGACGTCATGACCGGACAGGTGACACCGCCTTCCGACCGGCCACTGGTGTTCTCGCCCTTCGGCCTCGGAGTACTCGACCTCGCCGTCGGCAAATACGTCTACGACGAGACGGCCCGCTCCGGGGAGCTGTGCGTCATCGAGGACTTCTTCCACGACCTGCGTCGGCACGGATGACCAGCTCTGAGTGGACGAGCAGCCGCATCGCTCCGACACTGGCTGGTGGATCTCAGTGTCGGGGCAGAGTGACGTTCCCGGCATCAGAAGGCACCGCCGTCACTCCCACTCGCGACCGGACACACACGCGACGCGCTGCCGCTTTCTTGATTTCCCACGAGTCCAGGAGATGACGCCATGAGCTCCTTCACACCCGGTTTCCGCGGGCGGGCCCGTCCTCTGGCGGACCGTCTGCCTCCCGGCCAGTACCCTACGGAGCAGTTCCCCGTGCTGTCGGCGGGCCCTACTCCACGCGTCCCCACCGAGACGTGGGCTTTCACCGTGACCACGGAAGACGGACGCACACACCGCTGGACGTGGGACGAGATGATGGCCCTTCCGCAGCAGGACACGGTGACGGACATCCATTGCGTGACCCGCTGGTCGAAATTCGACACCGAGTGGCGCGGTGTCTCGCTGGACGCCTTCTTCGAGGATGTCGAGACGGCCGCGGAGTACGTCGTGGTCCACAGTTACGGCGGTTACTCCACGAACTTGCCGTTGGAGGACCTCCTCGATGGCAAGGCCTGGATCGCCCACGCCTACGACGGCTACCCCCTCTCTCCGGAGCACGGCGGCCCCGCCAGGCTGCTCGTGCCGCACCTGTACTTGTGGAAATCGGCAAAGTGGGTGAGCGGACTGCAGCTCACGCTGAAAGATGAGCCCGGTTTCTGGGAGTCGGTCGGATATCACAACTACGGCGACCCGTGGCGCGAGCAGCGCAACTGGGGAGACTGACCATGACCCTTGTCTGGCGCAGGGCCCGGCTCGTCGAGCGCCACCCACAGACCGCCACCGCCCGCTCCCTGGTCTTCACCGTGCCGGAGTGGTCCGGTCACCTGCCCGGCCAGCACGTCGATGTGCGGCTCACCGCCGACGACGGCTACCAGGCGGTTCGCAGCTACTCCCTCGCCACGCCCGCCGACGGCGACCGCATCGAACTGGGCGTCCAGTCCGTGCCCGACGGCGAGGTCTCGCCCTACCTCGCCGACCAGCTACCGCCGGGTGCCGAGGTGGAAGTGCGCGGTCCGCTCGGCAACTGGTTCGTCTGGCGTAGCGAGCAGACGGAACCGGTACTGCTGGTGGCGGGCGGCTCCGGAGTCGTACCGCTGGCGGCGATGATCCGAGCCCACCGGAAGGCCGAGTCACGCAGCCCGTTCCATCTGCTGTATTCCGTACGCACCCCAGACGACGTTTGGTACCAGGACCAACTGGCCGACGGGGATCCCTCCCTCGACGTCCGCATCGTGTACACGCGGCAGGCCCCGCCCGGCAGTACCCGCACGCCCGGCCGTCTCACGCCGGACGACCTCGACGCATCGGCGGCCCGACTGAAACCGAACAGCCCCGTGTACGTCTGCGGACCGACCGGATTCGTCGAGACTGCCGGCGACCTGCTCGTCGACCTGGGGCGCGACCCCGCCACCATCCGCACCGAACGCTTCGGCTGACCCGCCGACCACAACCGCACGGGAGGCCCTCATGACAGACGCGTCCACCCACCTCGACGGCAACAGTCTCGCCGGCCCGCTTTCGGAGATCCTGTCGGTGGAACCCACCACGGCCTGGTGGCGCTGCCCAGCGTGCACCCGGTCGGGGCCACTTGCCCAACTGCACGTCTACGGCCCAGAGCCGGGTCTGACCGCGCGATGCCCAGGATGCGCGTACATCGCCCTCAGGCTGGTCAGGGAGGGGGAGCACATCTGGCTGGCAATGGGGAGCGGCACCGGCGCGTTCCGCTTCTCCATCGCCTAGAGGTGTCCGTACGGGGCTCGCGATGTCCGGTCGCGGGCATCGTGGGGTTCGGAACTGTGGTCACTTGCCCGTGCACGAGTGCGCTGTCGCGAGCATGAGTGGGCGCTGGTGTCGTGATGGCGGGCCGGGCCACCCCCTGCGGCCGCCTGGGAAGGTGTGCCCGCCCCGACATCTTCCCGTACGTCAGCAGGTCCCCTCGTCCTGCCATGGCCCCCACTCCGAGGCGCCCGGCACCTCGTTCTGGGTCCACCACTTGGCCTTCCAGTTGTGTTTGTTGTACGAGACCTCATTGCCGACCGTATAGACCGCCGTCGAACTCCATGCCGTCTTGCAGGCGGTGCTCGGCGGGGTGGGAGTGGGCGTGGGGGTGTTGGTGGGCGGGGTGGCTCCGGCGAACTTTACCGAGTACTTCGCGAAGTCCCAGGAATTCTGCGCCACGCTGGAGCAGGTGCCCGACGTGCGGCCGCCGTTGTCGACGGGATTGCACTGGCGGTCGCGGTTGAGGGACCAGAAGGTGAAGCGGTCCATGTTGTGACCGGTGGCGTAGTCCAACACCGTCTGGAAATCGGCCTGCGAGAAGATCTCTCCGGTGTCGCTGCGTCCGTTCATGCCGGAGAAGCCTTCGTGGGCATACGCAGTTGCCTGGTCCCAGCCGAAGGTGGACTGGAGGATCGTGTTGAAGTTGGTGAGCGCGCTGGTCTGAGAGGCCGCGCCGTTGAAGCCGCCGTCGAACGGCATGATGGAGAAGTTGTTCGGCGTGAACCCCTGTGACTTCGCCTCCAGCAGCATCTGCTTGCCAAACCAGCCGGTGCCGTCCGCCGTACCGGCCGTGGTGACGGAGACGTAGAGGCCGGGGTTGTTCTGCTGGAGGATCTTGGCAGCGCCGATCTCGTTCTTGATGGCCGCAGTGTTCTCGTACTCCGGCTCCTCCAGATCGAAGTCGATCGCGTGCAGGCCGTACTTGGTGATGACCTGCTGGTACGCCGCGGCGGTGGAGGCAGCGTCCGAGCAGGTCTGCCCGAGCTTGGTGCCGCCGTACCCGCCGATCGAGACGGAGACGTCGCCGCCCTTGGAGCGGATGGTGTTGATGACCGACTGCACGGCGGTGTCCGAGGAGACCGCGGCCGTGCCGCCCCAAGTGGGGGAGCAGCCGCCGCCGTTGGGGGCGAGGATGAACGCCAGCTGGAATGCCTTGAGGCCGGTTGCGTCCATGATGGCGGCCGGGTCCGGCGGGTCGTTGTCCAGTGGCATCAGATAGGGAGCGGCGGCGTACCAGCGGTTGCTGAGCGCGGTGGTCGCGCCCGAGGCATTGCCCGCGACCAAGGCGGTCGTGCCGACGGCGGCCAGGCTTACGGCGGCTGCCGCGCCCAGACACGCGTGAAGACGTCTCACTGTGCCTCCAGGGAGTGGGGGAGTGGCCCCAGCTTCTGGCGCTGTCGCGATCACGTCAATAAGTTGGACTAGACCAGAATGCGCTTTGGACTAGACCATACTTTTCCTTTACCTGAGCTGGCCTCGCATTGCAAAACAAGTCTTTCGCAATAGTTGTTTCGAAAGACTTCCTTCTCGTCTAGGCTCCAGGTCGTGAGCACTGCAGACCGCGATGACGCCACCCCCGACAACAGCGATCCGTATCCAACGCTGCGCAAGGTCACGGATGCACGAGCACTGCGCGCGCTGGCGCACCCGACACGCATCGCCCTGCTGGAGGCGGTGGCGGCGAGCGGACCGCTCACCGCCACCGAGGCCGCACAGATCGTGGGCGGCACCGTCCCCAACGTCTCCTACCATCTGCGCACGCTGGCGAAATACGACTATGTCGTCGAGGCGGAAGGCCGCACCGGCCGGGAGCGACCGTGGAGGCTCGGCACGGTCGGTATGCGGTTCGACGCCGACGACCCGGATCCGACAGTGAGCCACGCTGCACACGCTCTCAGCGGCGTGTTGGTGGATCGCTGGCTGGGCCGGATGCGTCATTACGAGAGCCACCGCGAGCACTACCCCGCGGAGGCACGCGCCGTCAGTGGCAGCAGTCAGTTCGTCGTCTTCGGTACGGCGGCGGAAGTCGAGCAAGCGCGGACGGAGATCGCGAACATCCTGATGAGGTTCACGGACCGCATCGCGGAGCCCGCTCTGCGTCCCGAAGGCTCTGTCCCCTTCGAGGTGCTCGTATTCACCCATCCGTTCGAGATGCTCATCCCAACCGACTCAGAAGGGTGACACCTACGACATGGGCGAGCTGCTGGCGATATCCCGCATGCGCCTGTACTTCCTCGGCAACAGCCTCAGTGGAATCGGTGACTACGCGCTCTGGCTCGCCGCCGGCATCTGGGTCAAGGAGCTGACGGGCTCGACCTCGAAGGCGGGCTTATGCATTTTCTTCCTCACCGCGGGGACCCTGCTCTCCCCGCTGACCGGCCTGATCGTTGACCGGGTCCGCGGCAGACCGCTAATCCTGATCACGAACTCGATGACCGGTTTGCTGGTTCTGTCACTCACACTGGTCCATCACGCCGACCAGGTCTGGCTGATCTACAGCGTCATATTCCTCTACGGGGTGTCGGGCACGATCTCCGGCTCGGCAATGGCCGCCCTGCTGCCGAAGATGGTGTCCAAGGAACTGCTCGGTTCGGCGAACGGGCTGTCCCAGGCCCTGACTCAGGGCCAGCGCCTGATCACCCCTGCGCTCGGTGTGGGATTACTCGCCCTCTACGGCGGCAGGGCGGTGGCGCTCCTGGACGCGGCCAGTTTCGCGGTCGGCGTGGCCTGCTGGGCCTTCATCAAGATGGAGGAGGACAGGTCGGGACCGTCCGGGAAGCACTGGCGGCGGGAGAGCGCTGCGGGCTTCGCGTTTCTCATCAGGACACCCGTGTTGCGCCAGCTGACGATCACGCTGACGGCAGGCATCTTCGTCATGGGCTTCTTCGAGACGCTGGGGATCGCGATCGCGACGACAGGGCTGCACCACTCCCCGTCATGGACCGGCGTCATTGTCACGGCCATGGGCGTCACCGGGATCATCGGTGGCCTCTCGGCCGGGCTCTTCATCAAGCACATCGGGCCGGGCCGACTGACCGCCGTCGGACTCGCGATCACCAGCGCGTCTGCCCTGGTCATGGCCATACCCAACGATGCGGTCGTCATCACCGGCGCCACGCTGCTCGGCCTCGGACTGCCGTTCGTCACCGTCGGGGCCATCACCGCGATGCAGGTCAACACGCCGAACGAACTGATGGGCCGGGTCGCAGGAGTCGACAACTTCCTTGTCGGCGGAGGGCAAGTGCTGGGCATCGCCACCGGAGCCGCACTCATCTCCGTGCTGTACTACCGCAACCTGTGTTACCTCGCCGCCGGCGTGCTCGCCCTCGCCGCCATCTACCTGATCAGCCGGCCGGAACAGCGCCAGAGCAAGATGAGCAGCGCTCAGGCCGCAGGTGCGAGTGAACCAGCCGTCACTGTCGCCGGTGTGGACCGCCGGCCTGACTGACGGGTGAGGTGCCGGGTCCTCGAGTGGACCATCGGGGGCCACACAGCCCTTTCAGCGTGATTCTTGCGAGGAACCCCGGGCGTTCACGACTCCGTTGGCAAAAGAACAGGGTGGGCATCCCGGCTCGCATTCTGGCTGGGAGTGGATCACTTGACCTGCGGGTCCGTGAGCCAAAGTGACCACCATGGCTGGCGATTCGTCCCTTTCCCAACGGAGTCGTTCACGCCTGGGAGGAATCGCGTCCTGAGGTGAGCGGTGCGGAGCACCGCGGTGGCGTCCGGCGCGAAGCGCCGGATGGCGGGTCCCGCGTGGTGTGGGATTGTCCCGTGTTCGAATGCGAGGCCTGGGAATTCCGGTTAGCGTCACGGGTGTGAAGCTGGTTGTGCAGGTCAAACTGGCGCCGACGCCCATGCAGGCGACCGCACTTGAGGCGACTTTGCGCGCGTGCAACGAGGCGGCCACCTGGGCCAGCGAGGTGGCCTTCGAACGTCGCCGCGGTCGGCGAGATCTACCTGGTCGAGCCCCGGGTAGGCGGCCGCGGTCCGATGGCCGAGCCCTCGAAAACTTGATCTTCGGGGTGGCTTCTCAGGTGATCGCCACCGCTCGTTGAGGCCGTCAGTGGGCGGTCGCCGAGATGACAGCCGCCCGGGCCTCGCGTTCCACCAGTGCGATGCCGTTCGTCATCGACGTATTGCCGTCCGAGAGGACAGCGACGAGGTAGTGACGTCCGCTCGCAGTGACCTGGCCGACGCTGTTGACGTCCCACAGTCCGGTTGTGTTGCGCTGCAGCCAGCCGTTCTTCAGCGCCCATCCGGAGCCGGTGGCAGCGGACACGCCCCACGCCTGCTCGCCGACGATGCGTGTCATCAGGGTGCGGATGTAGGTTCGGGACGCCTTGTTGAGCGCCGTGGAGCTCGCGTGCGAGGTCGGGCTGGTGTCGAACACCGCGCGCAGCAGCCGTATCTGGTCGCTCGCCGTCGTCCGTGTCAGCCCCCATTTGGCGCCCGGGCCACCCTTGGTCGAGGTCAGCCCCAGCCGCTTGTTCGCCGCTTCCAGGCCCGGTGCCAGGCCGATTCGCCGCCACAGGGCGTTCGCCGCCGTGTTGTCGCTGCGTTCGATCATCGACTCCGCCTGGGCGCGCTCCTGCACGGTCAGGGCACGTCCGGTGTCCTGCGCCCGGAGCAGTGCCGCAGCAAGGATGTCGACCTTGACGATGCTCGCGGTGTCATAGGGGGTGTCGTCGCCGTGCACCGCGGGCTCCCGGCCCGTGCCGTCGAGGTCGAACACCGCAGTCGTGACCCGCGCCTTCTGCTGCGGCTGCACGAGTGCGAGGACGTCGGTCGTGGCGGCGTCGGGTCGCACCGACGCCGACGCCGACGCCGACGCCGGGGCCGCGGTCGCCGGGTCGAGCGAGGCGGCTGACAAGAGCGTCGCCAGCGACGCCGCGAGAACGCCGGCGCGGATCACGGCGCGCCTGCCTTGCGGCCCGCGCCTTTCCGCGCTCTGCAGGTGCGGCGAGGAGGACGGTCGGTGCGGCATGGGGAGGAGCCTCGGCAGTTCATGGGGGGAGGAGTACAGAACTGCGAACGTATAGAAAACGCCCGCCCCGCGAAGTGACCGCTGCCACGACAGGGCCCATTGGGTACGAAATGTGGGAAGAACCACAGGTTCGGGTGTGGGTGACTTCGCAGTGGCTTTCGTGCGCATCCGGCACGTCCCCGGTCGGCGCATCGGATGCGATGTGTGGTGGCGGAAGTGACGATGGAACGTGGAGCGGGGATCAGCGCGTGCATCCAGCCCCGGCACGACGGGAGGTGCTCAGTGGCGGGCTCCGGATCGGCCAAGCGAACGGGCAACGTCTTCTTCGGGTTCGCCCCCTGGATCATCTTCGACGTCGTGGCGGGCCCCAGTACGTGGGAATACGCGGCTCTGGCGGCCCTGCTGACCTCCATCGTGCTCAGTCTTGGCGACATGCGACGGGGCAGCTTCAAGATTCTCGAGGTGACCGGGATCATCTTCTTCGCGGTCCTCAGCTTGCTCGCGCTCGCCCTGGACCGGCACGAACTCATCTGGCTGGAGACCTACGCGCAGACGCTCGCGAACGGTGTCATTGCCCTCGTCTCGCTCGTCTCCCTCGCGTTCGTGCCGTTCACGACGCAGTACGCGCGCGAGTCGACGCCGCGTGAGTACTGGGATTCGCCCACGTTCCGGCACATCAACTTCGTTCTCACCGCGGTCTGGTGCGCCGTGTTCGCGGCCACTGCTGTGCTGGGCCTCTGCGCCGTCCACACCAAAGGCACCTCGGACTGGCTGAACTGGGTCATTCCCGTGGCTCTTCTGGTCCTGGCCGTCCGTTTCACGGAGCGCTATCCCGACCAGTACAAGGCCAAGCAGGATGCCGAACGTGCCGTTGTGTGAGCGCTACAGCCGTCGGCCCGACGAGCGTTCCGGCTGCCGTCACCTGCACGTCTGTGCGCACACCGACCGGTGCGTATACGGGGGCGGTCGGGTCCCGGCCTGCCCTGACCGCGCGACCGACGACGGCCCCACCCCGATGTGGTGGGCGGCTACCGGTTCCGGCACATCGCAGGGATGATCGTCATGCCGAGACATCCACTGCTTTCGACCCGGCACGGGTCGCTCATCTTGGGGGTCGTGATCACGCCGCAGGCAGAGCTCAGGGGGCTGGGGAGAGCGCCGAGCGTGCGATGGTGAGGATCTCGTCGGACAGCGGCGAGTCTTTGACGGCACGGGCCAGTACGACGGCGCCGAGCATGGTGCACAGCCGCGTGATGCCGTCCTCGTCATCGGTGGCGAGCCACGCGGCGAAGTCCTCTACGCCTTCGGAGTAGGCACGGTGCGCGTCGCGATCGCCTGTGTCGCGGGCCATGTCAGCGGCTAGTGCGGCGGCGGGGCACCCTGTGGACGCGTTGTCCCGGTGGCGGCGAGACAGGTACGCGTCGATCAAGGTCCGCTGGGCTTCTTCGCGCCGCCCGTCGTTCTCCTCCAGGGCGTTCGTGCGCCACTGGGCCAGTTCGCCGAACGCATCCTTGACCGCCTCGTCGATCAGGGCTTCCTTGGAGTCGAACTGCTTGTAGAAGCCGCCGTGGGTCAGGCCTGCCGCTTTCATCAGGTCGGCGACGCTCACGCTCGTGCCCTGCTCGCGAAAGAGGCGCGAGGCCGTCTCCACGACCCGCTTGCGGTTCTCCTGTGCCTGCGCCTGCGATACGCGGCCCATGAGCACCTCCTTCATGGATGACGGTTGGCATCTATCGTAGCTCTGGAATACATTACTCTCATCATCTATTTGGTACCAAGGGTGGCAGCCGCTCCACGGCCACCGTGCCGACCATCGCCTTCGGCCTCCCCACACCGCATGCCCCTTCCACCAGAAAGCCCATTCATGGAAACCTCCGCCGGAACCGCTCCCGAGCGTGAGCAGACGCTCTCCGCGGCGGCCGAGCTCTCCCGTCCGCCGGCCCCGGCCGCCCGACGCCGGCCGCCGGTGAAGGCCTGGCTCCAACCGACGGTGATTGCTCTGATCGTCGTGGCTGCCTTCATCGGCTGCTATGTAGGCCTGCAGCGTGACCCCCAGCCCCACGAGATCCCCATCGCTGTCACCGGATCGAACCTGCCGGGCCAGATACGCCATGCCCTCGGGGACACTGTCGATGTGCAGCCGGCCTCCAGCGCCGAGGCTGCGCGCCACGCACTGGAGCGCCACGACGTCGTCGCCGCGCTCAGCGTCGACGGCCCGGACCAGCTCCGCCTGGAGGTTGCGGGGGCAGCCGGCACGTCCACCACATCGGCCGTGAAGAACCTCGTCGGCGCCTACGCAACCGGTGCGGGCGAGCACGTCACCACCGCGGACGTCGTCCCGCTGACCCACTTCGACGCGCGGGGACTGGCCGGCTTCTACATGGCGTTCGGCGTGACCCTGGCCGGTTTCGTCCTCGGCTCGAACACTCTCGGCCTGACCGGTCTCCTGCGCCTGCGTCACCGGTTCTGGCTGCTGGCCGGCGCCTCGGCGGCCATCGGCACCGTCGCAGCGATCATCGCCGGCCCGGTTCTGGGAGCCGTCCCGGCCCCGGTCGTCCCACTGGTCTTCACGCTCACCCTGCTGGCAGCAGCGGCCGCCTTCAGCACCAAACTGCTCGGCACCTACCTCGGCCCCGTCGGGATCCCGGTTGCCACGCTTGTGCTCCTCACGGCCGGCAACGCCACCAGCGGTGCCACCATCGGCGCCGATCTGCTGCCTGCCGCGGCGCGAGCCGTCTCCGCACTGCTGCCACCTGGCGCGGCCGTCCGCGCGATCACCGGCCTGAGCTACTTCGACGGCGCGCACACAGCAGTCCCTGTGATCACACTCGCACTGTGGGCCGTGATCGCCGGCGTCCTGGTCGGCCTGCGCCCCCGCCTGGTGCGGCGGCGCACCGCAGCCGCCGCCTGACCCCTGTCACACGCAGAAGGCACGTGAGGTCACGCCACCACTCCACTACTCAGCTGTCCCAGTCAGAAGGAGATCGTCCGATGGTTGCCAGCAACCTTGTTCTCATCACCGGCGCCGGTGGCGTGGGCCGCACGGTCCTCGACCAACTGCGCGCGCAGGACGTGCCGGTGCGTGTGTTGGTGCGCCGCGACGACGAGCGCGCCGACGACTTGCGTGCGCTGGGCGCGGAGGTCGTCGTCGGCGACCTGACCCGACCCGAAAGCGTCGCGGCCGCACTGGAGGGCGTCGGGCGGATGTACTTCGCGATGCCCGTGTCGCCGGACCATCTGCTCGCCGCGACGGTGGTGGCCACCGTGGCCCGTGAGCACGGGCAGCTGGACGGCTTGGTCGACATGTCGCAGATGACGGTGTCGCAGATGACCGCCACCAGCACCGCGGAGTCCCACCAGCAACGGCTGCACTGGCTGGCGGAGCAGGTACTGAACTGGTCGGGCCTGCCCGTGATCCACATCCGGCCGACGTCGTTCCTGGACAATCCGCTGTTCACCACACTGGCGGCGCAATCGATCCAGGAGAACGGCACGATCGCGCTGCCGTTCGGTACTGGGCGCACCTCGCCGGTTGCCGTGGACGACGTCGCCCGGGTGGTCGCCACCGTGCTCCGCGACCCGGTTCCGCACGCCGGGCACGTCTACGAGCTGACCGGACCACGCACGGTCGACATGACGGAGATGGCCGAGGAGTTCTCAAGGGCGCTGGGGCGTCCGGTGACCTACGTGGACGTGCCACTCGACGTATGGCGGACCGAGGTGCTCGCCAAGGTGGGCCTGCCGCCCCACACCGAAGAGCACATCCTGACCATGGCCCGACTGCACCATGACAACCGCTACGACCGCACATCCGACGACGTCGAACGCGTCACTGGTGTACCTGCCCAAACCATCGAGGCGTTCGTGGCCGCTCGCAAGGACTTCTACCTGGGCTGAGCTGCTCGGGTACCTGGGCTGAGCCGCTCGGGCCGGGGCCGCCGAAGAAGCATCGCCCAGGGTGGTCGGCGCCCAGATGCATGATCATGGTCGCTGCGGAAGGATCGGCAGAGGTGGTCTGTGCTCTGCGATGCTGCGCAGGGTCTACCGCCGACCGGTGCCTCGGCGTCCGTCCGAGCTGGGGCTATGCCCGTTCCGGCGTTCTTTCCGGAGCATCGAAATGCATACGAAAAACATCTTGCACTCTCTTTCGAGTCCCACGGAAACGCGGGCGCACGTCACCACCGCGGCGACGTCGTCCGCGGCCGATTGGGGCCTTTTGCTGATCAGACTGACCTTCGGCCTGCTGATGGCCGGGCACGGCGCTCAAAAACTGTTCGGGCTTTTCGGGGGTGGCGGCCTGACGGCGACCGGCAACGGGTTCGCCGAACTCGGGTTCCGCCCGGGAAAGCTCTTCGCCGTGATCGCCGGCCTGTCCGAATTCCTCGGTGGCCTGGGCCTGGCCTTGGGACTGTTCACTCCACTCGCGGCCGCCGCTCTGATCGGCGTGATGATCAATGCCATGGCGACCGTTACGGGCGCTCATGGTCTGTGGGAGGCGGACGGCGGCGTGGAGTACAGCGTCTGCATCACCGTGGTTGCCCTGGCTGTCGCTGCCATCGGCCCGGGCCGGCTTGCAGTCGACCGGTTCTTCCGCTGGGGCACCGGCGGCTGGGGCCCGGCCGCCTTTGCCCTCGGCCTGGGCGGAGTCGCCGCTGCGATCACGCTGAGTCTCTGAACCTTCGGGGACATGCCTGCGGCACAGCACGGCCGAGCCTCCTCGGAGACGGGGCGAGTTCCCGCAGGGATGCGGAAAAACTGCAGCACGGGCGGCCCCCGTTTCCGCGTCTGCGGTCGACGGTCACGGTCGCAGATGTCGACGGTCACGGTCGCCGATCTCGCAGTGCTGCAAGGCCCGTGCCACCACGTGGCGACGGTAGCCCCAGCGAGGCCTCCTCCACCCCCGCACGCCCGGTGGTTGCGGCTGCCGCGACACGAACGGGATCCGAGTGGACTCGCCGGTGGCGCTGACGGACGTTCACTGACCGCGATGATCGACCGCCAGAACTACTGGCGGTCTGCCGCGCTCATCTCCAAGGCCACCGATACCGAGCGCCGCGCCACACGTCTCGAGCACCGGGGATGACTGATGCGCTGTCAGCGGCCGAGGCGCGGCCCGTCACCTCTTGGAGGACCCAGCCGCTTCGGTCCAGATCGCTGAGCGTGGCCCAGGCGCCGTCGTCGAGCGGATGGGCGACGCGCGCGCCATGCAGGTCCATCGGGCCGATCTGCACAGTGCCCTGGCCGCTGTGGTGCCGCCTCACTCGGTGCGCCTGAACACCGTTGTCGTGGGCATTGACCAAGACGACGAGTCCGCCACAGTGACGACGGCGGCGGGCGGCCGGCGTTCTGATCGTGGTGGATGTATGCGTGTCGCCCTCCATCACCCTCACGAACGTCCGTTAGGCTCGCGCCGTCACACAGGTTCCGATCTTCACGGAGGGCCGGACGGCGGGCATCAATCGCGAGCGCCTCGTCAGAACGCTGACGTTCTGGCTGCGCCCTGCCTTCGCATTGCGGGTCGTCAATCGGTTTCAGAAGATCGTGGGTTTCGACCGCTCGATGGCGCTGGCGTCCAGCGCTCTGACCGCACTGATCCCCCTCGCAATCCTCAGCAGCAAGGTCCTGAGCGACTACGTGCACTACGACGCCGCGGAGCGGATCATCAGGCGCTACAACCTCACCGGTGCAGGCGCCCAGGCAGTCAACTCCCTCTTCTCTCCCGCCGAGAACGCGAGTGCGAGCGTGGGCATCTTCGGGCTTGTGTTCCTGACGATCTCGGCGCTGAGCTTTGCGCGAGCCTCGCAGCGGCTCTTCGAACAGACGTGGGAACTCAAGCCGCTCAGCGTGCGCAACACGCGCAAGGGCTTGTGGTGGATTCTCACCCTTGGTAGCTACGCAGTGGTCACCGGGTGGCTCTCCGCGGTCCTCGGCGGGGGTGGGCTGGGTCTGGCGGACTCGGTGTGCAAGGTACCGGTGACTGCCGTGTTCCTTGTCTGGAGCGGCTGCCTCCTGTCAGCGAAGCGGATCGCCTGGCGTGACCTGATCCCTTTCGGCGTCACCGCGGCCGTTCTGACGGCAGCCTATTCGGTGGGCGCAGCCATCTACCTGCCGCGGCTTTTCAACTCCTCCGTCTCACGGTACGGGGTCGTCGGTGCCGTATTCGCGATGATCTCGGCCCTCTTCGGAGCCATGCTCGTCATCGTCGCGTCGGCGGCACTGGGACGAGAAGTACGAGACGAACTCAGCCGGATCCGCCAGGGTCATCGCCCTTCCGATCACGAGGTCCGCCGACAGTGGGACAGCGTGGTCGAGCAGACACGGTCACGGTGGCTCACCGTACGGGAACAGGTCTCCCATCGTCGGAACAAGGGCTCGGACCGCTGAAGGGCAGGGCCGACCCGTCGGCCTTGCGGGGCCTCTCTCAGGCCTCGGCTGCCGGTGCGGCGCTGCCGGTGGAGCTGCCCTATACGTGTCGCGCCGAAGACGCGGATCTTCGAGAATCAAGGCTGCAAGGCCCTGCTGAGGGCGGCAGTTTCTGCTGCTCGTAGGTTGGGCGGCTTCCGATAGGACCCACTGCGCCCATGAGGCGATCAACGCCGTGCTCAGCGAACTGCGGACTCTGGGGCGTCCGCCGCTGGAAATGCCATCTGCGTCGCGGGTTTCGCAGGACAGAGCACGGAGCGGAGGTGTCTGCGAGAGCTGACCCCGAGCTTGGCGAATACGTTGCCGAGGTGCCACTCCACCGTGCGTGGGCTGATGAACAGCTGGGCAGCGATCTCGGAGTTGGTGTACCCGTCTCTGGCCAGCCAGGCGATCTGGGACTCCTGGCTGGTGAGTTCGGTGACGGCGTCGGCCGTGCCCCTGCGTACGGTCTCTCCGGTCGCCTGCAGCTCCCTGCGCGCGCGCTCGGCGAAGCCCTCGGCTCCGAAGCGGCTGAACGCCTCGAAGGCGGAGCGCAGTTGAACACCGCCTTCCCGACGCCGCTTCCGGCGGCGTAGCCACTCGCCGTACAGCAGACGGGCGCGGGCCAGATGGACGGCGATCCGGCAGCGTTCGAGATGGCCGATCGCCTCCTGGTAGAGCGCATCAGCGGCCTTGCCGTCGCTCAGCAGCGCGCGCGAGCAGGCCTCCACGCCCAGGCCCCATTCCGTTCCGCTGGGGTGTGTGCGTTCGGTGAGTTTGTCCAGCGCCGCCGCGGCGGCCTCCGGCTGCCCGCTGCGGACGGCCGCCTCGATCAGTTCGACCAGGGCCCACCCGAAGAAACCCAGATCCTCGTACTCGCACGCTCGCGTCGCGGCTGCCAGCGCGGCGTCGTAGCGGCCGAGGCCGTTGTACAGCAATGCGTTCGCGTACTCGGCGAGGCTGAGAGCGCGCCCTTCGCCCCGGGCGCTCACCTCGTCGACCGTGGTGTCGATGAGGTGACGTGCCGGGGATTCCCGGGCTCGCAAGGCGCCGAGCACGAGCGACGAGTACATCATGGGTGCGCCGCCCGCGGCCTGTGAGATCGCGGTCGCCTCGTCGATCAGTGCCGCCGCGGTGTCGAAATCGCCGGCATGCACGAGGAAACCCGCCTGGTAGGTCAGCGCCATCGGGAGGACGACGAGCGCCCCCGCCTCGCGGGCGATGCCGACGGCGCCGGTGGCCAGCTCATACCACGCGTCGTCGTCCCACAGCTCCGGTGCGAGAGGCTCCGGTGTAACACGGAACGCCAGCCACAGCCAGTGCCTTTCCGCTTCCGTCGCGCCGCCGGACCTCTGCTCCTGCCGGACGAGGTGCAGCGCACGCCTCAGGGCGCCGACGCCGGCGGCTGAGCCGTCGATGATCCGGTCGGCCATGCTGTCCAGAAGGATGTCGACCATCCGTGGCGGCGTCGGCGGCGGAGGTCCGGCGCGGGCCGCCTCGGCCACCTCCCGCTGCCCCGGCCCTTCGCTCAGACGGCCGGCGAAGATCGCCGCGCCGAACGCTTCCAGCAGGGTGTCCCGGGCAAGGGCGGCGTCGAGGGGCGCCAGCCGGTGCGCGGCGTCGAGCAGAAGCCGGGGCGCGTCGCTGCCGCGCACCTGGTCGAACACCAGCCGGGCCCGCAGCCGCTCGACTCGGGCGTGCTGCAGGTCGTCGAGGGGGCCGGCCTCCGCGGCCGCCAGCATGTTGTCGGCCTGGTCCGCCCCACCGGCGTCGATCTGGGCCTGCGCGGCGGCCAGTGCGCGGGCGACACGGCGTGCGGGATCGGGCGTCAGTTCCGCCGCCCGTCGCAGGAACGAGGCTGCGGCCGCGACTCCTCCCCTGCCTTGGGCCCGGCCGGCCGAGCACTCGAGGTCGGCGGCGACGCTCTCGTCGGGCCGGGCGGCGGCGTGAGCGCGATGCCACGCTCTGCGGTCGGGATCGAGGCGGGGATCGGTGGCTTCCGCCAGTGCGCGGTGCGCCGCCCGGCGATCCGGCGCGGACGTCTTCCGGTAGATGGCCGAGCGCATCAGGGGGTGGTGGAACCGCACCTTGGTGCCGAACTCGACCAGCTCCGAGGCCTCGGCCGGCGCTGCGGCGGCCACCGGTATCTTCTGCAGACCGGCAGCGCGCCACAACAGGCTCACGTCTCCGGTCGGCTCGGCCGCGGCGGTCAGCAGAAGCCGCCGGCTTTCCTGGGGAAGTGATCGGAAATGCTGGTGAAAGGTGTTCTCGATGCAGTGCGCCAAGGGGCGTCTGCCGGGAAGCCAGAAACCGCCCGCCAACTCCCCGGGGGAGCGTGGCAGATGCAGCAGCGCCATCGGGTTGCCGTGAGCCTCGGCGACGATCCGGTCCCGTACCAGCGGGTCGAGCGGTACGCGGACGGCCGCAGCCAGCAAGGCGCGCGAGTCGGGCTCGCTGAGGCCCTCGACGGCCAGTTCCGGCAGACCGGCCAGCTCCCGATCGTTGTCGGGCTCCCGCAGGGCGAAGACGAAAGCCACCGGCTCGGCCATCAGCCGCCTGGCGACGAACGCCAGCACCTGTAGGGATCCCTCGTCCAGCCACTGCGCATCATCGACGTGGCAGGCCAGCGGCTGAGCCTCCGCCGCGCCGGCCAGCAGACCGAGGACGGCCAGGCCCACCAGGGACCGGTTCGGCGCTTCGCCTCTCCGCAGTCCGAACGCGACGGACAACGCATCGCGCTGCGGTTCGGGCAACTCCTGAAGCCGGCCCAGCATCGGGGCGCAGAACTGATGAAGGCTCGCAAACGGAAGCTCCATCTCCGACTCGATGCCCGCGACGCCGACCGTACGGAAGCCGACGGCCCGGCCGGCTGCGTAGTCCAGCAACGCCGTCTTGCCGATTCCCGCCTCGCCGCGAAGGACCAGTACCGCGCTGCTGCCCGCCCGCGCGGTGGCCAGTACCCGCGCCAGCGCGGCCGTCTCGCGACCTCGGCCCAGCAGGCCGACCTGCGAATCGCCGGCGGGCACGCCCATGGTCGATCTCCTGCCCCGCTGCTCGGTGCGTTCCATCGGGCCGAGACACCTGGCTTGCGTAAGTGAGCCTCGGCGCGCGACTCGACCTCGCGAGGACCGCGTCATCCGGAACCACCGGCCGGTCGGGCATGCTCCGCTCCGACACCACACGAGGTCGCAATTGTCACGATAGTGCGTTCTGGGCGTTTTGGTGGTCATGAGATCCGTCCCCGCGCGGAGCCTGCTGTGCTCCGATTTCCGCTCTGTCCGCCGACGACCTCCCCATGCGGCCCGGCATCCATCGGCCGCTTCGCCCGCTGCCGGAAGCGGAGCTCGAGCACTGCGTCGGCGCAGCTTGTGCGCGAGCATGACATGGTCCGCGAACGTACGCTGGAGATCACGTTTCCCTGCGCTTCTACCAGAACCTGGGATGGCGGCTCGATGCGGACTACGAGGCCGGCCCGGAATTCAGGATCTTGCAGTTGACGCCACCTGGGTCGGAGGGCTCTATTCATTTCGGCCGCGGAGTCACCCCCGCGGCACCGGGCTCCGCCCAGGGCCTCTACCTCGTGGTCCTCGACCTCGACCGAGCCCGCGCCGAACTGATCAGTAAAGGAGTCGAGGTGAGCGAAGTCTTTCACCACGTGTACGACACCGGCGTCCAAGAACGGGTGGACGGCCCCGACCCAGAGGGTCGCAGCTATGCCTCATACGCGTCCTTCAGCGACCCGGACGGCAACGGCTGGCTGCTGCAAGAAGTCCAGGTGCGAGAACCCGGACGATGACCAGACCCGCAGGACCGAGGAGGCTTCTTCGCCATGGACATCCCCACGCTGACGGAACTTCTGCGCGAGACCGAGGAGCACCACGGATCGTACGAGGCGTCCGCTCCCGAGCACCACTGGTCGGACTGGTACGCCGCGTACATCGTCGCCCGTGAGCACGGCCGCACTCCCGACGAGGCTGCCGACGACGCCGCGCTTCACATGGAAGCATTGCGGCGATGAAGGCCGTCCACGACGTCTTCGTCATCGGTGGCCCACGGACTGTGGGCTCTCCCGCCTAGCTCCAACCGCCGGGCCGTGGTGCGGGTGCGGGTGCCGGCGTGGGTGGGGTTGGGCACCGACCCGTGCAGACGGTCGGGGCCCGGCCCGGCTTACCGCACCGACTCGGCGGGCGGACGCTCGCGCACAGCGCCGTAGCCGATGAAGTACGCCGGAACGCGCTTGAGCCACGGTGAGGTGGTGAGCATCTTGCTCATCCGCTCCGCCCGCTTGGCGTTGCCGAAGGGCGGGCGTCCCGCGAGCACGGGCGCGATGACCCTCGCGTGAGCGAACCGCTGCAGTGCCTGCGTCGCCGCCGTGGTCGGCCACCGGCGCCGCTGAACGCCGCGTACGTCCCGCAGCCCGACCGCACCCCTGCGCAGCGGCTCGACGAGATACCGGGCGGCGGCCACTGCATCTTCGACGGCGAGGTTGATGCCGATGCCGAAGACCGGTGACATCGCGTGCGCCGCGTCTCCGATGCACAGCAGTCCCGGGCGGTGCCAGCGCCGGAGGCGGTCGAGGCGCACGTCGAGCATCTTCACCTCGTCCCATGATCGCAGCGCATGCGCCCGGTCCCCGAGCCAGGGCACGGCGGCCGAGAAGTCGGCCATGAACCGCTCGAGACCGGCGGCGCGGCGCTCGGCGTCGGTCCCCTTGGGAATCAGCGTGGCGCACTGCCAGTACTCCCCACGGTCGATCATCGCGGTGAGAATTCGGTCGCCCACGGCTCCCACAAGCCCGCGTGGGTCGCCTGCCTGCCGTGGCAGCCGGAACCACCATGCGTCCATGGGGCACGTGAACTGCCGCAGTCGCAGTTCGGGCCGCGACCGGGCCAGCGAGCCCCGACCGTCGCAGGCCACCGTGAGGGTGGCCCGCAGTTCGCCCGTACGGCCGTCGGACGTGCGGTACCGCACTCCGGTGACCCGTCCGTGCTCCTCCAGGAAGGACGTCGCCTCGGTGTTCATCAGCACGGAGAAGGACGGCTCCTTCCGGGCCTCGTCGGCGAGGAGGTCGAGCAGGTCCCATTGCGGCACCATCGCCACGTAGTTGTACGGCTCCGGTAGCGCGCTGATGTCCGAGACGGTGATCAACGAACCGTCCGCGCCGAGCGGCAGCTGGACCGTGGTCACCCGACGTTGCTGCAGACGGGCGAAGCGCTCGGCCAGACCGAGATCGTCCAGCAGCGCCAGGGTCGAGGGATGCACTGTGTCGCCGCGGAAGTCGCGGAGAGAAAGTCACCGTGCTTCTCCAGGACCGTGACGGCTACACCGGCTCGGGCCAGCAGCAGGCCGAGGACCATTCCCGCGGGGCCGCCACCCACCACGCAGCACGTTGTCCGCTCCATCGCAGCCCTTCCCTTCGGCGACATCCGTAACGCGAACCCATGGGACATATACCCTCAAAACGGAACAGCTTCGCCGCATGGGTTTGTGGCGCCCCTTGGAGGCCTGATGAGCCAGCAGCCGGTCCTTCTGCCCTACGCCGATCCGGCCTTCATGGCGGATCCCTTCCCGTTCTACCGGCAACTGCGCGAGGACGGCCCGGTACGACGTGCCGTGATCGCCGGCGGCCTCGAGGCATGGTTGGTCACCCGCTACGAAGACGGCCTCGCAGCCCTGTCCGACTCACGGCTGAGCAGCGACGTCCGCGATGCCTCGGACCCCCGGCTTCTTGAGCGGCTGCCCGCCACGGAGCACGAATCGATGCTGCGCACCATGCTGCGCTCCGACCCGCCCGACCACACCCGCCTGCGCCGCCTGGTCTCCAAGGCGTTCACCGCCCGCAGGGTGGCCGAGCTGCGGCCGCGCGTGCAGGAGATCACCAACCGGCTGCTCGACGCGATCGTGCCCGCCGGCAAGGCCGACCTCGTCGAGGATTTCGCGCTGCCGCTTCCCGTCACCGTGATCTGTGAACTGCTGGGAGTGCCTGGCGCCGACCGGCACGACTTCCAGCGGTGGACCGACGAAATGATCCTTCAAGGAGACGAGCAGCCGGACCCGGCGCGGGTGGACCGAGGGTGGCGGCACATGCGCTCGTACTTGACCGGACTCCTCGCAGACAAGCGGGCCCGACCCGGCGACGACCTGCTCAGCGCACTGATCACGACCCGGGACGAGGAACACCGGCTCGACGAGGACGAGCTGATCGCCATGGCTTTCCTGCTGCTGGTCGCCGGTTACATCACCACGGTCAACCTGATCGGCAGCGGCATCACCGCACTGCTCGCCCACTCTGACCAGCTGCAGATGCTGCGGGACGATCCGGAACTGCTGCCCGGCGCGATCGAGGAGTTCCTGCGCTACGACGGACCGGTCAACCCCGGCATCGCCCGGTTCGCGCGCGAGGACGTCACCGTCGCGGGCGTGATCATCCCTCGCGGAGCAACTGTGCTGGTCGCCTCCGCCATCGCCGATCGCGACCCGGCGCAGTTCCCGGACCCCGACCGCCTGGACATCGCCCGGCAGGACAACGCGCACCTCGCCTTCGGACACGGCATCCACTACTGCCTGGGGGCGCCACTGGCCCGGCTCGAGGGCCAGATCGCCATCGGAACCGCCCTGCGCCGCCTGCCCCACCTCAGCCTCGCCGTGCCGCCCAGCGAACTGCGATGGCGCTCGGGGGGTCTGCGAGGCCCCACGCAGTTGCCTGTCACGTTCACCCCCGACGACTCCGGCTGACAGCCCGCGGCGCGACGGGTCACGCCTCCCGGGCGGCCGTGCGGTGCCGAGCGGCAATGAGCCGGACCCGGCAACGCTCGGTCCGGCTCACTGCGGTTCATGCGGTCATGCGGTCCTGATGTCGTCCACCCGCTCGCCCTCCGCCTGGGACGGCTCGGTCCTGGGGACGTCCGGGTGCTTGGCTGAACGCTCAGCCGGTTCGTCGCGCTCGCCCTCGGCCTGGGAAGGGGTGTGAGAGTACAGCCAGGTGTCATAATCCGAGGCTTCGGACTTCATGGCGGGCCTCCCTTGGTCGCTCATCTCCATGCTCCTCCCTCGACCCCGCCAGGGCGAGAGCAATCGGAAGCGGACCAGATCGCCGTTGCGCGCCTCACTGAGCGCTGGGGCAGCCCGCAGACCCGTCAGGGGACGATCATCCGGACCGAACAGTTGTTGCCGAGGAGTCCGTATCTCCTGCCGCGGTCGCGGCGCCCCGTCGCCGGCCCGTCAACGCCCCGGCCACAGTGCGCGGGCGGCGTCGGACAGGCCGTCGACCGCGTCGGGCCCGAGAGCGGCAAGTCGGAGGACGAAGCCGGGCACAGCGCCTCGCCGCGGTCAGGATCTGTGTTCTGCGGGCGTCGCGGCACTCCTGGCTCACCTTCGGCGCCAGCCATCTCAAGAAACCGATCGATCGTTCTTCCCGGCAGCGGACCGCTCGAGAGGCACGGTGGGGGAAAGAACGCACCCGAGGCCTTTCCGCACGGCTCACCGAAGAATTGAAGCGTCCGCATCGGACACAGGCCCTGAAAGACCGTTCTGTTCGGGATGGCGTGACTGGCAATTCGTCTGCAGGCAGCGGGTTGGGGCGGGCCGCATACGCGTGTGAGGATCGTGCCGTGGAGTGCGATGTGTGTGGGCGGACGATGTGGCAGTGGCCGATGCAGCCGCCTCAGTGGGAGCAGGAGGGCTGGTCTTGCACCTGGTGCCAGGCCACTGCTCCCGTAGAACCGCGCCACCTGGTCGTGCAGGCCCGGGGCGAGCCGTCTCCCATGTATGAGCCGCACGAGGGCGGGACCTACGAGGACATCGACGCGTTCACCCGTAACGTCCCGCTGGACGACTCGGGACTGGGCCTGCCGGAAGATTTGGCCGACGCTCTGCACTCGTGGTCGCTGTCCCGCCCATCAGGAGGTTCCGTCTCCCGACCGGATGTGCGCAAACGCGTCAAACTGGGCCTGGTGGCTGCCCAACGACTGGCCAGACATCTCGGGCCGTCATGGGCAGTGCGCTACTGGGACGAGCGCCACAGCACATCGAATCGGGTGTGCTGGGGCTGCGACCGCCTTCACTGGAAACACGACAGCCACAGCACACCACCGCACCCGGTCCACATCACCGTCGAAGGCGAATACAAGTTCGGTCCGCTGCGCTCCAACGGATTCGGGGACTTCGCCCCCGACGATCCCGCCGCCGCCCTGCATCTGCCCGACGAACTCGTCGCCGGCCTGTACGCGTGGGCAGCCGGGATCGACAACACGCTGAACCTGGACGTCCGGGACCGGGAGGACGGCAAGTACGACGCCGAATGGCAGCGGCTGTTCCGGGAGGGAATGGAGCTGGCGAGACGGGTCGCACACGAGCTCGGCCCTGCCCGGACAGTGACCTACAAGGGCCTGGCACACGGCGGCCTGGCCGCGCTGACCTCGGTCACCTGGCAAGGAGACCGGGAGCTGTAGACGCGAGCGAAACGTGACCGGGGGAGTGGAGAGAAGCCGGCCGCGTTGGCGTATGCGGCCTGTTGACCGCCCGTGTACCGCACTCGGGTCGTGCGTCGCCCGGCTTACGAGGTGCTTGCTTGGGGGCGCAGCATGGCGGCGCCGGCGCGCAGGAGCGCGGATACGGGTGATCCCATCCATCGGGTGAGGTCGCGCGGCAGGGCGGGGTCGAACTCGATGGTCACTCGGAGGTAGCGGGTGTGCAGCTGAGTGACCTTGGTGTGACGGGGTGGGGCGACTTCCGGCCCGCGCTGCAGTGCGGCTCGGTAGGTGTCCTTGCGCTGGTTCACGCCTTGTCCTGACGCTTGATGAGTTCGTCTGCGAGGTCCATGTAGGCCGAGCCTTTGGCTTTGACCGTGCTGCCGAATGACTGGGCGTACAAGTCGAGCCGTGGAATATGGGTGGACAGCACGTCGAAGCCCCGCTCGATGAGGGCTTCGCGGGCGTCGGCATCAGGACCGGTGCGCGTCGCTTCGGGACGATTGGTGCGGTTCAGCAGGACGGTGGCACGGGCCGGCTGGGCGCGCAGGGACTGTACGTCGCCCATCTCACCGCCGATGGGTGCCATGCGGTCCAGCTCGATGGGGGCTGGGGTCACCGGCACGATCCACTCGCTCGCGTATCGCATGATGCTCCGGGTGATCTGTGCGTGGTCCTCCATCTGCGGGGCGTCGAACACGACGGCCTGCCGGTTGCCGAGGAAGTCGTTCACGCGCCGGTGCACATCGCCCACCGGAAGGGCGACCACAGGAAACGGGAAGCCGCCCGCCAATTCGCTCCAACGCAGCGCGGAGGAGGCCGGGTCACTGTCCACCAGCAGCGGTGAGATACCCGACTCGTGAAGTGCGTGAGCCAACCAGACGGCGCTGGTGGTCTTTCCCACTCCGGGTTTCAGGTTCACAAAGGCATGGCTCATCAACACAAGAGACAACGTTAATGATCGCGAGCGGCCGGCTGTCGTCGGCGCGGGGCATACGGTCGCATGGTTCACCCCTGCGGGGCCGGTGAATCATTCGCATGGGTCAATGCGGAAGTCGCCAGGCCACAAGGGCTCCTGGGCGTGGCGGTGGGCGGCGGACATGGCATGAGGAAACAGGCCATGGGACATCGGTACTCGCCGCCAACGGTGCCTGCTGTGGCCGCGAAAGTGCCTGCTCTGGTCGTGACGTTGTGCCGCCAGGGCGGCACAACGCAGCATCCAGCTCCTCGCCGCGCGGACCGCCTGCCTGCGCCCCTCCTTACCGGCAGCAGACAAGCGCGGTAGGGAGGGGGCAGGCTCTCAAAGGGCGGGCCGGGATCAGCGCCCGTGACCAAGACTCGGGCCGGGCAGCCCACGTAAGAAACATGGCAACGTGGCCGCGGACAGGCAGCGACCCTGCCTCGACTCCCCGGCTGCTCGCGGCGCCGAGGCGTCCGGCACATCACTTCGCAGGAGACCGAGGGGCGGCCTGTCCGCCTGCGCACAGGCTCAAGCGGACACGCCTTCCACCTTCGGTAAAGAGCTGTTCGAGTCGGCCCACCGGCTCAAACAGCAGTCAGACTGCTCAGACAGTGCCGCAGTCGGAGATGACGATCTTCTTGGCGGTAGCGCCGGAACGGCTGCCGAGCGCCTCGATCGACTTCACTACGTCCATGCCTTCGACGACCTCGCCGAAGACGACGTGCTTTCCGTCCAGCCAGTCGGTGACGATCGTGGTGATGAAGAACTGCGAGCCGTTGGTGTTCGGGCCCGCGTTGGCCATGGACAGCAGGCCCGGCTTGGTGTGCTTGAGCTTGAAGTTCTCGTCGGCGAACTTCTCGCCGTAGATGCTCTTGCCGCCCGTGCCGTTCTGGTTGGTGAAGTCGCCGCCCTGGAGCATGAAGTCCGGGATGACGCGGTGGAACGGCGAGCCCTTGTAACCGAAGCC
Organism: Streptomyces sp. NPDC050564; assembly: GCF_044457265.1. NCBI lineage: Bacteria > Bacillati > Actinomycetota > Actinomycetes > Kitasatosporales > Streptomycetaceae > Streptomyces > Streptomyces sp. NPDC050564. Next base: position 22,386 of record NZ_JBITGS010000049.1, on the reverse strand, counting down.
GTGCGCGCCGGTGGCCAGCTCACGGAAGTTCTGCGCGGTCTTCGGGACCACGTCGTCGTAGAGCTTGAACTCGATACGGCCGATCGGCTCGCCGTCGGCGGTCACCTCAAAAAAGACGTTCTGGCTCATTGCTCCGCTCCTCTGGACTCGAATGGTTGCCCCCCGAGCATAGGAGGCCGAGCCGCTGGGTGCGTGACCCGGGGCGATCATGCGTCGTCCGGTTCGGGACGCTGAAGCGATGAGATGTCGGCGCACCGCGTCGAGGAGAGCCCGCCGGCCCTTCGGGAGCCATGAGCCCAGTGTCCCGCCCGCGGGGGGAGCGCACCGTTACCGGGCGCCTTCTCCGGGCGCTCCGCGGTCCTCAGCCACGCGCTGCATGTCGGCCACGACCAGGTCGAGTTCTTGTCGCCGTCGGCCCGCACAGCTCTCGATCCGGGCCGGTTGACGCTACTGGCCGAACAGCGGCAGTGCGGGAAAGGTGTGGTCCTGCCAGATCAGGCGGGAGGTCTCCTCCGGGTAGGCGGTGACAGTCGGCTCCGTGTCGAAGAGCTGCACACGGCGATGCTCGGTGTCGTACGCGGGCCAACCGGGGTCGCCGTGGGTGGCGAACGCCGTCCATGCGGTGCGCATGCGGGTGGACAGCGCCTCTGCCTCGGGGCAGGGGCCTTCGCCGATCAGCGCGGCAGGCTGGCCGCGGTCCAGGTTGCCGAAGACGAGTGGCACATCGAGGCCATGGCACGCGCCGAGGGCACCGTCCATGCCTGGGGCCGGCCAGGTCAGCTCGTAGACGTGGGCACGGCCGCCGGCGGCGGTCTGGGCCTGGGCGAGGTGGAGGCTCGGCATGCGGAACAGCCAGTCGGAGTGGACCAGTTCGTACAGTTGCTCCGGGCCCGCGGCCGGAAAGCCGTCGGCGTAACGGCGTGCGCCGTCCCGGCCGGGGCCGAAGACGTGCAGGGCGGTCGCCGCCTGCTCCTGTGTCACCTGGCCGAGCATGCCGTCGAGCGCGGTGAGCAGCCGTTGTTCGTCGCGGGTGTGGCCGACTAGGAGCTCGATGTCCCGGCCGGCGCCATCGGCCAGGGCTTGCCATGGGGTGGCCGCCAGAGTCTCACAGTCGACCACCGGTGAGAACGGGATCGACCGGTGAGCGACTTGACCCCAGCGTTCTGCCCACTGGGTCATCTTGGCACCGACCGCGTCACCGGCGGCGGACAACCGGGTCGGGGCCACCGTGGACAGGTCGGCCACCGTGGGCCTCAGTCCCAGCTCGGCGGCGCAGGCGGTGGCGATGTCTGCGGCGAGCTCCGGCGAGAAGAACGTGCCCGGCACACTCTGCGCGACGGCCCGGCCGAAGAGCCCGGCCGCACGCTCCATGGCCAGCAGCGCGGCCACCGACCCGGCGCCCGCCGACTGGCCGAAGACCGTGACGCGGTCCGGGTCGCCGCCGAAGGCCCGGATGTTGTCACGCACCCACTCCAAAGCGGCGACCTGGTCAAGCAGACCCCGGTTGGCGGGCGCCCCCTCGATCTGCCCGAAACCCTCAAGTCCCACTCGGTAGTTGAACGTCACCACGACGACACCGTTACGCGCCAGGCGGCCGCCGTCGTACTCGGGAAGACCGGACGTGCCGATGGTGTAGGCGCCGCCCTGGATCCACACCATCACCGGCAGTCCTGCGCCCGGGCCCGGCTCGGGCGACCAGACGTTGACCGTCAGCCAGTCGTCGCCCACCGCATCCTGCGAGAGCGTGTCCATGCCGAAATGGCCGCCCTGAGGAGGCGGCGGTCCGTACGACACCGCCGCCCGCACCCCGTCCCAACGCCGTACGGGACTGGGCGCGGCGAAACGCAGCGGGCCGACCGGCGGATCGGCGAACGGGATGCCGCGGAAGACCGCCACACCCGCCTCCCGGCTGCCGCGCAGCGCACCGGCTGTCGCGCGGACTTCGGGTTGGGACCCGGACGGCTCGGACGCGACACCGGTCATCACAGTTGCCTCTCTGGGCAGGTGGAGCGGGACCACAGGGCTTCGAGTCAGCCCGGACACTCCGGATGATCCCGTTTCGTCGGGATGCGCGCCAGCTATTTACGAACCTCTCGACGCCGGCCGGGGCCCAACCACCGTACTGAGGCGTGGCGTTGTCAGCGGTGGCTGGCAGGGATCACCGTCATGACGCACACAAAGGACGACTGGCGGACCTTTCTGGTGCACTGGGGCCAGGAGTAGGCGGACGCGCAGGACCCCGACGAAGCAGCGGGCGAGCGCGACGCGGAGGCTCTGCGTCCACGTTGGCAGGAACCAACTGCCGCCCTCCTCCCCGACGTTGCTCGGGGCGGAGAGCAGGCCTTCGAGCCACAGCCGGGCGGGAGCTTCGACGAGAAGCGGTTGGTTTGCCCGGGCATCGCCTCTTCCCGGGGCACCCGGGCGGTGACGGTGTGGAGCGAGCCGGGCGACGCACACCGCCCCGGTGTCTTCCATCTGTCCGCCGCGGAGAATGGCGAGGAGCGGTACGCGTTCACCGTCCGGGGGACCCCGGTCAGCAGACGCGGGCCCGTGCCGGGCGCGCTGGACCCGGAGCGTCTCTTCCCGCGGGAGGAACCGCACGACGAGCGGCTGGGTGAGCGCCGCGCCCTGGAAGCCCTCGTGGCCGAGTTCGGCGTCCGGCTGCCGCGTTTCGCCCTCGCCCGCGGACGTCTGCACGCCTTCCGCACTCGGTCCTGGGGCCGGCCTCCGGGCCCGGGTGAGGCCTACGTGACTCTGCGCATGTATCTGCAGCGGTCATAGAGTCCATGTCGCACCACACTGCAGCGGTCGCCGCGCGCCATCGTGGACACCGTCACACCCCAAATGCCGTCACACCCCGAACACTTCTCGACTCCCGCATGGCTGGCGTCCAGAGGCGCGGCGCCCCGGTCACCGACATCACCAGCGAGTACAGGGAGGTGGTGGCCGTGATGAACAGGCGATTGTTCTTCGGGCCGCCGAAGGCGATGTTGGAGACGGGCTCGGGCACGCGCAGCCGGCCGATGAGGGTGCCATCGCGGTCGTAGCAGTGGACGCCGTCGTCCAGGGCGGCGGCCCACAGGCGGCCCTCGTCGTCGAATCGGATGTTGTCGAAGTGGACGTCGCCCCGGCCCTCGGCGAAGACCTTCCCGTCGGAGAGCGTGCCGTCCTCGCGGATCTCGAACATGTGGATTCGGGCGGTCCGTGAGTCGGAGACGTACAGCCGCTTCTCGTCGGGGGACAGGATGACACCATTGGGTCCCGCGAACCCGTCGGCGGCGAGGTGCACGTCCCCCGTCGCGGGGTCGATCCGGTACACGTTGCACGCGCCGATCTCGGAGTCGGCGCGATGGCCCTCGTAGTCGCTGGTGATGCCGAAGTCCGGGTCGGAGAACCAGATCGTGCCGTCGGAGCGCACGACGGAGTCGTTCGGGCTGTTGAGCCGCTTACCCGCGTACTGGTCGGCCAGGACGGTCACGGTCCCGTCGGGCTCGGTGCGGGTGACGCGGCGATTGCCCTGCTCGCAGGTGACGAGGCGGCCCTGCCGGTCGAGGGTGTTGCTATTGACCGTCAATTGATCGCGCTGCTCCAGCGGGACGCCACCCGGTCGTACGCCGCACTGGGCAAGGCGGTCGGCCTGTCGGCGGGCGCCGCGCACGAGCGCGTGCGAAAGCTGCGTGAGCAGGGGGTCATCCGGGCCACCACGGTCGACGTCGACCCCGCGGCGCTCGACCGCGGGGTCCTCGCCTTCGTGCTGGTCGACTCGACGGCGTGGATGGGCGACCGGGCCGAGGACTTCGCCGCCGTGCCGGAGATCCAGGAGGCGCACGTCATCGCGGGCAGTGCGTCCGTCCTGGTGAAGGTGCGCACCGCGACCACCGAGCGGCTCCAGGACGTGTTGCGCCGGCTCTACGCGATCGACGGGGTCAGCGGGACGCAGGCAACGGTGGTTCTGGAGACCTTCTTCGAACGGCCGCTGGACGCCGGTTAGTTCAGGCCGCGTCTTTCGGATCGGTGCCACCCGCAGGGGCGGCATCTGCTCGACGCCGGTGGGCCCTCGCGGCCCGGGGGGATCCGAAGGACACGGCCCAGCCCCACCGTGGGCAGGCCGCCGCCGAACAGAACGCCCGGCTGGGACGCAGCCGCTGAAGAAGTCACCCCGGCTACCGGGCTCTTGGTGGGACACTCCAAGAACGGCTGGCGTGATGAGGGCGGTTGAATGGTCAGGTGCGTGACTACATGGTCGAACTGGTACGGGAAGGCAAGGTCAAGCACCTCGGCCTGAGCGAGGTCACCGGCGCCGAACTGCGCGAGGCGCACGCCTTGCACCCGATCACCGCCCTGCAGACGGAGTGGTCGCTCTTCAGCCGGGACGTCGAGCACAGCGCGGTGGGCGCGGCGGCCGAGTTCGGGGTTGCCTTCGTGCCGTACTCGCCGCTCGGCAGGGGCTCTCTGACCGGTGCTTTCGCCGACGCGAGCAAAGACCTCTCCAGCAGCGACTTCCGGCAGTTGCTGCCGCTTCACCGGCGACAACGCCAAGGCGAACGCCGCGCTCCTGGCGCCCCTGCACAAGATCGCAGCCGACCATGGCGTCACCACGGCGCGGATCGCCCTGGCCTGGGTGCAGCAGCGGGCCCAAGTGCACGGTCTGACCGTGGTGCCGATCCCGGGGACCCGCAAGCGTAGCCGCCTCCTCGAGAACGCCGCGGCCACCCGGATCACGCTGAGCGCCGAAGAGTTGGCGCTGGTGGAGCCGATCGCCGGCCAGGTAGCGGGCGACCGCTACTCGGACATGTCACTCACCTCCGCAGCCCGGGAGTCCTGGGGTCTGCCGTCAAAGTGATCCTGGACGGTGGATCACAGCCGGGTGATACGTCGCCATGAACTGTCGGATGTGGAGTGGAAATTACCTCAGTCTGTTGCACCTCCGCCGAGACGAGGTGCTTCGCGAACTTGGGCCCGAGATCGGTGCCGTAGGGAGTGAACCGAGCCTCATGACGATCTCCATCGTTGTTGGTGAGGTTCCACCTACTTCGACGAGAAGGTCTTCCCATACGTAACATCGCGCCCGGTCGACAACGGCCCATGGGCGGTGGGGACAGCGAGCGCCGGGCGACCCGGCCCGCTTGCGGCGCAGGCAGCGCGAGGTCTAGTCGGGACGCGCCGGGAGGCTCATCGATGCGAGGCGTTCCGGGTCGCTCACGGACAGGACCTCGACGATCCGACCATCGACCACGGTGCACGCCATCACGCCCAGCAGCTTGCCGTTCGCGCCCCACACCACGATCCCGGACTCGCCATTGACCAGGGCGGGGCGCGCGGTCACCGCGGCACGAGCCCCGCGCTGGGCCCTGCCGGCCACCTCGGCCGCCCCCAGCCTGACGACCACGCCTCGCGCGGTGTAGGAGCGCCACGTCACGTCCGGGTCGAGCACCCGCAGCAGCCCTTCGAAGTCTCCGCTGCGCGCTGCGGCGAGAAACGCGTCGACCACAGCGCGCTGCTGCCGCCGTTCATCGGTGGGACGATGCGTGCCCTGTACCTTCCTGCGGGTCCGGCTGGCGAGCATCTTGGTGGCGTCCGTGGTCCTGCCGATGATCTGACCGATTTCCTCGAACGGCACCGCGAACATGTCGTGCAGGACGAACGCCAGCCGCTCGGTGGGGCGGAGGGTATCGAGCACCACCAGCAGCGCCAGCCCGACCGACTCGGAGAGCAGCGAGTCTTCCTCGGGTGCGCCGCCGCCGTCCTCGGTCACGATGAACTCGGGCAGCCGGTCTTCGTACGACACCTCGGGCCGGGCCTTGCGCGAGCGCAGCACGTCGATGCAGACCCGGCCGACCACGGTGGTGAGCCAGCCGGCGAGGTTGTCGATCGCGCCCGCATCCTGGCGCGCCAACCGCAGCCATGCCTCCTGCACCGCGTCCTCGGCGTCCGCCCGCGATCCGAGCATTCGGTAGGCCACCGCTACGAGGCGCCCGCGCTGCTGCTCGAAGGCTCCCGCCAGGGCTTCATCGGGACCTGGTCCGGTCATGTTGTCACCTTCCTCGAGCGAATTCCGTCATGGGTGTGACGGGCCCGGAAGGGCCGAGGTAACCGATCAACGAGCACCTGATGGAAGCACGCAGGACGAACACGATCAAGGTTCTCCCTGACGCGATGAACGAGATCCGCACGGCCTGCGGCTCCATGTCGACTCCGAGCTCGGCAACGGTGACCTGGTGGCGGTCGCAGGCACTGCCGGCCAGCCGGGCAGATCGGCTGACGCGTGGCGCTGCTCCGCCTCGCGAACGTCGCGCCAGGACGGGCGCGGAAGGCGGCTCCGCCACGTGGATCTGCCCGCGAGCTCGTCGTCTGCTCGGCATGAACAACGGTGCGCCCCCGGTGGTCACCGTCTTCAGCATCGTCCCCGATTCCGCCGTCGCCGACATTCACACCGGCGTACGCTGATCCAGTGGGCACTGGCCGGTGTTGCAGCGTCGCCAAGTGAGACGCAGTCCAGTACTGGCTTACGGGGGAGGGCTCGTGCGCGCTGGACTCAACTGGTCGCTGCTGCTCGACGGGGTGAAACTGCCCGGGGATCCGATCGCGGTGCTGCAGAGCGATCGTTCCGAGGCGGAACGGGCGGGTGCGCTGCGGCAGTTGGCCGACGCGGCCGCGTCGGACCGTCCGTCGGCTCTGAACCAGTACGCGGCCGGACTGCTTGCCATCGGGCGTCGGGACGAGGCCGAGCGGGTCTGGCAGTCCCTGGCCCGGCGTCAGCCGGATTCGGTCTACGCGCAGGTGAATCTGGCGACCTGCCATCTGATGGCCGGACGGATCGAGGAGTGCGCCCGCGTCCTTGAGGCGTGCCGGGCTCGGACCGAACCCGGCACGTCCGTGCGGCAGCTCGTCGAAGGGCGGATGGCCGAACTGGAGGACGCCCAGCAGGACACGGCCAGACACGTACGGATGCTGGAGCTGCGGGTCGCCGCCATCCGAGAGAGGGCCGAGCGCGGCCTCGCGGACGCGGGCGATCTCAAGGAACTGGCGCGGGCGCTGGGCTCCCTGACGGGTGTGCCCGGTAGCGGGGTGACCGGCCGAGATGTTCTCGACGCGGCACGCCGGCTGCGCCTCATGGCGCCCGGCGACCCGGAGTCACTGGAGATCCTCGCCTTCGGGCTGCTCGTCGGCGATGGACTCAACCCGGAACTGAGCAACGTACTCATGGAGTTGGAGAAAGTGGCACCTCACTCACAGGTGCTGACCACGGTCCGGCAGAGCCGCACGGACCCCGCGTTTCGACAGCGGTCAGAAGCGCGGGTGCAACGGATGCGTGAGGTCGCCCGGCGGGCGTTCGCCGGTGACCGTGACGCCGAGGCCGAGCTACGCCTGGCCATTCAGGAGTCTCCTGCCAACCATCAGTACCGCATCGATCTGTTCCACGCCGTCTACAACCGCGGTGACCACGCTGAGGCTCGCAGGACGGCCGACGAGCTCGCTGCGATGCCGACGGCAGACCACGTCGTTCACTTCCATGTGGCCCAGTTCTACTGGATATTGGGCGCGCCAGAGCTCAGCAGGCACCACTTCAGACGCGCCTATGAGACCGCCGCCGACGAAACGGACCGTGAAGACGTGCGCCTCGCGGTACGCACTGTCGGCGCCGGCCCCATGGAGGAGCTCGGCCTTGACTGACAGCCATGCGTCCGAGCACGACGGGGGCGATACGGAACACGACCTGGCCCAGGCGCTGTTGTCCACGAGCTCGCCCCGGCAGGCGGAAGCTCTACTGGCCAGGGCGGCTGGGCAGTTCGACCCCGATGCCCTGTTGCGTGAGCTGGACGGACTGCGCGCCCGATTGACGGCCGAGGGCCGCCCCGCAGAGGCGGCCCTCGCGGACTTGCACCGCGGGACGGTCGACGGCCTGCGGTCCTATTTGACGTACGTCTCCGAGACGTACGGGCGCAGGCCAGGCCAGAGTGGCGGAGGCCGGCCGATGGGCTACCGGGACCCGGTCGATGACCGCCGCGACCTGTTGGAACGGAAGGCGACGGAACTCAACGATCGCGGCGCACTGAGCGCCGCGCTCGCCGTGCTGCGCCAGGCCGACAAGGTGCCGCCGTCCAGCCCGGAGGCCGTGCCGAGGAGCGCGGGCGTGCGGATGCATGTGGCCGCCCGCCTGCGGTCGGCGGGGCGGGCCCGGGAGGCGCTGGCGCTGCTCGACACGGTTCCCTTCGGCCCGGAGACCGGCGGCGCGCTGGCGGGTGACGCACTGACAGAGCAACTGCGCACCCGGTTCCAGAGGCTGCGTGGCCTGCTGTGTGACGACAACGGCGCCTACGAGCAGGCCCGGGTCTCCTTCGGGCAGGCGATCGAGGCGGCCGTGGCTTGCGGTGACCTCGAGGCCCGGTACCAGGCGCAGACCGGTCTCGCCGCCTCGTACCTGAAGGCCGGCCTCACGCGGGAAGGCGTGCGCGAATCCCGCCGCACACTGTCCTTCGCGGAGGCCAACGGGGGCCGGCTGGTCGGCGCTCTGAACAACCTCGGCGGTGCCTACCGGGAAGCGGGCGAGACGAAGGCCGCCCGCAGCTGCTACGAGCGGGCGCTGCGCCTGCTCGAAGAGGAGGGCAGCGAGGGATTGAGCATGGTGTACGCCCTGCTCGGCGTCGGGGACCTGGCCTGGGACCAGGGCAACGAGAAGGAGGCCGGCGAGGCGTACTTCCAGGCGTTGCGGAGGTCTATGAGTCCCCTGGCGGATGTCATGGAGGAGGGCATGTCCCTCGTGGTGTCCCAGGCCGAGCACATGGGTGCGGAGGGGGATCTGCTGCTGACCACGGCGGACGTTTTCCGGCACACCTCCCCCGACGTCTTCGCTACCTGGAGGTCGCGGTTGACGTTCGGGCTGGCGCACGCGAACCGGCACGAGCAGGCCGGACGGCGAGGGGACGCGGTCACGGAGCTGCGTGAGTTGCATGAGCAGGACTGGCTGCAGCCACCGGACGTGCAGATGCGGGCACTCGTGACCGTGCGGCTGGCCCGCGCCCTGATGCGCTGGAACGAGCACGCTCCTGCCCGCCAGGAGGCCTTCGATGTGCTGTGGGAAACCCGTGGGCGACTGGCACGGACGCCGGCGGAGAACGGGAGCGCTCAAGACCGGCCCGCCCTCGTGACCCTGCACCACGGCGTCTACGAGCTGCTGCTCGAGCTGCTCCTCGACCACGGGGACGAACTGCGCCTGCCCGGCGCCGAGTCCGCGCTGGAGCTGGCCTTCGACCTGCACGAGGAATACAAGACGTGGACCGGCGGCACCGGCCGTGAGTCATCCCTCCCGGTCGGGTTCCGCGCGCTGCGCGGGTATCTGCAGAGCCACCCGGATGCCGCCGACTGCGCCTTCCTGTCGTACTTCTGCGGCGATGACGGCCTGACGGCCTTCGCGTACGTCCCAGAGACGGACCGGCTCACCGCCGTGCGGACGTCACTGACCGAGAAGACACTGCGACAGGCCGCCGAGCGGCTGCGCCGCACCTTCGACGGCGACCCGGAGGTCTTCCCTCCCCAAGCACCGCTGCCCGTGAGACGGCCCTGGCGGCGCAGCCTCGCCTTCTTCGAGGAGCTGGCGGACGGTCTGCTCGCCGCATTGCCGCACGTGGCCGGTCGCGAGCTGCTGTGCGTCGCCGCCGACGGGCCGCTGCACGACCTGCCGCTGCACGCGCTGCCCCTGCCCGGCGACGGTCGCCCATTCGCCGAGCAACACGCCCTGGTCCAGGTCGGCACTGCCACGGCACTGCTGCGCCTGGCCGCTCTGCCCACCGCGCACGGCAGCACCGCGGTGTACGTCGCCGGGGTCGCGGCGCGTGAGGACGCCGAGCCCGGACGGCTTGAGCAGGATGCGGAGTTCGTCGCGGCCTGCGGCCGGCCGGTCGTCGGCGACACCGGAGTCCGGGCGACACCCGACGTGGTGGCGGAGGGGCTGCGCACCGCGTCGTTCGGACATCTGGCTGGGCACGGCTGGTTCGACCCCGTCGAGCCGATGGACTCGGGGGTCTTCCTGGCGCACAGCGGGCGGCGGCCGCCGCGGCACCCGTACACCGCCGATGTACAGACCAGACTGGATCATCTGTTGACGGCCCGCAGACTGGCGCGCGACGGACTGCGGCTCGATCTGCTGACGCTGCGGGCGTGCTCGACCGCGCGCCGCGACGTGCACAGCACGGGCTATCTGGGAGGCATCGTCCAGGCGCTGCTGCATTCCGGGGTGCGCAGTGTCGTGGCCACACTGTGGGATGTCGACGACACGAGTTCACGCCGGCTCTTCGCGGACTTCTACCGCCATCTGCTGGATGAAGGCCTGGGCACGCCGGGACAGCCTTGGCGCGCGCTGTGGCAAGCACAGCGCGCCATGCTGCGGGAGCCGGACGGGCACTGGGAGACCCACCCCTATCACTGGGCCGCACTGGCCCTGTTCGGTGTTTGGAGGCACGCATGACCGCGACACAGTTCGCCGGACTCGATGAGAGCTCGCTCATCCTGGCCTTGCAGGAGGTGACGGAGGAGCTCACCACTGGGTCGGAGCCTGAAGCGCTGCCCATGGACAGTGACGAGGCCTGGGCGCTGCTGGCCGCCGTGCTGCAGGCCGGCGGGCACAGTGGCACGGAGGCGGGGGAGCTGGACGAGGCCGGTCAGTACGCGGCCGCCCGCAGGGTCCTCGCCGCCCTCGCGGAGGACCCCGCGACAGCCGATGCGACCCGTGCCGTGGTGGCGGAGCCGCCGTCCGACACCCGGCTGGGCGCCGAACTGGCCGTGCCGGCCGTGGCCGTACTGGCCGGGGTGGTGGCGTGGCTGCAGACGAAGGTGGACGTGCGGATCAAACGCAAGGACGGGAAGACGGAGTTCGAGTTCCGGGTGGTGAAGGAGGCGGCGTCCGCCGGGGTGCTCAAGGAGTTGGCGGCGGCGGTATTGCGGTTGTGGAACGGGCCGCCTCAGCCGTGACGTTCTGCTCACCCACGGCAGGGACACGGCGTGGTCACCCGCGCTGCTCGAGAGTCCGGGTCGGCTCGCGGTCGGCTTCCCGGGCCGCTTGCAGATCGGGCCGGCATGTCCTGTTCCGTGGTCAGCCCACGTTGCGCTGCTCGAGACGGGTGACCGTGCGCGGGAGCTCCTCGACATCATGTGGGCGCACCCAGCCCGACTCCCGCCACGCCTGCTCGCCCAGTCGGCTCGAGAGGTGCTTCTCCAGCTTCTGGCTACACACGGCGAGCCCGGCGTCACGGGGCTGGGCATGGGCGAGGTGAGCTCGGAGAGGGGCTCGGCTCACGGAGCTGGACTCGCAGGTGCTGCCCAGGTCCGGCCGTCCGGAGCTCTGGTTGGCGAGCGTCCTGCCCCCGATCGCGGCGACCGCGTGGGTGACATCGGCGCCGGCGATCGGCTCCAGCCGGGTCGGAAGGTGGCCCTGGTCGGCAATCGCGCTGAGCCGCAGAAAGCAGGTCACACCGCGCCGTATTCGCCGGCATCGCTGTGAATGACAGAGACCCCGCAGGATTGTTTTCCGGCGGGGCTTTCGAGGATCTGACGAGTCGGTCGATCCCGCACTCGACCGCGTGCCGACCTTGCAGTCCTCACGGTCGATGGAGGTGGCTCCTTCGGCGGCCGTCCTCAGGATCGTCTTGCGGTGATCACGTCGTCTTGGTCGACTTCAGGAGCGCGTGAGGATGACGAGTTGCTGGGTTGCTCGGGTCATCGCGACATAGCGGTCGACCGCCCCTTCGACGCCCTTGCCGAACGCATCCGGGTCGATGAGGACGACCAGGTCGAACTCGAGCCCCTTCGACAGCTCCGGGGTCAGCGACCGGACGCGGGACGTCGCCCGGAACGTGGGATCGCCGATGACGCAGCCGATCCCGTCGGCATGTGAGGTGAGCCAGGTGTCCAGGATCGAGTCCAGATCCGAAGCGGATCCGTATACAACAGGGATGTCGCTGCTGCGGATGGAGGTCGGCACGTTGGCGTCGGGGAGCACGGCTCGGATGACCGGCTCGGCTTCCGCCATGACCTCTTCGGGCGTCCGGTAGTTGATGCTCAGGGAGGCCACGTTGATCCGGTCGAGCCCGATCCGTTCGAGCCGTTCCTGCCACGACTCTGTGAACCCGTGCCTGGCTTGGGCGCGGTCTCCGACAATGGTGAAGCTTCGGGACGGGCAGCGGAGCAGCAGCATCTGCCACTCCGCGTCGGTCAGTTCCTGTGCCTCGTCCACGACGATGTGCGCGAACGGGCCGGCGAGCAGGTCCGGTTCGGTGCTGGGCAGTGCGGTCTCGTCGATCAGGCTGTCCTGCAGGTCCTGTCCACGCAGCATCGTCACCGCACCTTCACCGTCGGTATCGGCTGCGAGCACGTTGTCGATGACGCCGGCCATGCGCTCGCGTTCGGCGGCGACAGATGCATCGTGCCGGCGCTTGCGCAGTGCCGCCTCCGGGTCGCCGAGTCGCTGCCGTGCCGCGTCCAGGATGGGCAGGTCGGACACCGTCCAGGCCTGGGCGTCCGCACGTTGCAGTTTCCGCACGTCATCGGGGCTGAGCCAGGGAGCGCACATCCGCAAGTAGGCGGGTACCGACCACAGGTCTCCGACGAGGTCAGCCGCTTCGAGCAGCGGCCACGCGCGATGAAGCGTCCCGATCAGCTCCTTGTCGTGCTGCAGCGATTCCCGGAACTGGTCGGGCGCAACGTCGCCGTCGTGCTTGTCCATCAGGATCCTGAGCAACTCCTCCCAGATCTGCTCGTGCGCTTCGTTGTGCGGAGTACTTGGTCCTGGTGCTTCGAACGCCTCGGCCCAATCGTCGGCGCTCAGCCAGATGTCGGACCAGGGGGTTGTGACCGTCATCCCCTGGGCGGGCGGCTCTTCGTAGAACCTGACGGCCGTCTCGATTGCTTTCACCATGTGCGCGGACGACTTCAGGAGGGCCACGTCCGGGTCGGTCTCGGCCGCTGCTGCGGCTCCCTCGGCGACGAGGTCCCTCAGGGTGCAGGTCTGCACGCCCTCTTCTCCGAGGCTGGGGAGAACGTCGGCGACGTAGGCCAGGTAGGGCTGGTGCGGGCCGACGAACAGTACGCCGCCCCGACGGTGACCGAGGCGGGGGTCGGAGTAGAGGAGGTAGGCGGAGCGGTGGAGGGCGACGACGGTCTTCCCCGTACCCGGGCCGCCGTCGACGACGAGAGCGCCGCGGGATCCCGCCCGGATGATGGCGTCCTGGTCGGCTTGGATGGTGGCGAGCACATCGCGCATCCGGGGCGACCTGTTGCTGCCCAGGCTGGCGATGAAGGCGGACTGGTCGTCGAGCGCGGCGTGCCGTTCAAGTCCGTCAGTGGTGAACACTTCGTCCCAGTAGTCGCTGATCCGGCCGCGGGTCCAGCGATACCTGCGGCGGCTTGCCAGACCCATCGGGTTGGCGTGGGTCGCCGCGAAGAACGGCTCGGCCGCGGGCGAGCGCCAGTCGCGCAGCAGCCGGCGCCCCGCGCTGTCGGTGAGGCCAAGTCGTCCGACGTACATGGGCTCGGGGTTGTCTTCGCTGACGATGTGTCCGAGGCACAGGTCCAGACCGAAGCGACGCAAGGCGCGCAGGCGGCCGGTCAGCCGGTGGACCTCCATGTCCCGGTCCATCGCCTGCCGGCCAATGCCGCCGGGCGCCTTGAGCGCGGCATCGAGGCGGTCGGACAGTTCGGCGATCGTCTCCTCGAGGCTCTCCGCGATGGCCGCGAAGTGCTGTTCGTCGCCGGCGATCAGCATCGGCTCGGCTTTGGGGGAGAGGCGGTCGGGCAGGTCGAACGCGCTGGTGGCCAGAGGGTTCATGTCACCAGCTCCGATCCGGGGTCACGTCCGCGAAGTGCGGCGGCGCGCACACCCGCGCCGTGGCGCCGAGTGCCCGCAACCGCAGCGCAAGTCCCACCACCGGCTCGACGCCACCGCACGACCCATAAACCGACAACAACACAGGCACTTAGTGGATCTCCTATTTCCGCAGGTTCTGGCCTCGGCCTGCGATTTTGCGGCAAGACCCGGGCCTTGCCGCAAGCCCCCCAGTGCGCTATAAGTTGAGAGTGGCAAGGAGCGAGTGACCTCCTTGCCTTTGTCTTTTGTCGCCCGTTGTGGACGGACAAGCCCTTCTTGAGGCGGCGACGCGCCACGTCCGGTGGTTGCGGCGGTCCAGGAGGATCTCTCTCTACTCGACGTGGATCCGCGTCGCAGCCTGTGCGGCCACGTTCGTCATTGCCTTGCTGCGAGCACTCGACTTCGTATCCCGCTGGCGCTGGGGATCTCAGCATGCGAGCCTGATACACCAGCCTCGTCGATCGAGTCGACCGCTTGGCTGTCCTGCCTGTCGACCAACGCGCCCAGGCCCCGGCTCAGTTGTACGACGAACTCGCCAAGATCCGAGCCCAAGAACGCGCAATCGGCCGCCTCGTGGTCGGCGCTTTGTGCGTGTTGTCAGGTGACGCGGAGGATGCTCTTGCCATGGGTGGTGCCCTCGGCGAGGTGCTGCACGGCGGTGGCCAGGTCTGCCAGGCCGTACTCTGCGGTGATGCCCACGCGCACCTGGCCGTCGGCGACGAGGCCGAGTGCGCAGCGGACACTGTCGGCGAGCCGCTCCGGGTGGGTCTGGCTGAGCAGGTTGCTGTTGTAGGTCACGAGCGATTTGCCGTGCATGAGCAGGTCGTTGGTGTCGGCAAGGACAGGTTCGTAACTGCTGAGGTTGCCGTATGCCACCAGTCGGCCGTGCTCTGCCAACTGCTCGAGGCTGGTGTGACGGGTCGAGCCTCCGACCGGGTCGAGGATCACGTCGAACTTCTCGTCGCCGAGCTTGGTCGGGAATTCTTCGCGCAGCAGGAGCTGGTCATAGCCGAACTGGGCGGCGTACCGCGCCCTGAGGCCATTGCCGACCACGCCGACGATCCGGCCGGCCCCGGCCAGCTGGGCGAACTGGGCGGCGAGCGTGCCCACTCCGCCGGCGGCTGCGTGGATCAGCACGCTCTCGCGAGGCCGCACATGCGCCGCGTTGTTGATCAGGTCGTAGGCGGTCGGTGCGCCCCACCCGAGACCTGCGGCCGTCCGCAGCGGCATGTCGCCGATTCCCAACGTGAGCACGGCAGGCGCCAGGACCACCTCGGCGTAGGTGCCTGCCGTGGTCAGTGCGGTGACGGGCTCACCGACACGGCTTGCGTCGATGCCCTCGCCGACCGCGGTGACGTGGCCGGATGCCTCGAAGCCGGGGACGAAGGGACGCTGCACGGGGAAGTGGCCGTCCCGGACCATGGTGTCGCCCCACTGGATCCCGGCGTAGGCGACGCGGATCGCCACCTGGCCGGGGCCAGGGGTGGGTTCATCGAGTTCGGCGAGCCGGTAGCGGTCATCGGCGTCGAGAAGGACAGCCTTCATGGTTACAGCCCCCTGCGTTGACTCAGTATCCTTACAGTCGAGGACTGTAGGTATATAAGGTTCCTGAGTCAATCCATGAACCTGTCAATGGAGCGGAGTACACGGTGGAAGCCCCGATCGAAGATGACCTCTGCACCCGGATCAGGCGGTCGGAGCAGGCGCTGATGGCGCACCACGAGGCAGTGCTGCGCGGCTACGGGCTGACCATGACTCAGTACACCGTCCTCTTGATCCTCGCGCGCGAAGGCGGTATGTCCGGCGCCCAACTGGCCCGCTCCTGCGGGGTGACGCAGCAGAGCATGAGCAGCGTGCTGGCCAATATGGAGACCAAGGAACTCATCCGCCGCGAGACGTCCCCGGTGCACGCCAAGGTGCAGATCGCCACCCTCACCGATGAGGGCCAGGCGCTGCTGGACCACGCCTACCAGGAGGTGATCATTCTTGAGCGCGCGCTCACCGACGCGTTCACGCCCTCCGAACACGCCGCACTCTGCGAACTCCTGGAACGCGCCACCACCGTCCTGATCCAGCAGACGCGCCGCGCGACAGCCCCGCCCGCCACCTGAGCCCGCGGCCCCCACATGCGCGGGACCCCCACAACTGCGTACCCGTTCTGGAAGATTCGGTCACCCCGCCTGCGCTGCTTGCCTGCTCTGCCGTGCCCGTGGTGCCGACCGCCGCCGAGTGCCACCGTCTGAAGAAAATGGCCTAGGGGCACAAGACCCCGCATCAGGCCCGGCAGCGGGCAGCCATGCGGCCCGGGGGCGCTCCCATGCCCGGACAGCCGCGCAGACGCGGATGCGCGTGGACACGGGGCGCACCTGGCGGGACCGCTTCGCCGCCGACGGCCTGCCCGCCCCTCCGACCGCAGGCGCGCGGGCGGGCCGCTCTCATTCACCCCGCTGCAGGTTCCCGAGGTTAGGCGCCGGCTGGTCAGTTACCTGCGGAGAGTGGGACACCGCTCGCGCCGGTCGTGTGCGGGGCTTGCCCGCGAGGTGGTCCCCCGGGCCATCGCACCGGCCAAATCGGCCTCCACGGCACGCCGTTGGCTGCCGATCGACGCGATCAAGCGCTGGCAGCACCGGCCCTGGTTCTTCATCCGCGACCCGGACTTCCCGGCCACGGCCGTCCGTGTGCTGGACCTTTACGTCCGTGTCTTCGACGGCGAACTCCTGGGGCGAGGACGAGGAGGTCATCTCCAGCGACGAGAAGACCTCCATTCAGGCCCGCTGCTGCTTCCATCGGACCGGTTCACCAACCAGGAGGCGCGGACCGGAGGATGGACCATGACCGCGTCCGGAAACGCCTCGGGTGGGAGGCCGGCGACGCCTCGGCTCATGACCGCCCGCCGAACTGCCAGTCGTGGACCTCGATGTCGGCATACCGGTCCGACGTCAGGACGGCGCGTGCCGTGGCCGGGTCCGGGGCCCGGAGCAGTACGGCCGTACCCAGCCAGGTGGTGCCGTCGTCGGACAGCAGCGGTCCGTACGCGATCAGCTCGTCCCGGTCGGGCGGCACGAGGAGGTCGGCGGCCTGCCCCGAGCCGAAGCCGAGCACCAAGTACCGGTTGCCACCGGTCCGGCCACCAGGGAAATCCCACATCGTGCGCCCCAGCACGTTGCGCCACCGGCGCAGCAGCACGTCCCGGTAGGCGCCGGCCTGGTAGTTGGGCTCGTTGAAGGCGAACGCCCGGGCGGCAGCGGGATCTGGCAGGTCGACGATGTGCACGCTGCCGGTGGGCGCATCGCCGTCGTCGGCGAAGGTCGGGCCGCGAGCGATCATCTCCGCCGCGTACTGGTCCATGTAGGACCAGTGCTCCTCCAGCAGTTTGTTGCGCAACGTGACGGAGCCGGGCCGATCGCGGTGGTAGCAGAAGAACTCCATGCCCACAGACCCTCCCCAATTCACGGCAGCATCTCAACAGGCTTTGGTAACGATGACTGCACGCTCCCAACGCGGCAGCGATCCGTCAGGCGGCGTAGCCGTCACGGGAGCGGGGGGACAACCAACCAGCGCGCTCAGTCACAGTGATGCGGGTCCCGGGACACGGACGTTTGATCGTTGTCACTCCCGGTTGGCGGCCACCAGGTTCGACCAAAGTCCGAGTGGCTGAGGTGTGAGGCGTCGGGGGTGGCGGTGTGACGACGGAAACCGATCTGGAGCTCAGCGGTGGTCGCAGGCTGCATGTCTACGACACCGGCGCGGACAACTCCGACGGCCACCTCGTGATCTTTTGGCACCACGGCACGCCGAACATCGGCGCGCCGCCCGAGCCCCTCTTCCCGGCCGCCGCCCGGCTCGGCATCCGCTGGGTGTCGTACGACCGGCCGAGGTACGGCGGATCCACTCCCCACCCCGGCCGGACCACAGCGTCGGCCGCTGGTGATGTAGCCGCCATCGCCGCGGCGCGGGGCATCGACCGGTTCGCGGGAATGACAGACTCGACGGTGGCGTCCCTGCGTGCTGCCGCCCAGGGGCGCGCGGCGAAGGAGCACTACGAGGCGAGTGCCGAGTACGACCCGGAAATGTTCACTGCGGCCGACCACGCTGCGCTCTCTCAAGAGTGGTCCTGGTTCGGCGACGTCGTCGGGCCGGCCCGGACGGGCTGATGCGATGCCGCGCGCAAGATGTCCCGGTAGCCCCGCCGCAGCGTGGGGCAGGGCACCACGCCTCCGGTGCCCGCCACGTCACGCTCGTGCAGTCGGCGGCCGACGGCCTCCAGCCAGGACTCGCGGTCGACGTCATCGAGCGGGCCGCCAGAAGGCATGTGGTGATGTCGGCAGGCGAATGAAAAGTCCGTCTCGGCGAAAGGGATGTCCAGCCGTTGGGCCAGTACCCGGGCCCCCGTGGTCTTGCCCGCCCCGGACACGCCTATCACCACAACACACAGTGGGCGATGCCCGGCACCCCTGGCATCGGGGTGCTCTCCTTCCATGGCTGACATCTTCCGGGTCATCACATCAGGCGTCGCCTGGCAGCACCGTTTCCTCGTAGAGCAGGTCGTCTCGCCGCACCGGGCCGGGACCGTACGGTTGCCGACCGGGCGGTCCGTCCGAGCCTGCCGGGTAGTCCTGCAACGGAACGAGATTCCTCTCCCACGCCGAGATGACGGGTTCGAGCACGCGCCATGCTTCCTCAGCCTCGTCGCCGCGGATCGACAAGGCAGGGTCCCCGTTGAGGACGTCCAGCAGTAACCTGCCGTAGGCGGGCAGGTCGGGCGGTTCCATCCCGGCGGTGAGCTCGAGTCGGGTGAGGTGGCCGGTCCGGGAGCCCGTGCCCATCAGATCAAGGGTCAGGCCCTCCGGTTCGAGTCCGAAGCGCAGCACATTGGGCAGGACTTCCCCGCTGTGCCCGAAGGGCAGGTGGGGAACGGATCGGAAACGTACCGCGACCTCCTTGCGGTCCACCCCGAGTGACTTGCCGCTGCGGAGCCGGAACGTCGTTCCCGCCCAGCGCCAG
Source organism: Streptomyces sp. NPDC050564 (assembly GCF_044457265.1). NCBI lineage: Bacteria > Bacillati > Actinomycetota > Actinomycetes > Kitasatosporales > Streptomycetaceae > Streptomyces > Streptomyces sp. NPDC050564. The sequence goes on along the minus strand of NZ_JBITGS010000049.1, from coordinate 3,524 downwards.
CTGTCCAGCTCCAGTTCCACCTCGGCGAAGGTCTCGGTGCGGCGCCGCGGGTCCACGCCCTCCTCGTCGGCGTAGGACGGGACGTCGTGATCGCCGCTCCGGCCGGACGAGTAGCGGGCGCGGCGCGTACGGTGCACCACGTCGTAGTCGGTGAGCAGGCGTACGGATCGCAGCACGTCGACCTTCCGGTCGCGCAGATCCCGCTCCCCCAGTGTGATGGGCGGTTCCATGGCAACGAGGCAGAGCACTTGCAGCAGATGGTTCTGCACCATGTCCTTGAGCGCACCCACGTGGTCGTAGTAGCCGGCCCTGCCCTCCAGCCCGAGGGTCTCGTCCCAGACGATCTCCACCTCGGCGATGTGAGTGCTGTTCCACAGAGGTTCGAGCACGCGGTTGGCCAGGCGGCTGCCGAGCACGTTCTGGACGGTCGTCATGGCCAGGAAGTGGTCGACACGGAACACCGCTTGCTCCGGCACCAGATCGGCGAGCAGCCGGTTCAGCTCCCGTGCGCTGTCCAGGTCTTCGCCGAATGGTTTTTCCAGCACGATCCGGCTGCCTGGTGGCAGGCCCGCCTGGTGCAGTGCGTCGACCACGCGGGGGAAGAGTGAGGGGGGCAGCGCAAGGTAGACGGCGATGGGTTCGTCACCGGCGACGGCCGCTCTGACGTCGGTGGCGTCGGTGACGTCGGCCCTTTGGTAGCGGGCCGAGGCCGCGATCGCCTGTTGGGCGTCGGCCGGGCAGGATCCGCCGTGTCGGCCAAGTTGAAAGGTGATCCACTCCTGGTACTGCGCGGTGCTCCAGTCCTCCCGGCTTGCGCCGGTCATCCGGAACCGGTCGCCGAGGTGTCCGGCCGCCTGCAGGGCGGCCAGGGCCGGCAGGAGGTAGCGCGCGCTGAGGTCGCCCGTCGCGCCGAAAAGGACGAGTCGGTTGATCATCGTTGCGTCCCCGCCTTCGTCCGGTCGAGGTTCACACCGCTGGCGATGATGCCGATGTGGCTGAACGCCTGAGGGAAGTTGCCCATGAACTCTCCGGTGGCTGGGTGAATCTGCTCCGACAGCAGTCCAAGCGGGCTGGCCCGCGCGCACAGTGAGGCGTAAAGCTCCGCAGCCTCCTCTCTCCGGCCCTGCCCGATCAGGTTGTCGACCAGCCAGAAACTGCACAGCACGAAGGCGCCCTCGTCTCCGGTCAGACCGTCGGGGGACTCGTGGTGCAGGTAGCGGTAGAGGAGCCCGTCACCGGCCGCCAGGCGCTTGGTGATGGCCGCCGTGGTCGCTACCATCCGCGGATGATCGGCGGGGACAACCTCGCGCAGGGGCAACGCGAGCAGGCTCGCGTCCACGATGCCGCCGCCGTTCAGGTGGACGCTCAGGGTCTGCGCATCCTCGTCCCAGGACTGTTCCAGGATCCGTCGGCGCAACTGGCCGGAGGTGGCGCGCCATTGGCCGATGCGCCCGGGCAGGCCATGCCGCTCGCTGATCCGCACCGCCCGGTCCACGGCAACTTGGCACAGCCCGGCCGAGTAGGTGAAGGCGTTCCCCTCGTTGCGTACCTCCCAGATCCCCTGGTCCGGCTGCCGCCAGGCCTGCCCTGCCGTGTCCGCGAGACTGGCGAGGGCGGCCCACAGCGCGGGCTGGATCTCGCCACCGGACAGCAGCCACTGGTCGGCGCAGTCCAAGATTTCGCCGTACACGTCGTGCTGGCGTTGATCGGCTGCACCGTTTCCCCAGCGCACCGGAGACGAGCGCCGGTACCCTTCCAGCTCGCCGTCCTCCATCTCGTCGGGCACGGTCTGGCCCTGCAGGGTGTACATGATGCGCGGCTTCCGGCTTTGCTCGAAGGCGTCGAGGACCCAGCCGAGAAAGGAGTCGGCCTCGCCGTGGAAGCCGATGCGGCGCAGGGCGAACACGGCGAATGACGCGTCACGAATCCATGCATAGCGGTAGTCCCAGTTGCGGACGCCGCCGATCGGCGCGGGCAAGGAAGACGTGGGGGCGGCGACCAGTGAGCCATTGGCCCAGTCGTCGCACATTTTCAGGGTGAGCGCGGAGCGCCTGACCAGGGGTTCCTCGGGGCCTCCGTAGTCGAAGTGCCGCATCCAGCGGTGCCAAGCGTCAACGGTTCCCTTCAGCATGGCGTCCGTGTCGAACCGGTGGTGGCGGTGGAAGCGTCCCCAGGACAGCACCAGGTCCAGGCGGTCTCCCTGGCGCATGTCGTAAGTGTTGCGCAGGCCGTTCAGGGGATGGCTGGACCGCAGGTGGAGCCGCACGTCGGGCTGCCGGTACGGTCGCACCTCCAAGCCGCTGAACAGCGTGCGTGCCTGTCCGCCGCCGCGGGGTTCCAGATCCGCTCTCAGCCGGACGTCGCCGGACAGGACGACCGCCGACCGCACCAGTTCCCCCCGCCCTGCCGGTGCGTCGTCGGTGAGATCGGCGCCGGAGCGCAGCACCAGCGCATCGGTGACGCGCACCACGCCGGTGGGGGTGCGCAGTTCGGTGGTGAGTACGCCGGTGTCGGGTTCATACCGCTGCCGGGCCTCCACCAGGTCCTCCGGCGCCACGGTGAAATGCCCGCCACGTTGGTGGTCCAGCAGAGCGCAGAACAGGGGTTCCGAGTCGAAGCGGGGGAGGCACATCCACGAAATGGAGCCGTCCAGGCCGACGAGGGCCGCGGTGGTGCCGTCCCCGATGAGGCCGAGGTCCTCGAGCGGAAGGTAGCCCTCCCGCCTGCGGACCGGCCGGAACGGCGGATCGGGGTCATACATGCGGCATCGCCTTCCTGGCGCCAAACCTGCTACCCGACGCTCACGCCCCTCACGCCTGGAAGGTGATCAGCACCTTCACGACGTCCTCGAGTTTCTTGTCCGACACCTCGAAGGCTCGCTCCATCTCATCGAAGGAGAACCCATGGGTCGTCATATGTGTCGGATCGACGCGCTCCTTCTCCAGCACCCGCAGGAGCCGCTCCATCCGCAGTCGCCCGCCAGGACAGAGACCGGTCGCGATCGTCTTGTCGGCCATGCCGACGCCCCATTCGACGCGCGGGATGCTCACGAATTCTCCCTCGCCGAAATAGCCGATGTTGGAGATCGTTCCGCCGGGCTTTGTCACCTTGACCGCGATCTGGAACGTCGCGTCGGCACCGAGCGCCTCGACTGCGGTGTCCACCCCCTGGCCGTCGGTCAGCTCGAGGATCCGCTGGACCACGTCCTCCTTGGTGAAATCCACGATCTCGTCTGCGCCATAGGTCCGCGCGAGTGCCTGCCGGCTGGGGACCGACTCGACCCCGATGATGAGCCCGGCGCCGCTGAGTCTGGCGCCCGCTGTCGCCATCAACCCGACCGGACCTTGCGCGAGGACGGCCACGGTCCCACCCATCGGGATGTCGCCTTTCTCCGCGCCCATGAAGCCGGTCGACAGCATGTCAGCGCAGTACTGATCTCTTCGGGTTGTTGTCGGGGGTGGTGACGTGTGGTGATCCCTGCGGTAGGTCGGTGGTATGCGGTACGCGCAGGGTGGTGGACTGAC
>NZ_JBITGS010000048.1:0-67015 GCF_044457265.1 Streptomyces sp. NPDC050564 | reverse complement strand
ACCCGCTACGACAAGACCGCCGAGTCCTACCAGGCAGCTGTCACCCTCGCCTCGCTCCTGATGTGGGCGTGACATTTGAAGACAACTCCTAGGGGCTCACGGAGCGGGCCGGTCGGACAGGGGTCTTCAACTGCCGGCCTTCAGGAAGGGTTGGGTCGCGATCATGTTCGTACTGGAGCTGACCTACACCGCGCCGCTCGAAGCGGTCGACGCCGTTCTGGCAGCGCATGTCGCGTGGCTCGGCGAGCAGTACGCCGCGGGGGTCGCGTCCGGGCGCAAGAACCGTTCCTAGGGGCTGAGTGGAAGTGGGTCCTGTCTCCAGGACCGTTGGTGCTCAGCCGCGTGCTCCGAACGGTGTTGGGCACGCTGGTCGCCCGCGTTCGCTCCGCTGCCGGGCGGCACGGATCTCGTCCGTGGTCCGGGGATGCGGGGGCGGGGTCCCTCACGCCTGCGGGTCTCCGCTGCGGCCTGGGCGGTCCGATGCCCCGCACGATCGCTCTGGTCGTGTGGGGGCGGTGCCGTCCGTCGCCGGATCGGGTGCCCGAGGGCGCGTCGCCCGATCGCGATGCTCGCCGCATCGTGCCGGGAAACTGTGCGATTACTGCTGGTCAGGGGCTGCTGCCAGTGCTGGGCGCCCCACGGTGAGGTGTAGGCGGGATCGACCGCGACGACCGCGATGTCCTGCTGGGCGGCCATCGCCACCAGCCGGGCCTTCAGCTTCGCAGTGGGGAAGCGGGAGATCAGACTGCGGAAGCGTTTGTTGCGGCCGTGCTTCTCCCGGGACCTGCCGTCGGTGAAGTCCAGGTCCTCGATCGCCACCGCCACCGCCCCGGCGGCACGAGTGTGGTGCAGCAGCCGGGACAGCGCGTGCCGGATCTGCGCGTCCCGGTGCGCTGCGGAGCCGCTCAGGTCGTAGCAGAAGCGGTGGGGCTCGCCCACCCGGGTTGCCGTGCACGTCCAGACGCCAGGCGGCGAGGTGATCGTCGTTCATGTCGATGGCGACCACGCCCCTGGCCAGCGCCGCCTCCAGTGGCAGCACCGGGGTGGGGGTGCGCTGCCAGGAGGCGGTCACATACCAGCGGCCGCGCACCACATCGTGGTGGATGCGGTAGGCAACGGCCCGGTTCGCGGTGATCCGGTCCAGCCACTCCTGGCCCCGGTGCGCGAACACCACGGTCGCGTCGAGCACGTACCGGCCGTGCGGGGCATTCGCCAGGCGGGCCAGCGCGGCCGGAAGCTTGAGGGACACCTGTCCGGTGTCGGTGATGCGGATGGTCTCGTTGCCGAAGCGTTTACCTGACTCGCCGTCCGCGGCCAGGAACATCCGGGCCGCCCGCCACCGCTCCCGCCACCCCTGTTCGTCCAGCCCGGCCTCGCCGAGGTGATGGCGCAGCCGGGCGAGCTGCTTCCCGCCTCGCACCACCCGTACCCAACCCGCCGCCCAGTCCGCCAACCGCATCCGTAGAGCATGCAGGCGACGGGACTTGGCATGCCACTCCGCCCGCGACCCGTACCCCCGCGCCAGCCCCTCCCGCTTGTCCGCCGTCGCGCCCAGCGGACGTGCCAGCCGCGCCTCGATCGACGTGATCTGGCCCCGCAGCCACGCCATCTCGGCGATCTGGCCACGCCGGGCCAGCGCCCACTGGTCATGCGTGGCCTTCGTGATACTGCCCGCCCACCTGGCCGAGCAGACCCCGGTCAGCTCCCGCTTCCGTGCTGCCCACGCGCCAGCGTCATGGTCCAGTCCCTGCCGGGAACGCACCACGAGATCACCCGCAGCCAGTCCACCCAGGAACGCCCCCACCTCGGCCAGCACCGCCGCGTCCGTCTCCGACACCCGCAACCGGGCCCGGATCGACACACCCGCAGGGCCGGGCACCACGAACGACGCCGCCACCTCCCGCAATCCCGTCGCCCCGCCCGTCGCCGCACCATGCCCTCACCCCGCCCAACGAATTCCACCCACAAAGGTCACGCATTCGATGGACAAACATCCGTTCCCATCGACCGGCAACCCGCCTGGATACCGCCACCACGACACCAACACTCACTCATGCTCGCGAAAGCGCACTCGCGCACGGTCAAGCAACAACAGTTTCGAACCCCCGCGACGGCGAAGTGATTCTCGCCGTCGCGGAGGACCGGGCGCGGATCGAGGAGATCACCGCGGGCGACCCGCTCGTCACCGCGGATGTGTGCGCCTACCGCATCACCGAGTTCGTGGCGACCAAGACGGCGCCCGCCCTGGAGCCGTACCGCGAGACGCTCGGCTGAACCGGGCCTGCGCGGTTCACTCGCCGCCGAGGGCGCGCTTCAGCTCGCTCTTGTTCATGTCCGAGCGACCGTGGATGTTGCGCCGCTTGGCCTCCTCGTACAGCTGGTCGTAAGTGGGCCCCTGGGAGCCCTTGTGCGAGCGCTGACCGCCCCGCTTGCCGGACGACATGTCCTGAGTGGACGTACGGCTGGCGGTCTTCGACTCGCCGGACCGGGCGCGCTCCTTGTTCACCGTCCGCGCGGCGATCTCTTCGGCTCGCCGCTCACTCTCCCCACGGTCGAGTGCGCTCTCCTTGATGTGCTCGTACTGACGTTCCCGTTTGGGGCTCGAACCGCGTGGCACGGCTGATCACTTCCTTTCGCGGTCACTGCCTTGCGCGGCCCGAGTACCCCGCATCCGGGCGTACACCGCACGGGTCAGCGCTCCAGGCGGGCCACCCGTCCCTTCTCGCCGGAGGCCCAGCACCCCAGGTCGGGGGTGCAGTCCACGGTGTCGTACGAACCGGTGTCCACGGTGCGCCAGGTGCGGCCGCCGTCCGTCGTCAGGTCGGTGCCGGTGGGGCCGACCGCGAGCGCGGCGGTGCGGCTGTGCGGAAGCCAGGTCACGCCCGAGCGGTAGGCGGGCGGGGGCTGGGTGGCGGACGTCCAGGTGCGGCCGCCGTCGGGGGTGAGCGCGGCGGTCTGGGGTGAGGCCTGGTCGGCACGGTAGTCGCCGCCGACCGCGAGGCCGTGGGTGCGGTCGCGGAAGGCGAGGGCGAAGACGCCGCGCGCCGGGTCGCCGGCCGGGATCGGCGTGTCGGTGGCGGTCCACGTCAGTCCCCTGTCCGAGGAATGCAGCACGCGCGCGCGTGCGCCCCCGCCGGTGGCCAGCCACACATCACGCGGTCCCGAGGTCACCAGGCACTGCCCGCTCGCCGCGAAGCCCGCCTCGCCGTCCTGAGCCGCGGGCATCGAGTCGCTGGGCAGCACCTTCCAGGAGCGGCCGCCGTCACTGGTCGACAGGATGCGGAACCTACCGTCCACCGGGTCGCTCATCGCCAGGCCGTGGCGCCGGTCGAAGAAGGTGAGGCAGTCGTAGAAGGCCTTCGTGTCGGTGTTGCGGAAGGACTCCGTCCAGGTCGCGCCGCCGTCGTCCGTGCGCAGGACGCGGGAGGCCTCGCCCTCGCCGATGGCCAGGACCACGGCGCGCCGCGCGTCGAACGCCTCGATGTCGCGGAACTCCAGGTCCGCGCCGCCGGGCGGGGATACGCTGCGCCAGTTCGCGCCCCCGTCGGTGGTGCGCAGCACGGTGCCCTTGGAACCGGCCACCCAGGCCGTGTCCCGGCTGACGGCCGACAGGCCGCGGAACCTTACGTCCGTGCCACTGTCCTTGAGCTCCCAGTGCGGCGCCTTCGCCGGCTCGTGCGCCTGCGCGGGTGCCGTGAGTGTGGCGGCGAACGCGGCCGCGCACAGTCCCACGGTGACCATCCGACTCGTACGTCTCGTGTTCCCCAAGCCCCTCATGGCGGGCGAAGCTAGCCCACTCCCCCTGTGCCGTCCAGATGGCGATCCCGGGAACCCCGGGGCCCCGACCGAGTGTCCTCTCGGATGTCCGAAGACGACGGGACGAGACATGGATCACCACCGTGCATGAACGCGGTGACAGAGGTCACTCCAGTATCAGGTGCACGCAGTGGCTCATTTCTTCGTCTCTTCAATTGACCGGCCTCATCCGCCCGGAGTTCGTCCAGCCGTCACAAGGGAGCAAGGCGTTGTCCACCGTCATCGAGCAGCCCGTAGAGGCCCGCCTCGTCGCCGCCGCGCCGCGGATGCCGAGCATTCCCGCAACGCTCCACTACGACCGGAGCGATCCCTTCGCGGTCCGTATGACCTTCCCCGCGCCGGCCACGCTGGAAGGCGTGGAGGTCTGCTGGACCTTCGCCCGCGAGCTGCTCACGTCAGGGCTCGAGGAGTCGGTGGGCTGGGGCGACGTCCGGGTGCGGCCGTACGGCTACGACCGCACCGTTCTGGAGTTCCACGCCCCCGAGGGCACCGCCGTGGTGCATGTGCGCTCGGGCGAGTTGCGGCGATTCCTGCAGTGCACGACGGAGCTGGTGCCCGTGGGCCTCGAGCACCTCCAGGTGGACCTGGACCACGACCTGGCGGAGCTCATGCGGGGTACGTGCTGAGGTGGGGTACCTGCTGAGGCGGGGTGCCTGTTGAGCGGGGTTCCCGTCCTCAGCCGCTTCTGTCCATCAGGGCGTTGAGCTCGGCGTAGTCGAGTCCGTCGGTCAGCGAGTCGTAGGTCCCCGCGTCCAGCAGCTCCCGCGCGGCACGGCGGACCAGGGCGTGTGCGGCCTGCGCGATGCCCGAACCCGCGCTGATCCGGGCGACCCCGAGGGCGGCCAGTTCGGCGACGGACGGCGCGCCGGGGCCCACCATGACGTTCACCGGGCCTTCGATGCCCCCGACGAGTGTCTTGACGGTCACCGGATCGACGGCTCCGGGCACGAAGACACCGTCGGCTCCGGCGGCGAGGAAGGCGGCGGCCCGCTCCAGGGTTTCGTCGATCTTGCCGGCGCCCCGCAGATAGGTGTCGATGCGGGCGTTCACGTACAGCGGTACTCCGGCAGTGTCGGCGGCCGCGCGGGCCGCCGCGATGCGCTCCGCCTGCTCGGCGATCGGGCGCAGCGGCGCGCCGCCGTCGGGGCCGTCGTAGAGCGCGTCCTCGATGTTGACGCCCACGGCACCCGCCGCGAGCACCGCGCGGATCGTGTCCGCGACCCCCTGGGCGTCCTGCGCGTAGCCACTCTCGATGTCCGCACTGACCGGCACACGGACCACCGCGGCGATCCGCCCGACCGCGCCGAGGGCCCCGTCCCTGTCGAGCCGGTCCCCGTCCGCCGCACCCCACACCCACGCGAGCCCCGCGCTGGTCGTCGCCACCGCGCTCGCGCCCGCCTCCTCGACGATCCGGGCACTCATCGCATCCCACACATTCGGCAGAACGAGGGGCCGACCGGGCACGTGCAGGGCACGAAAGGCGAGCGCGGTTTCACGCAGGGAACTCGGTTCCGTGCGGGGGGATTCGGGGTTCGTCATGGGGATGAGCCAAGCATGGGGCGGGGTGGAGGGCTGGCAGGAAAACGACGTGTACGTGGGCGGCGGACGCCGGGATGGGCGAAATCCAGCCAGGCCGGGGTGCGCGAGGGTGCGCGCCCCTCAGCCCCCGGCAGCCGCCCCTGCAGCCGACGCCGTCGTCGTCGCCACGATCACCGCCGTGCGCAGTTCCTGGATGACCTTCTTCAGGGCCGGAGCCGCCGCGCCACTGCGGTCGGTCAGGTCTTCGAGGCGGGTCTTGTGGAGCTTGCGGTCCTTGGCGGGTGCGAGGGTGCGGAGTTCGGCCGCGGCGGCGAGGGCGACGAGGGCCGCGTCGCGGTCGGAGATCTCGGCGACGGGGAGCGGGCCTTGGAGTACCTGCCGGGCCTCGGTGTGCAGTGCGTCCACGGCGGGCACCCGCTCCAGCTCGTACTCCACGGAGGGGAAGAGGCCGAGGACGCGCTTCTTCTCCGCCCGGAGGTATCCGTCGGCCGCCAGCTGCGCCCGCACGGCGTCCAGGGTGACGCGCGCCCGCAGCGTCACCCATGCCTGCCACTTCCGCGGCCGGGACTCCGCGACGAGTTCCAGCAGTCCGTCGAGGACGACGTCGCCCGTGCGGGAGTCGGCGTCGACAGGGGTGACGATGCCGTTCTCGTCGATCAGCAGTCCGCGCTGCGCCAGCTCGGTGAGAGCGCCGGCGCGCACCAGGTGGTGGAGATGGGTCGCGCCGGTGACCTTGAGCCTGCTGGTGTCCCAGGCCAGGAGGTAGAGCCGGGCGGGCAGCGAGAGCGAGCCGTTCGGCACGGGATCTCCTTCGGGTCGTGCGGGCCACGTTAATCCTTTGACAGCCTCCAGAGCCGCCCCTACGGTGCATAGCGGTCCTGTTGCCGTCGATTGGAGAAGGACGTTGCTCGTCTGAGGTCTGAGACACCGCGTCACACACAGCCAGCTCTTCCTGGCCTCCGTGTGCGCAGCGTGCGACCTCGGCGTACGAGCCGTCCTCCGGTGCGGGGCTTTTCTGCTGTCCTACCGGCCGGCTGCCCTCCGAACTGATCGTCGTCGCCCCGCGGTGTCCCGAACGCGTACCCCCGACCGCACCCAGCAACCGCGAGGCCCTCATGTCTACCTTCCCCACCTCCATCACCTGTACCGCCCTCTCCTTCGCCTGGCCCGACGGCACCGCCGTCTTCGACGACCTCCAAGTCGCCTTCGGCCCCGGCAGGACCGGCCTCGTCGGCGTCAACGGATCAGGAAAGTCAACGCTGTTGAAGCTGATCGCCGGAGAGCTCACCCCGGCCGACGGCACGGTCCGGCTCGCGGGCGAGGTCGGCCATCTGCCACAGAACGTCACGCTCGACACCGGTCTGCGGGTCGATGAGGCGCTCGGCATCGCCGCCACCCGCGCCGCGCTGCACGCCATCGAGGCGGGCGACGTGGCCGAGGAGCACTTCGACGTCGTGGGCGACGACTGGGACGTCGAGGAGCGGGCACTGGCGACGCTCGGCGAACTCGGGCTCGGGCACATCGAGTTGGACCGCACCGTCGGTGAGGTCTCGGGCGGCGAGTCGGTGCTGCTGCGCCTGGCCGCACTGCTGCTGCGCCGACCCGAGGTACTCCTGCTGGACGAGCCCACCAACAACCTCGACCTGTACGCACGGCGGCGCCTGTACGCGGCCGTCGAGTCCTGGTCCGGAGTGATGGTCGTGGTCAGCCACGACCGCGAACTCCTGGACCTGGTCGACCAGATCGCGGATCTGCGCTCCGGCGAGGTGACCTGGTTCGGCGGCAACTTCTCCGCGTACGAGGAGGCGCTCGCCGGCGAACAGGAGGCGGCGGAGCGCATGGTGCGCGTCGCCGAGGCCGACCTGAAGAAACAGAAGCGCGAACTCGTCGAAGCCCAGGTCAAGTTGGCCCGCCGCAAGCGGTACGGCCAGAAGATGTTCGAGCAGAAGCGCGAGCCGAAGATCGTCATGGGGGCACGCAAGCGCGCCGCGCAGGAGTCCGCGGGCAAGCACCGCATCATGCACGAGGGGAAGCTCGCCGAGGCGAAGGAGCGTCTCGACGACGCGGTGGAGGCCGTACGGGACGACGACGAGATCCGCGTCGACCTGCCGTACACGGCCGTGCCGCCGGGGCGCACCGTCCTCACACTCGAGAACCTGGAGCTGCGCTACGGCGCCCGCGTGGACGGCGTGTTCGACCTGCGCGGCCCCGAACGGATCGCGCTGATCGGGCGCAACGGCGCGGGCAAGACCACGCTGCTGCGCACGATCGCCGGGGAACTGGGCGCGGTGTCCGGCGATGCGCGGGCCCATGTGCCGCTGCGCTTCCTGCCACAGCGGCTCGATGTCCTCGACGACGAGCTGACCGTCGTCGAGAACGTGGCCCGGTACGCGCCTGCCGCCACGAACAACCGGATCCGGGCGCGGCTGGCCCGCTTCCTGTTCAAGGGCGCGAAGGCCGACCAGCGCGCGGCGACCCTCTCCGGCGGTGAACGCTTCCGGGCGGCACTGGCCGCGCTGATGCTGGCCGAGCCCGCGCCGCAGCTCCTGATGCTCGACGAGCCGACGAACAACCTCGACATGGCGAGCGTCCGGCAGCTCACGACGGCCCTGGAGTCGTACGAGGGAGCGCTGATCGTCGCCAGCCACGACATGCCGTTCCTGGAGTCCCTCGGAATCACGCGTTGGCTCATCCTGGAAGGAGGAGAACTGAAAGAAATCGCTCCGGAAACTGTCGGGTATTCCGCCTAGTGCGGGGCCCGGGAGCCGCCTAGCGTCGGGGTTCAGGTGTTACCCGACGTCAGGCCGGGGGCTTTTGCGCGCGCGACCTGCGCTGCATGATGTGCGCCGACACCCCCTGCCGATTCGGAGACCCACCCGTGCCCAGCCAGAAAGCGCTCGTCCGCCGGCCCAGCCCCCGCCTCGCCGAGGGGCTGGTGACGCACATCGAGCGCGCGAAGGTGGACGTCGACCTGGCGGTCGAGCAGTGGGAGGCGTACGCGGAGGCGCTGCGCACGCACGGCTGGGAGACCGTCGAGGTGGACGCGGCCGACGACTGCCCGGACTCGGTGTTCGTCGAGGACACGGTGGTCGTCTTCCGCAATGTCGCGCTGATCTCCCGCCCCGGCGCGGAGTCGCGGCGCGGCGAGACCGCCGGGGTCGAGGAGGCCGTGGCCCGCCTGGGCTGCTCGGTGAACTGGATCTGGGAGCCGGGCACCCTCGACGGCGGTGACATCCTGAAGGTCGGCGACACGGTGTACGTGGGCCGCGGCGGGCGCACCAACGCGGCCGGGGTCCAGCAGCTGCGGGCGGCCTTCGAGCCGCTCGGGGCGCGGGTCGTCGCCGTGCCGGTGAGCAAGGTGCTGCACCTGAAGTCCGCGGTCACCGCACTGCCCGACGGCACGGTCATCGGACACGAGCCGCTGGTGGACACGCCGTCGCTGTTCCCGCGCTTCCTGCCGGTACCGGAGGAGTCCGGGGCGCACGTCGTGCTGCTGGGCGGCGGAAAGCTGCTGATGGCCGCGAGCGCCCCGAAGACGGCGGAGCTGCTCGCGGACCTCGGCCACGAACCGGTCCTCGTGGACATCAGCGAGTTCGAGAAGCTCGAAGGCTGTGTGACATGTCTCTCGGTCCGACTCCGGGAGTTGTACGTCTGATCGGGTGATCGCGGTGCTCGTTCGGCTCCGGGACCTGGGGGTCCGGGGTGCTTCCGGCGTGCGCCCGGGGTGGCGCTGCGCCCCGGGGACCCCCGCTGATCAGCAGTCTTTACAGCGAACTTAACCTACGGTGTCGTAACCTACGGATACGTAGCCTACGATGCCGTAAGTTTCGTCCCCGCTCGTTGTACACGTCCCCGTCCCCCTCCCTGGAGCACCCGTGACGATCACTTCTCCCCACCTCGGCAGCCCGTCCGCCGCCTGGACCGACGCTCGACTGCTGTACGCGCTGGAAGAAGTGGTCGAGACGGAGCTCAACCGCCACCTGAAGGTGGCCAAGGACTGGATGCCGCACGAGTACGTGCCGTTCAGCGACGCCCGTAACTTCCCCGGAATCTTCGAGGACGGCGAGGCCTGGGACAAGGAACAGTCCAAGGTCACCGAGATCGGCCGGATCGCGCTGGTCGTCAACCTCCTCACCGAGGACAACCTGCCGAGCTACCACCACGAGATCGCCAGTCTCTTCGGCCGTGACGGTGCCTGGGGTACCTGGGTGCACCGCTGGACCGCGGAAGAGGGCCGGCACGGCATCGTGATGCGCGACTACCTGCTCGCCTCCCGCGCCGTCGACCCCGACAAGCTCGAGGCGTTCCGCATGGCACACATGAGCGAGGGCTTCGAGTCCGACAACCGCCACTCGATGCTGCACTCGGTGGCGTACGTCGCCTTCCAGGAGCTCGCGACCCGCATCTCGCACCGCAACACCGGTCACCAGTCGGGCGACCCGGTCTGCGACCGCATGCTGGCGCGCATCGCGACCGACGAGAACCTGCACATGGTCTTCTACCGCAACCTCTTGAAGGCCGCGTTCGAGCTGGCCCCCGACCTGACCATGCAGGCCGTGCGCGACGTCGTCGTCAACTTCCGGATGCCCGGTCACGGCATGCCCGGCTTCGAGCGCGCCGCCGCGCAGATGGCCATCGGCGAGGTCTACAACATGCGCATCCACCACGACGACGTGATCCAGCCGGTGCTGCGCCACCTCAAGGTCCTGGAGATCGACGGCCTCGGCCCCATGGGTCTGCAGGCGCAGGAGGAGCTCGGCCGCTTCATGCGCGGCCTCGACGCGGAGGCCTCGAAGTTCGACGAGAAGCTCGCGGCCCGCAAGGCCCGCATGGCGGCACGCGCCGCCGGCTGACAGGTCACGGCACTGCGGCGCCGCCGACCGGGGCTCCTCGCAGAGCCCCTAGCCGCACGCCTCCCCCGGGCCCTCACCGGGGGATCCGCTACTCGTACGCCGTCACCTGGTCCAGCGCCGCGTCCCGCACGTCGGCCACCGGGTGGCGGCGCAGTGCTCTCAGCCGCTCCCGCCAGGGCGCGGCCCAGCCCGTACGGCTGCCGATCGCCCCGGTGACGGCCGCCGCGAGCAGCCCCTCGCCGTGCCCGCCGTGCGCGGTGAGGCGCCGTACCTCGTCGAGCAGTATCTCGGGATCCCCCTCGTGCGCCTGTCGCCGCAGCCGGTCGCCGAGTTCCCCGGCCGTCCGGGCGGCGAGCGCCGGGCGGCCGTCGGTGAGGGCGGCCAGCCACTCCAGCCGCACCGGCTCCTCGTCCAGGTCCAGGTGGAACGCCGTGATGGCGGCGGCCTGCGGGACGAAGGCGTCGTACCCGGCGAGCAGTTCGCCGGCGGCGAGGGCCGCGGGACGGATGGGCGCCGGGGCCGTCCTGGCCTGCTGGGCGAGACGCGCGACGAGGTAGTCGACGCGCCGACGGGCGGGGCGGTCGCGCCGCTCGTCGGCATCGGACTGGCCGGCATCTTCCGCCCCGACGGAGGTCTCCGCCTCGGCCAGCATCCGCAGGGCCTGCTCAAGGCCCCCGCCACCCCGCAGCGAGCCCACCGCCGCGGTCACCAGACCGTTGGCCGCGGCGTGCCAGCTCGTGCGTACCGTCAGATCGGTGACGGCGTCGGCGAGGACCGTCGGGGCCTGCGGTGACCAGGGCGCCCAGCGGGCCAGGGCGCCGAAGGCGAGGGTGGCGGTCTCCGGGTCGTCGGTGGCGGACACGTCGCGCACCAGCTGGGCGTACCGCTCGCGGTGGGGCTCGGGCAGGTCCAGCGGGGACACCCGCAGGACCGCGGTGCGCAGCACCGGCTCGCCACCGGCGGCGTCGCGCAGCAGGCCCCAGACCCGTTCCTGAGCGAGCAGACCGCCCGCGAAGGCCACACAGGCGGCACGGACGTCGAGATGGGCGCCCGGAGCCGCGTACGCCTCGGTCAGCAGCGCGGCCGCCCGTGGCATGGGGAGCCGTACGGCGGCGAGCCGGGCGGCCTCCTTGCGGCTGGTCACCTTGGCGCGCGGCGCGAACAGCACCTCGCGCAGCTGCTCGCCGAGACGTGACGGCGCCGCGTACCGGGACGCCTGCGTGGCCGCGTACACCGCGACCCGCGCCCGCTCGCCGCCCCCGTGTCCCAGCAGCTCGGGCAGCGCGTCGGCGGGCCGGTCGGTGCGGGCGAGCGCGGCGAGGGCCGCCTCGGCGAGCACCACGTCCGAGGAATCCGTCCAGCGACGCAAGAGATCGGCGCCCCTGCCCGGGACTCGCGCACTCTGTGCGACGGCGGCGGCCCGCTGGTACAGCGGCAGTCCGGCGTCCTCGGCCTCTGTCGCCAACTGCCGTGCCACCGCCAGCTGCTGGCGTGGTACCCAACGCCGTACGTCACGGTCCACCGGTACGGTCCAGGGGGTGCCCTTGGTCAGAAAGCGTCCGTACGGAGGGGCCTCGGCGAGCAGCAGGTCGAGCAGATCGGTGCGGCGCCGGGTGACGACCTGGTGGACGGGCCACAGCGCGCCCGCGGACGGTTCCAGCGCGAGGATGCGTGCCACCCGCTCGTCCCGAGTCGCGGGCGCCTCCAGCCACAGCTCGACAGCGGAGCGCACGGTCACGTCGTTGCCGTATCGGATGGCCTGCCACAGCAGTTCCTGCAGCTCGGGCATGCCGGCCGCGCGGCGCCCCACCGCGCGGGCGAGCGCGAAGGCGAGGCTGTAGTCGGCCTTCTCGGCGCCCGCCTCGATCCACGGCCGCAGGGCCTCGTAGACCTGGCGCTCCTGGCCGCGGCGCAGCCTCGCGTCGAGCCGACCGAGGTCCGCGCCGCCGGTGTTGCCGGAGATCCGGACCAGGGTGCGCAGCGCCCAGTTCACCAACTCCCGTCCCCCGCCTGCCGTGTGCTCGCGCAGCACGGAGACGGCGAGCCGGCTGAGGTGCTGCCGGGTGGCGGGCGAGGAGTCGCGGGCCTCGACGGCGTGCACGGCGATGCGGTCGAGGTGCGGCTCGGCGTCCTCGGTGAACAACGCGGGCGGGAGACCGGACAGGGTGTGCAGCGCGGCCGACCGCACCGGATCCTGTTCGTTGCGCAGCCGTCCCATCTCCTCCAGTACGGAGGTGACGGCCGCACGGTCGCCGGAGCGGGCGGCGTTGCGGATGAGCAACCGCCAGGCCTCCGCACGGTCTTCGGCGGCCGGGCGGCGGGTGGCCTCGACGAGCCGTTCACGTACTTCGGCGACCGGCAGGAAGGAGTCGGCGAGCAGCAGGGAGCTCGGCAGAGCGCCGCGTTCGCGCGCCTCGGCGGCCATCCGCCGGGCCTCCTCGGCGACGCAACTGCGGGGCAGGATTTCGAGGATGACGGCGTCGATGGTGACGCCCACGGCTCCGCGATCTTCCTGCGCGGCCCGGTAGAAGGCGTGGCGCCGCGCGGGCGGCATGGCCTTCAGGAGCGGCGCGAGATCGCCCCACTCGGCCAAGAGCCGCCCGTACTGCGTGAGTTCGGGCGCACCGGAGCGGGCCAGTCTGCGCAGCACGGCGGGTCCCAGGGCCCGACTGCGGTGCGTGGGGATTCCGGTGGGCCTGTGCAGCAGCCTCAGCAGCCGGCCCGCGTCGGCCGCCGCGAATTCTCCGAGGCGAACATGCAGCTGGTACGGAAGGGTGGCGGGCCCGAATCGTTCGAGCAGGCCGAGCACGCGCAGCGGCTCCGTTCCGACGGTGGCGGCCACGCCTTGCGTGTACCGGGCCCACCAGGTGGCGCGCAACGCCTCGGGCAGCGTCGTCAACTCCCGCTCTGCGACGTCGAGAAGGGGGCCGGGGTGCCGCTTGCCGAGGGCCTTCCAGCCGGTCACCGCGTGGAAGAGTTCGGGCAGCAGCCTGGCCACCGTCTCCGTCGTGCACCCGGGCAGCAGCCGCGCCGCCTCCGCGTCGCCCCAATCTCGCCGCAGTCCGTCCACCAGGCGGTCGGCCAGCGCGGTGCGCCGTCCGGCGACGATCGCGCGCAGCAGCTCCCTGCGGATCGCCTCCGGGGCGTCGTCCAGCGCCGACTCGTAGGCGGAGTCGGGCACGTGAAGACTTCGGGCGACGCGCAGGGCGTGTCCGCGCACGAAGCCGTCCGGGTCGGCGAGGCGGTCCGCCACCCACGCGGTGTCCCGGCCGACGGACGCGGCGACGACGGCGATCCCTGCTTCGTAGGGGCCGCGGGCCTCGAGCTCCTCCAGCACCGGACGCAGCGGGACCATCTCCGGTACCCGCAGGGCGAGTTCGCGCATGCGCTGCGGGTACGGAAGCGGGTCGAGGGCGTTCAGCAGACTGTCGGCGTCCTGCTGCGGGGTGCGGGTCATGCGGGGATTGTGCCTGCTGGAAGCCGTGCGGCGTACTGATTTCCCGGTGCGGGCCGCCGGTTCGGCGGGGCATCATGCGCCCGTGTATGACAACAGCACGTCGCGACAGGCGATCGAGTTCCTGCTGGGCCTGATCGGGTCCGACGACGCCGAGCGGGTACGGCAGCACATCGGGCTGCAAACACCGTTCTTAATCAGTGAGCAGGAGTGAGTGTTGTACCCATACCTGGTCACTGCGGACATCTCGAACGGTTTTGGATGTCCTGGTCGCCCGCGTACTCTCCACGTCCGGCTGCACGCATCCTGTGCGTGGTCCGGGGTCGCGGGGGCGGGGTCCCTCACGCCCGACGGCATCCGGTCTGGCCTGGACGGTGAATGCCCCTGCCCATCGCTCTGGTGGGCAGGGGGCGGTGTCGTCCGTCGCCGGATGGGATGCCCTTGGGCGCGTCGTCCGATCGCGATGCTCGCCGCATCGTGACGGGTGGTTGTGCGGTTTTTCGCGGTGAGGGGCTTCTGCCAGTGCTGGGCACCCCACTTGGAGGTGTAGGCCGGGTCCACGGCGATGATGGCGATGCCGGTGGCGTCGGCCATGGAGGTGAGCCGGGCGCGGAGCTTGCCGGTGGGCATGCCGGAGATCAGCTGTCTGAACCGGCGTCGGCGTCCGTGCTTCTCGCGGGTTTTCTCCGCGGCGAAGTCGAGGTCTTCCACGGCGATGGCCTTCACACCGCAGGTCTTGGCCCAGTTCAGCAGCCGGGACAGGGCGTGCCGCACCTGGGCGTCGCGGTGGTCGGTGTTGCCGGACAGGTCGTAGGAGAAGCGGCGTGGGTTGCCGATCGGGTTGCCGTGCGTGTCCAGGCGCCAGGCGGCGAGGTGGTCGGCGTTGGTGTCCACGCTGATCACACCGTCGGTGAGGGCGGATTCGAGCGGGATGGTCTTCGACAGCGGGATCTGCCAGGAGGCGGTCAGGTACCAGCGCCCGCGTGCCGTGTCACGGTGGATGCGGTAGGCGACAGCCCGGTTGGCCTCCACGCGGTCGGCCCACTCCTGCCCGCGATGAGGGAACCGTACCTTCGCAGTGAGGACGTACCGGCCGTGTGCGGCGTTGGCCAGGCCGGCCAGCGGGGCGGGCAGCTTGATGCTGATCTCGCCGTCGGGGCTGACGCGGATGGTCTCGTTGCCGTAGCGCTTACCGCTCTCGCCGTCCGCCTGGAGGAACCAGCGCTCGGCTTCCCAGCGTTCACGCCACTGGGCCTCGCTCAGCCCCGCGTCGGCGAGGTTGTGCCGGGTGTTGAGCAGACGTTTGCCGCCGCGGGCTATATGCACGGCACCGGCCTCACGGTCGGCCCGGACCTGGCTGAGCCGGTCCTCAAGAACGTGCAGGCGGCGCGTTTTCCGGAACCACTCGTGCGCCGAGCGGTAGCCACCCGAAGCCCGCTTGGAGCCCTTCTCCCCGACCGGCAACGACAGCCTGTGTCCGATGGTCTTGATACCGGCTTCGAGCGAGTGGATATGCGCCGCCTGGCCTCGCCGGGCGAGGGCCCACTGATCGTGTGTGGCCTTCGTGATGCTGCCCGCCCACCGGGACGACGACTCGGCGGTCAGCGCCCGCTTACGACCCGCCCACGTGTCCGTGGAGTGCTCCAGGCCGTCAGCGCAGCGCGCCTTGAGGTCCTTCGAGGCGAGAGAGCCGAGATGCGCGCCGAGAAGACGCAGCACCTTCTCGTCCTCGGCGGTCAGATGCCTGAGCCGGTCACGGACTGCAACCCCGCAGGGGCCGGGCACCACGAACGGCGCCGCCACCTCCCGCAGCCCACTCAACCCGATCACCCTCCCCTCCAGGGTCGAACAAGCCCGTCACCCCACCCAACGACCACCACCGGGAAAGGTCACCCATTCGACACAAGAACTCCCGTTCCCCGGCGCCAGGCCCTCCACAGGAGACAGCCGGACACTCACACACACGCCAGAACACACTCATGCGCTGCCATGCAGCAGCGGCTCACAACCCTCCCCAGGTCGAGGAGGGTGACGCCGGCCGAGGTCGCGGCCGTCACCAGTCGGGCGGCGGCTGTCGGCCCGATGCCGTTACTGGCGACGGAGAGCCGGGCGAGCCGTCCGTACGGTGCCTGTTCCAGAGCGTCGGCGAGACGGAGCGCGCCTGCGTCACCCAACTGCGCGGCCGACACGTAGAGTTCGTCGATCGCGCCCGCGACGATCAGGGCGCCCAAGGGCACGGCGCCGTCCGCGCCCAGGGGGTTTCCACCGATGAACAGCCGCTCGATGCGGCGACCGTTGTCCGCCGCGGCGAGGAGGGCGTCGGCCAGGACGACCGTGCCCGCCGCGTCGAGCCCGGTCTGCACCAGGTCGAGGGTGCGCAGCGACCGTGCGGCCTCGACGAGTTCGGCGGCGGCCTGCCCTCCCCCGCTGCCGAGCGGGTTGCGCTTGAGCCACACGCCGGTGACGACGCGCGGCGAGGCGCGCAGATTGTCGGCGATGCGGCAGGCGCCGCCCGCGGTGATGCCGTTGCAGCCGAGGTAGAGCGTCTCGACGTCCGCGCCCGCGGCCACGGCGGCCGCGCCCTCGTCGCCGAGCCCGTCGGTGCCGAGCAGCAAGTGGCCTACGGGGGACGGCCCTTGCGACCTTTCGGACAGCGCCTCGGCGACCAAGGCGGCGCCCGCCGCCCCGATCTCCTGCTTGCACAGGTCGAGCCGGCCGTCGGGCAGCGCAGTACCCGCCGTGAAGTCCAGCCGCTCCCCTGCCGGACGGCCGCCGCGCAACCAGTCGAGCAGTGGCGCCAGTTCCGCCACCGGACGAGGCACGACGGGTGACACGCCCGCGAACTCCACCGCGGACTGGGACTCGTACCCGGAATCGGAACAGAACTCGGACTCGGACCCGGACTCGGACTCGGACTCGCTCACCACTCCGCCTCCCGGTAGTCCTTGAGGAACACCCCGGACAGAGGCTCGCCCGCCTCACCGCGCACGATCGGGTCGTACACCCGGGCCGCCCCGTCCACGATGTCGAGCGGCGTGCGGAAGCCGGCGCCCGCCATCCGTTCCTTCTTCGGAGCGGGGTTCTCGTCGGTGATCCACCCCGTGTCGACGGCGCACATGTGTACGCCCTGCTCCGCCAGTTCGGCGGCGCTGGTGCGAGTGAGCATGTTGAGGGCGGCCTTGGCCATGTTGGTATGCGGATGGCCGGCCATCTTGTTGCGGACCGCGAACCGGCCCTCGACGGCGGTCACGTTGACGACGTAACGGCGCGGCTGCGGTGAGGCGAGCAGCAGCGGCAGCAGTCGGTCGCAGAGCAGCGCCGGGGCGAGCGCGTTGACCAGCTGCGTCTCCAGCACCTCGGCCGGGTCGAGCTCGCCGAGCCGCGCCGACCAGGAGTTGTCCGGGGAGTGGGTCGGGCAGCAGCCCGGCCTCGTCGGCCTCGCGCAGCACCACGGGCAGCGCCGAGGGGCCTCCCTCCAGTGCCCGCATCGGCGTGAAGCCCGGCGCCTGTCGGGCTCCCTCGGGCAGTTGGACGTACTCCCCCGCGGCGAGCAACGCGTACGACTCCGGGGGCCGCCGCACCGTCTGCGCGGCGTTGTTCACCAGGATGTCGAGCGGCTCGCCCTCCTGCCGCAACTGCTCGCACAGCCCGAGGACCTGCCGTGGATCGCGCAGGTCGACGGCCAGCACCGTCAACCGGTCCAGCCACTTCTCGCTCCCCGGTTCAGCGCGGAAGCGGCGCACGGTGTCGTGCGGAAATCGGCTGGTGACCAGGAGTTCGGCGCCGTCGCGGAGCATCATCAGGGCCAGCTGGAAGCCGATCTTGACCCTGCCGCCGGTGAGCAGCGCGCGGCGTCCGCTCAGGTCGGTACCGAGCGCGCGCCGTGCGGTGTTGTCGGCGGCGCAGTCCGGGCACAGCCGGTGGTAGAAGGAGTCGACCTGTCGATAGGACGTCTTGCAGACATAGCAGCTGCGTGGCCTGCCGAAGACGCCCCCCGCACCGGCCGCACCGGGGTGGGCCAGCGGAGCGTCCTCCCGCCGGTCGAGCGCCCCGGTCACGGTCGCCGCCATCGCGGCGGCGTCGGCAGCCGACAACTCGGCGCCGCGCACCTTGCGCCTGCGCAACCGCCCGTCGCGCGCGAAGGACGCGGCGACCTGCTCGGTGCGCAGCCGCACCGGGTCGTCGACGGGCAGAGCCCGCAGCTTGCCGACCGTACGGTGGAAAGCCGCCAGCTCGTCCTCCGTGATGCCCCCGCCTTCACCCATGTGTCCCCGCCCCACGTATGCGCTGACGTGGTCCCGGCCGGATTCGAACCGGCGTATCCGCCTTGCCAAGGCGGCGAGTCTGCCTCTGCTCTACAGGACCCCGCATCCCGGTCCCCGCGGACCGGACGCAGCCCGGACGACCGGATTCGAACCGGCGTGACCGCCTTGAGAGGGCGGCGAGTCTGCCTCTGCTCCACGCCCGGGTGCGCACCGGATCCTAACCGCACCCCCGCCCGGCCTTCGCATCGGTTTACGACGGCCCCGCCCGGCGATGTCCCGCCGCATCCGGTCGGCTTGAGGAGCTGCGATGCAGGTGTTAGGGAGTGGGTCTGTCCATGCGATCCGCGCCGGAGGATCTACCCGGTTCTGTCAGTTCTGTTCTGTTCCGTGCGCCGGAGGGTCTACCCGGTTCGACCTTGTCAGTTCTGTTCCGTGCGCCGCAGGCCGAGGCGCTCCTTCTCGGAGAGGCCGCCCCAGACCCCGAAGCGTTCGTCGTTGTTCAGCGCGTACTCCAGACACGCGGAGCGCATCTCGCACATACCGCAGATGCGTTTCGCCTCCCGCACCGAACTGCCCGGCTCGGGAAAGAAGAAGTCGGCCCCCGTCTGCGCGCACAACGCCTGCTCCTGCCAGGCGATGTCGGCCGCAGTGATCGTTTCCAAGTGCATGGGCATGATCGTGCCTCGCGGCGAAAAACGTTCGATCAACGCGCGATCAACGGCACGTTCCGAGGCCTCCGGCGACGTCTGATGATGGACCCGCCGGACGGGGAAGCACACGGCGGCGCGCGGGGAGCGCGGCAACAAAGAAAAGTCACCCGGTGACCCAGGGTGAACGCTGCCGTCACCCGGCCCGCCCGCGCGCTCCGGCAGCGATTGTCAGTGGGCGGTGCAAGACTCGGCAGTGCAGGCAACGGGACACCTCAAAGGAGGGCAATGATGCTCACCACCCGTTTTGTCACCGGCGCCCCGAACTGGCTGGATGTCGGCACATCCGACATCGACGGCGCCATCTCCTTCTACGGAGGCCTCTTCGGCTGGCAGTTCCAGTCCGCGGGGCCCGACGCCGGCGGGTACGGCTTCTTCCAGCTCGATGGAAAGACCGTGGCCGGCGGTATGCAGACCACCCCGGAGCAGGGCCCGCCCTCCTGGACCGTCTACTTCCAAACCCCTGACGCCGAGGCCACCGCCAAGGCGGCCGAGCAGGCCAAGGGCGGCGTGCTCATGCAGCCCATGGACGTGATGGGCGAGGGCCACATGGCGATCCTCGCCGACGAGGCGGGCATCCCCTTCGGCATCTGGCAGCCGGGCCGCACCAAGGGCCTGGACGTGGCCGGTGACCAGGGCTCGCTGTGCTGGGTGGAGTTGTACACCCAGGACATCGCCGCGGCCGCCGCGTTCTACAACTCCGTGTTCGGCTGGGAGACCTCGGCCATGCCCTTCCCGGGCGGCACCTACACCTGCATCAACCCCGCGGGGGCCGAGGAGGAGGCCATGTTCGGCGGGATCGTCCCGCTGGCCGACGACCCGACCGAGGCCGAGTCCGGCGCGTACTGGCTGCCGTACTTCGAGGTCACCGACACGGACGCGGTGGTCGGCAAGGCCCAGGAGTTGGGCGGGAAGGTCCGCATGCCCGCGACGGACCTGGAGGGCGTGGGCCGCATGGCGAAGCTCGCCGACCCGTACGGGGCACGCTTCGCGGTGATCAAGAGCGCTCCGCAGCAGAGCTGAGGCCCGGATATCGGTGGGGACCCGCAGGCGCCGGGACCCCACCGATGCGTCGTCAACTCCGGTGCACGGCACGGTGTCGACGTGGTCCGGCTCCTCCGACGGCGCCCGTCCCGGACGGCCACGCGCCGCCCCGCCACAAGGACATGCGTACGCCCCGCCAGGAGGCACGCGTACGCCCCCGTCACTGGCCACGTGCGGGCCACCACCACGGGCGGCGTGTACGCACGCCCAGGTCGCAAGGCCCACGTCCGCCCCCGCTACGAGGACGCGTCGCCTGTGCCAACTACCCGATCCCGTATGCGGCTTCGCGTACGCGGAGGCAAGCCCAGGGGCCCATGCGGGCGTCAGCCGTACCAGACCTCGGCCACGGACTCCGCGAGTGCGACGGCCTGGGCGTGGCCCGCCCGGGCGGCGGCCGGACGGCGGGAGTTGTCGATCATGTTGCGGCCCATCGCGCGGCGGGCGGCGTGATCCGGGGTCAGCAGGCTGATGCGCGCCTCTTCCGCCGCCAGTTCGGCGGCCTGTCGCGGGGCACTCGGGTGCGGGCCGACCGCTTTGGGAATCGGTGAGATGGCGACGACGCGGCGATGGCCGCGCGCGAGTTGAATGTTGCTGGTCGAGCGGCTGCCCCCGTCCATCCAGCGACGGCCCCCGGCCGTGACGGGAGGCCAGACCAGGGGCACCGCACAACTCGCCGCCACCGCTTCGAGGAGGGTGACACCGGATGTCCGGTCGAACGCTTCGAGGGTCCCGGTCCGCGCGTCGACCGCGGTGATCCGCAGCTCCCGCTCGGGCCAGTGCCGTACGTCGCCCAGCAGGGTGCCGACCGTGTCGAAGACCTCCGACTGAGGGCCGGTACGGGCGGCGAGTGCAGCTCGGCCGAGTCGTTCGACGGAACGTCTCGGGTTCCGGGAGCCGAGTGCCGCCCACAGGAAGCGCGCCGTCTGCCCCAGGGTGACGGTCAAGTCGACCGGGTCCGCTCCGGCGAGCTGACCCTCGTACAGCTCGGCGGCGCTGACGCCGGAGGCGAGCCGGGAGCCGAAGATCGCGCCCGCGGAGGTGCCGATGACGACGTCGGCCCCGCACACCTCGACACCGGACTCGGCAAGTCCCGCCAGCACCCCCGCCATCCACGCCCCGCCGACCGCCCCGCCGCCGCCAAGCACCAGCGCCGTGTCCGCCATCGGTCCACCCCTCCCACTTAAATGGGGAGCACTCCCCGTTTCCCTGTCCGACGATAACATCAATACCGGGGAGTGGTCCCCGGTACTGCTGAAGGGTGAGGACATGACGGTCGGCGTGGATGGGCCGGATCCGGTACGCCGGCGGCGCGACGCCGTGCGCAACCGCGAGCTTCTGGCCGAGGCGGCGCGCGAGGTGTTCGCCGAGCAAGGGCTCGACGCGCCGCTCGACGTGATCGCCCGCAGGGCCGGGGTGGGAAACGCCACGCTGTACCGGCACTTCCCGAGCCGGGCCGCTCTCGTCGACGAGGTCTTCCGGGACTCCCTGACCAAGACCATGGCGGCCGGGGAACGGGCCCGGACCACGAAGGACGCCTGGAGGGGCCTACTGGACTACATGGACGCGGTCTTCACGGGGCTGGCTGCCGACCGAGGTGCGATCGACCTGATGACCACGCGTCTGGAGAACGTCGCCACGCTGGAGGCCGTGCACGCCCACAACCGGGAGACGGTGGACGTCCTCCTGCGCCGCGGCCGCGAACAGGGCGCGGTGCGCGGTGATCTCACGACCGAGGACCTCCTGTTCGCCCTCGCCGCGCTCTCCCGCGCCGTCCCGGCGCTGACGACTGCGGGCCCGGACGCCTGGCGCCGCGCCCTGGCACTCCTCCTCGACGGCCTGCGCGCCTCCCCGGCCGCCGCGCCGCTGCCCGAGCCGTCGCTCACCCCGGCCCAACTCGGCGATGTCCTGGAGCACTTGGGCCCGCACCGCTGAAACCCAGTGCCCCAGCAGGAAACGTTCGCCGCGCAAACGTTGCCCGCCGGGGCACTAGGCGGAGGCCCGGCGTACGAGTGTCGTCGGCAACACCACACTGGAGGGTGCGCCCACCGTGCTGCCTTCGTCGGCCGCGCGGTCGAGGCGGCGCAGCAGCAGCCGGGCCATCAACCGGCCCATTTCCTCTATGTCCTGACGGACCGTCGTCAAGGGCGGGTCCGTCTGCTCGGCGACCGGCAGCATGTCGTCGAAGCCGATCACGGCGACGTCGTCGGGCATCCGTCGTCCCCGCTCGCGCAGGACGCGCAGGGCTCCCGCGGCCGACAGATCGTTCGCGGCGAACACGGCGTCCACGTCGGGGCGGCGTTCCAGCAGCTCCCGCATCGCGCGCTCGCCCCCCGCCGGCGTGAAGTCGCCCTCGGCGATGAGCGCGGGGTCGACGTCGACCATGACATCCCGGAACCCGTCGAGCCGGTCGACCGCGGATGTCTGGTCGAGGGGACCGGTGATGTGGGCGATGCGCGTACGGCCGAGTCCGGCGAGGTGACGTACGGCGTCGCGGGCGCCGCCCCGGTTGTCGCAGTCGACGTACACCGTGGGCACCGCGTTGCGGGGCCCGTCGCCCCAGCCGGGCCGGCCGCCGAACACGGTCGGAACGCCCGCGCCGTGGATCAGCGAGGGCAGCGGGTCGTCGAGGTGCAGCGAGAAGACGAGCGCGCCGTCGACGTGGCCGCCGGCGAGATAGCGGCCCACGCGTACGTGGTCGTCCCTGCCCTCCGTGAGCAGCAGCACGAGCTGGGAGTCGTGTGCCGTCAACTCCTTGCTGATGCCCCGGAGTTGAAGAGCGAAGAAGGGGTCCGCGAAGACCCTGGTCTCCGGTTCGGCGATCACGACGGCCACCGCGTCGTGTCGCCGGGTCACGAGGCTGCGCGCGGCCTGGTTCGGCACGTAGCCGAGTTCTTCGACGGCCCGCCGCACCCGCTCGACAAGCGGCTCGCGCACCCCGTCACCGCCGTTCACGACACGCGACACGGTGGCCCGGGAGACCCCGGCCCGCGCGGCCACGGCCTCCAACGTCGGGCGTGACGCTGTCCCGGTCACCTCTGGGCACCTCCTCGGCGGTTGCGGATCAGGATAGCCGCGCCGCCGCGCACTCCGTGAGAGCGCTCCTGGATCACCGAAATCGGCTTGCGCCGAGGAGTCTGCCGGACGAAGATCGCGGCATGACCATGAGAAAGGCCCATGACGCCTGACCGCCACGCCATCCGGCCGGCCACGTTCGCCCGTCTCCCCCGCACCTACCGTGATCTGCACATCATGCACAGCACGGTCGACGCCTTCGGGCGCGCGCACTGGCTGCTGACCGAGCGTCCGCCCGAGTCGCGCCGCGAGAAGCCGTACGACGCCGTGGTCGTCACGGTGGAGGACGGCCGCCCGTACGAGACATATCTCAGCTCGGTGGCGGCGTCATTCCCCAGCTTCGACGCCCTCCCGGACGGCGGATTCGTCGTCGCGGAGCCACGCAGCCGGGCGCACGAGGAACACGTCCAGGTCTTCGACGCCCTCGGCCGCCTCTCGTGGACGTTTCGCGTGGGGGACGGCATCGAGTATCTGCTGACCGATGAAGCCGGCGACCTGTGGGTGGGCTACTTCGACGAGGGCGTGTACGGCGACGACGAGCTCAGTTGGCCCGGGCTACGACGTTGGAGCCACACCGGGGAGCCCTTGTGGACGTACCGCCCGGTTGACGGCGCGAGCGAGATCAGCGACTGCTACGCGCTCAACGTCAGCGGCCGCTCGGCCTGGGCCTGCGCCTACACCCACTTCCCCGTGCTGGAGATACGCCCGGACCAGGGTGTGAAATCCCACGCCAACAAGGTCCGAGGCGTCAAGGGACTGGCGGTCCACGACCGTCGAGTGGCCCTCTTCGGCGGCTACGGGAACGACCACGACCGGCTCGTCATCGGCGAGCTGACGGACACGGGGGTCACCGCGGTCACAGAGGGACGGCTCGTCCGCCCCGACGGCACCCGCCTCGGGCGCCGCCGACTCGTCTGCCGTGGACCGCGCATCTACGTGCAGGAAGAGCCCTTCACAGGCTGGGAGGTCCTGGACATCAGTCTCCAGCCCGACCGTTCGATGGCCCACTGATCGAGCCGGCCGCCGCCGTCCGCCGGCCGGAGCACCGAAACCCAGCACCGCAGGCTCCGGCCGGCCAACCGGCGTGAAGATCAAGCACCGTGCACGCGAGCGCCCCGGCGGGAAACAGAACAAACCAAGCCGCCCGGCAGCCATCACAAGCAGCAAAGCTCCATGAACACCAAGCTAAGTCCCGCTCGTCCAGCGAGCCTTGAGCTGATCGGGCAGGATCTCCCGAGCCATCTCAAGAAATTCAGCACCTTCGTCCTCGGTCTGCTCTCCGGCCTCGCGGATCGCGCGCATCGCCCTGTCCACCCAGGCGTCGTCGAGCCGTTCCCAGTCCGCGGCGAGCCGGCGCAGGAACACCAGCCGGAAGCGCCGCCTGGTTTCCCGGTCGTACGGGGCGAACCCATGGAGCGAATTGGGCAGGCAGGCGTCGAAGGCCGCGGTGAGATCCGCCGGGGTGCTGTCCTGATCGACGGTGAGCCAAAGACGGACGAGCGCGTTCACTGCGGAGACGGGGGTCTGGCTTCCGTTGTCGAAGAAGGTGACGACCGCCGAGTCCCAGGCGCCGGCCCAGGGTTCGAGTCCGTGCGCGAAGATGTCGTCGGCGGCGTCACAAAGGAACCTCGCCTGTTCACGCAGCTGATGGTTGCTGTGTACGACCCAGGAGAGCCAAGCCCCCTCCGTACGTGGTCTCATTTCGTACTCCGGCCCATGGTCGTACGTCCAGTAAGGATCCGACCGCCATGGCTCTTCCTCGGCGTCCCGTCGCAGGCTCACGCGAACCTGCCGGCGGCCGTCTTCCCACAGACGCTCCAGGACCAGCGTGGAGATGAGCCCGGTCCAGCCCTCCGCCGGGCACTGCGAACGCCACAGCAGCGCCAGCCTGCGCCAAGGTGTCACGGGGTCGCTCACGTCGGGGAAGAGGTCGCCGCCGCTGAGCCCGTCGGCTGTCGTCGCCGCCGCGGCGAGCAGGACCAGGTTCACCGAGTACGTCGCCGGCCGGGCCGGCACCTCCAGGCGCTGCGGCGTGTAGTCGCCGTACCGGGTGTCGTGGCGGGCCTCCAGCGCACGGTGGAAGAGGCCCAGAACAAGGGTGACCGCGTCAGCTCGACGTGTCTGCGACCAGCCGTTCAACCGTTCGCTGAGGAAGGAGACGACGGTGCCGCGCGTGGTGAGCGGCGTGAAGGACATCAGCGCGTGCAGGAAGGCGTCGTCGATCACGGGCGGCCTGCCACGGCGCGGGCCGTGACGTACCGAGTCGACAAGGTCGTCCAGCTCTTGGGTGATGAGCCGGGCGACCAGGAACTCTCCGAAGGTGGCGTGCAGGAACTCGTACGCGCTCAGTGTCCGGCCCTCGCGGCTGGCCCGGGCCTCGTGCACGAAGAAGAAGCGGCCGAGCACGAGTTGAGCGGCGGTGAGGATGGCGCGCAGGCCGCTGGGAGCGGGCCCGCCGGCTGCCTCGGGGCCGAGCGCGGCGAGATCGGCGTCGAGTTCGGTCGCGCTGATCCACTGCCGACCGCGGTTGAACATGGCAAACGCCACGATCGACAGTTGGGTGAGTTCCCGCTCCACGGCCTCGTCCAGCTGTGCTCCGGCCGGCGCCGCTCCGGTCTTGCGGACCTCTCGCGCGGCGAAACTGGTGAGCAGGCGCTCGTAGAGTTCCGCCTGTCCGAGCGCGACACCGTGGCGCTGCAGCGCGTTCCGGTCGGAGTCGTAGAGCGCGAGCATCAGCAGGAGCAGGGGCTGGGAGGCCAACTCGCCGTGCGCCAGGACGGTTTCCGCGGTGAGCGGTCGCACCTCTCGCAGCGCGAACCCGTCGGCGTTGGTCCGGTTCCACACGTCCAGCCACTGGGCCACCTGGCTGTCATTGAAGGGTTCGAGCCGCACGGCGATCATGCCCTCCGCCGGCCTGGCCCGGTCGACGACCGCCGTGCGGCTTGTCACGAGGACGGCGACGGGCCGCCCCTGGTCGGCTTCGCGCGCCTGGAAGTCGGCCACCCGCAGCAGATAGTCGGTCTGGCTGGTGCCGGTCGCCTGCAACAGCTCGTCGAATCCGTCCAGCATGACCACCGGCAGCGCGCCCTGCCCCCGGTGCACCAGTTCGGGCCAGTTCACGGACTCGCCGGTGGCCGCCCGCACCGCGTGCTCGATCTGGGTCTGCAGATCGGCGTCCGCCGCGGCTTCTCTCAGCACCACACGTACGACCAGGAAGTCAGCGGGCGGAAGCCGTGCCGCGAGCACTTGGGTGAGGACGGACTTCCCCGACCCCGGCTGGCCCAGCACGATCAGCGGGGCGCGTACCGCCTGCGGAGAGGTCAGGTGGCCCACCAGGAACCGCTCCAGATCGCCGCGCACGGACCGCTCGGCCCACCAGTCCTCGGTCGCGAACTGCTCGGACGGGCCCACTTCGGAGACCCGGTAGTCCGGATTGACGTACGCGACACCCAGAGCGGGCAGGCTCGTCCCGTCCAGTACATCCCGCGAGGTGAGGATCGGGCGGTTGAGGACCGCAGCGTGAGCACGTGACAGACCGGTGATCCAGGCATCCGCGGATCGCCCCGACACGATCTGCGACAGCGCCTCGCCCACGCCCTCCAGTCCGGCGCTCAGCGTCCGAAGCTGCGCCCGCGTGGCCTGATGGTCCACCAGGTTCGCCCAGAAGGCGAGCTCCGGGCAGTCGAGCGCCAGCTGCCTGAAGAGGTTCTCATAGCGGGCGACGGCTCGCTCGGGGAGCTCGTCGGTGAGCGTCCGTGAGAAATGATCTCTGCGGGTGTCGTCGAGACGGTCCCAGAGCGCCAGACCGGAGACGAAGCGGGTCACCTCGCCGGACAGACGCCGGTAGAAGTCCGCGAGCGCTTCCAGGGTCGCCTCGTAGGGTCGCTGCGGTACAGGCGTCGGAGCCTCTGCCCGCAGCAGCCCGGCGGCCAGGGAACCCAGCCGCTGGGAACGTGTCGAACCGCCCCCGGCGAGGGTCACTTGCTCATCGCTCGAGAGCTCCAACTCACCTGCTTCACAGGGCAGTTCCGTCTCCGACAGCACCTCGAAATAGGCCGCCAGAACCACCACGGCGTGCGCCGCGGCCATGCGTTCGCTGCGCTCGAACCGAGTGAGTCCGCGCGCTCGTTCGCCGAGACCTTGCACCAGGCCCGCGCTGAGCCGAGCCAACTCGCCCCTGACATCGAACAGGCTGGACAGGAGACCGATCCCGGTGCCCGAGGTCGCCAGCAGCAGCCCTCCGGTCAGCCGGTCCAGGGCCTCGACCGTACGCCCCTGCGACCCGCCCAGCAGGCGAACCGCATCCCGATAGCTCAGCCCCACCCCGACCGCCCCCGACCCGAGCCAGCCCACCGCAATCGTCCGGACACACAGCGTATCCACGGTCGATCGTCCCCGGAGGTGAACATCGGGATCCGCATGGCGGCGCCCGTGCCTCGAGTCGGTGGAGCCCACCGCGTCGCCCGCTAGTGCTCATGCGACCCGTACCCCGGAATCGTCCCGTCCGTCTTCTTCACCAGGAACAACCCCACCATCCCCATGTCGGAATGGCTCTGCACGTGGCAGTGGTACATCCACGCCCCGACCCCGACCCCTTCCCCCGCGATCACCTGGAAGCCGAAGGAGTCCGCAGGTCCGACGATCTTGTTGTCGATGACCCGGCTCGGGTCGTCGGGGCCGGTCAGCGTCCCCGTGCGGTTGTCGGCCCAGCGGTGACCGTGCAGATGGAAGGTGTGGTAGTACTCGCCGTGCGTGATCATCACGATCTCGACGCGATCGCCCACCGTGGCCTCGAAGTCGGGGCCCGAGTGCGCGGGTTTGTTGTTGATCGTCATGTCGTTGAAGACGATGGTGAAGGTCCGGTCGGGGAGGATGTCACCCTTGCGGCGGACGATCACCGGGCCGTAGAGACCCTTGCGAATGCCGCCGGTTCCGTGTTCGGTGCCGACGACGTGGTCGTGGTAGTGCCAGTAACCCGCACTGCCCGCGCGCCAGGTGCCGTCCTTGCGACGGCCGGGGGCATGGGTGCGCCAGGTGTAGGTGCGGGTGCCGCCCGGCTCGACGTCGCTCTTGTTCAACTTCGTTCCGTCGCTGGAGGTTTCGTAGTCGAGCCCATGGACGTGCAGGCTCGCCGCCACGTCCATCGTGTTCTCGAACTCGATGTGCAGCGTGTCGCCCTCGTTGAGCTCGATCGGCGGACCCGGAATCGACGCCTTGCCCTTCTCGAAGCCGTAGCCCATCTGCCCGTCGGCGAGCTTCTCGGCGTAGAGCTTGATGTGCCGGACCTCGCCACCGGCGGGAGCGGTCCGTACCGGGTCCTCGGCGCTCACGGACGGCGGTGCCGCCGACAACGATGTCGCAC
The DNA here is from genome assembly GCF_044457265.1 of Streptomyces sp. NPDC050564. NCBI lineage: Bacteria > Bacillati > Actinomycetota > Actinomycetes > Kitasatosporales > Streptomycetaceae > Streptomyces > Streptomyces sp. NPDC050564. The sequence continues at coordinate 38,903 of NZ_JBITGS010000048.1, read as the reverse complement.
CCGTCGCGACCGCCGCCCCGCCCAGCAGCATCCGCCGATTGAAGCCGCGTCTGTCCATGCCGAACTCCCCACCCTGGTACGGAATTTACGGAGATGAACCTGTGAGACGGTAGCGGCCCGACTCGCGTTTATCCACACTCAGGACAAAGTTTGTTCCATCGCGGTCATACCTATTGGCGAGCCGCGAAAAGAGGTCTAGCTTCCTTGGCGCTGTTGCTGTGACCGACGAGGAGTGGATGACCACATGCGGCTCACATCGCATCAAACACCGTCAGAATTACGAGGGTTGAGCGCGAGCAGACCCAGAAGCCGGCGTCGCGCCTGGGCCGCCGCCCTGACCGCCGGAGCCATCACCACCGGAGTGCTCTCGGCACCGTCCGCGAGTGCGCGCCCGGCTCCGGATCCGGCGCTGACAACGATGTCCGTCAAGTCGCCACCGGGCGGGGCCAATGTACGGGTGCTGATCTTCTACGGCTCGGCGGCGGCCGGGGACGAGTCGCCGGCCGTCAACGCCGGGATCGAGGCCATCGAGAAGATCGGACTGTCCGGTCCGACCGCTCAGCGCTTCAAGGTCGAGGCCACGGACGACGCCTCGGTCTTCACGAACGAGACGAAGCTGGGCCGGTTCAACGCCATCGTGTTCCTCACGGGTGGCGGGGACGTGCTCGATCCGGAGCAGGAGGCCGGCCTGGAGGCGTACATGGAGGCGGGCGGCGGTTTCGTCGGCATCCACGACGCGGCTCGCGCCGAGCCGTACTCGGACTGGTTCAGCGGACTCATCGGTGCCCGTCCGGCGAGCACGAGCCCGACGAACGTACAGCGAGCGACCGTTGAGGTCGGCGACCGGCAGCACCCCGCCACCAAGGATCTCCCGGTCCGGTGGAAGCGGCCGGACCAGTGGCTCAACTGGGTGAAGAATCCGTCGGGCGAGGTGCACACCGTGGCCCGGGTCCGTGAGTCGACGTATCAGCCGGGTGCGAGCAGGAACGGCTGGGACCATCCGGTGAGTTGGTGCCGTGACTACGACGGCGGCCGCTCCTTCTACACCGGAATGGGCGGCACGGCGTCGTCGTACGACGAGAGCGACTTCCGTACGCATCTGCGCGGCGCCCTGCTCTGGACGACCCGGCTGGTGCAGGCCGACTGCAAGGCGACGATCAACGCCAACTACAAGGCCGAGCGTCTGACTCAGCCCAATCAACCCGGCCAGAACGACCAGATCGGCGAGCCGCACGGGCTGGTGACCGCACCCGACGGACGGGTGCTCTACATCGGCCGCGGCGGCGCGGACTCCTCCCAGCCCGTGATCACCGACTGGAACAACCCGGACGTCGGCAAGGGCAAGGGCGAGATCCACGTCTACGACCCCAGGACCAACAAGGTGACCCTGGCCGGCGCGCTCACCGTGTTCGGCAACAAGGGCGGCGGCGACGAGCTGATCAAGGTCGAGGAGGGCCTGCTCGGCATCGAGATCGATCCGAAGTTCGAGCAGAACGGCTGGGTGTATCTGCACTACACACCCCATGCGCAGATCAACCGCGACACGCAGATGGCCGAGCGCCGCGTCTCCCGCTTCACACTCGATCGCGCCACCGACAAGCTGGACCTGAGCAGCGAGAAGGTGCTCCTCAAGTGGCCGGTGCAGATCCACAGTTGCTGCCACGCGGGCGGCGGGATGACCTGGGACTCCAAGGGCAATCTCTACATCGCGACCGGTGACAACAACTCCAGCCGCTTCAGCGATGGTTACTCGGGCAACAACCCCGAGCCCAACTACAAGGGCGTGTCGTTCGCGGACGCGCGCCGCACCGCGGGCAACACCAACAACCTCAACGGCAAGATCCTGCGGATCCACCCTGAGCCCGACGGCACGTACACGCTGCCGGAAGGCAATCTCTTCACCGGCAAGGAGACCGCCGAGGGGGGCGGCAAGACACGCGGCGAGATCTATGTGATGGGGGTCAGGAACCCGGCTCGGATCGCGGTCGACAAGAAGACCGACACCCTGTATGCCGGGTGGGTCGGCCCGGACGCGAGCACGCCGTCGACCACATGGGGCCCTGCCAAGTACGACACCTTCGCCGTCATCACCAGGGCGAGCAACCGGGGTTGGCCGTACTGCATGGGCAACAAGCAGCCCTACCGGGACCGCAATCTGCCCGACCCGACCAAGCCGCTCGGCTGGTACGACTGCGATCACCCCAAGAACGAGTCCCCGAACAACGACGGTCTCGTCAATCTTCCGCCGGTCACGGGCAACAACATCTGGTACTCACCCCAGGGCGGCGCCCCGGACTACCCACGCGACGCGAACGGCATCCCGTCGTACAAACAGGAGGAGGCCACCTATCTGCTGCCGTGGCTGAAGGGCGGTGGCCAGGCAGCGATGAACGGGCCCGTCTACCGGTACGACGCGTCGGTCCCCAACGCCACGAAGTGGCCCTCCTATTGGGACGGCAAGTGGTTCGTCGGCGACTTCTACGACTCCGACCAGCCGCGCAACGCCGTCCTCACCGATCCGAAGACCGCCGGTGACGGCGGCCTGCCGATCCACTCCGAGTCACTGAAGAAGATCGTGCCCATCGGCAACGACGGCATCAAGAACCTCATGGACTGGAAGTTCGGGCCGGACGGCGCACTATATGTCCTGGACTACGGCCGCGGCTTCTTCACCTCGGACTCCAAGTCGGCACTGTGGAAGGTCACTTACACGGGTGGCGGCCCGACGCCGACCACCGGTCAACTGGCCAGGAGGGTGGAGTGATGTCCCAAAGACGTTGGTGGACGGCTTTGCTGGCGTCCCTGCTGATGGTGCTGGGGCTGACATCAACCTCCGCGTTCGGGCGGACCGAGTCCCCGTACGCCGGATCCTCGAACGACACCGCGGCCGCTCAGGTGCTCACCTGGACCGCCGGGGACGACATCACCCAGTACGCCTCGGTGCCGCAGACCGCGGTCGCGGGCCCGACGACGATCGTCTTCGAGAACAGTGCCGCGACCGGCAACACCACAGGAATGCCACACACGTTGACGTTCGACGTCTCCGACCCGGAGTACAACAACGACGTCCCGCTGAACATCCTGGCCAACCCGAACGACGACCAGGGCGGCAGACACACGGCCGAAGTCACCCTCACACCCGGCCGCTACCGCTTCTACTGCACGATGCCGGGCCATGAACGGATGCAGGGCATCCTCGTGGTGACGGAGGGCGGCGGCTCGGACACGACGGCGCCCGAGACATCGGCCTCGGTCAGCGGTGCGCAGAACTCGCAGGGCGCGTATGTCGGTTCGGCGACGGTCACGGTCGCCGCGAGCGACGCGGATTCCGGCGTCGACCGGATCGAGTACGCCCTCGAGGACACGGGTGCCTGGCAGCCGTACACCACGCCCGTCGTGGTCGACCAGGTCGGCGCGCACAAGGTCCGCTATCGCGCGATCGACAAGGCGGGTAACACCGCCGCCGAGAAGAGCGTCGACTTCACGGTGGTCGCGCCGCCGACGGACGATACGACCGCGCCCGAGACCTCGGCGACGGTGAGCGGCGAGCGGAATCCCGACGGTGCGTACATCGACATGGCGACCGTCACCGTCTCCGCCTCCGACACCGGTTCCGGAGTCAACACGATCGAGTACGCGGTCGACTCCGGCGGCTGGCAGCCGTACACGGCTCCCGTGATGGTGCACAACCTCGGCGCCCACCAGGTGCGCTACCGCGCGACGGACAAGGCGGGCAACACCACCGCCGAGAAGAGCGTCGACTTCACGGTGGTGGCGCCACCCGTTTCCGACACGACGCCGCCGGTGACCGGCGTGAGTGTCGACGGGACGAAGAACTCCGACGGCGCGTATGTGAACAGTGCCAAGGTGACCGTGAACGCGACGGACGAGGGTGGTTCGGGAGTCGCCGCGGTCGAGTACTCCCTCGACGGCGGCCCCTACTTGGCCTACTCCGCACCGGTGTTGGTCGACCGCGTCGGCGCGCACACGGTGGCGTACCGGGCGAGCGACAAGGCGGGCAACACATCGGAGCCGCGCACCGTGAGTTTCACGGTCGCCTCCGGTGGCGGCGTGCCCGCGCCCAACTGCCCCGAATACGACGAACGGTTGACCGTGATCGTGGGAACGGTCGACTCGGGTGTACCGAACCGGGTCACCAACAACCGGTGCCGTATCAATGAGTTGATCGAGGATGAGAAGGAGTGGACCTCCCAGGCGCTGTTCCTCAAGCACGTCAAGACCGTCCTGGACAGGCTCCTCAAGGAAGGTGTCATCGACCAGCGCGAGTACAACCGGATCACCAAGGCGGCCAAGCAGTCCGGCATCGGCAAGCCGGGCCAGACCGACGGCTACCGCAAGATCCTCGACGGCTCGCAGGCGTCCTTCGCGCGGTGGGAGCACGTGGGTGGCGGTTCGTTCGGGCTGAACACCGACGGGTCGATCACGTCCGGCACCACGCAGGGCGGGCTCGGCATGCTGTGGTTCCCCGAGCGCAAGTACGCCGACTTCTCGCTGAAGCTCCAGTGGCGTGACGACGCTCCCGGCACCGGGAACGCCAACTCCGGTGTGTTCGTGCGGTTCCCGTGGGTCCATGACCACCCGGAGGAGTCGCGGCCGGAGTGGGTCGCCATCAAGTACGGCCACGAGGTGCAGGTGCTCGACCGGCCTGACGGCGACATGTACAAGACGGGCTCGATCTACGGATTCGACCGGGTCGGGCTCGCCGGGGCCGGCGTCACGCAGAAGGGCACCTGGAACGACTACGAGATCCGTGTGGTCGACCAGCACTACTCGGTGTACCGCAACGGCGTGCTGATCAACGAGTTCGACAACACCGGCGGCCAGGACTTCTATCCGCCGCGCTCGGACGACCCGGGCACGGACGGACGACGGTTCGCCTCCGGCTACGTCGGACTCCAGGTGCACAGCACGACGGACGTGATCTCGTATCGCGACATCCGGATCAAGGAGTTGTAAGGAGTTGGAAGGAAAGGAGCGGTAAGAGGTCGCGGGGCGTCCGTCCCGTCCAAGCCGTTGTCAGTGGCGTGCGGCATGCTGTGATCAGTGGCCGCCGTACGCCACTGACGGCGGGGAGGTCTGTGTGTTCACGGGGATCGAAGAGGTCGACTGGGCGTCGATGAGGTGGACATCTGTTCCATATTTTCTAGTCATTCATAGGACGATGGCGGCGACGCCCCGGCGGCCATCGCCCTGTGGAAGGTGACCGGCGACGCGGAGGCGGTGCTCCCGGTAGTGCTGAGCGCGTGGACGGCCGTGCCCAGGAGCCGCCCCGCCACGGCGGCCTGTCTGGTCGAGATGGGATCGGCGGCCGCTCCAGCCCTCCCCCTCATACGTGAGGAGTTGGCGTCCGTCCGCCGCCACAACAACGACAACTCAACGGGGAACATGCGCTACGACGTGGCCTCGGACGAGGCGTTGTTGAGGGACTGCCGGACGGTCGTGGCCGCGCTCGGCGCCTGACGGCCGCCTCCGGGCCCGGCCGCGCTCGGACGGGCGGCTCTCCCGAGGAGCCGGCCGCGTTCTGTGGTCAGCCGCGCTCGTGCTTGGCGCGGCTCGGCTGCACCCGCTTCGGCTCGCCCGGCATCTTCGGGTACTCGGGCGGGTACGGCAGATCACCCAGGCCGTGGTCGTGCTCGTCGCGGCTGGCGAGTTCCAGCAGGGCTTCCAGGGAGAAGGCATGGTCGTCCATGTCGGCGTGCACATCGCCGAGTTCGGCGAAGCGCCGAGGCATCGTCCCCAGGTCGAAGTCGCGGGGCTGGGCGTCGTCCACCTCGTCCCAGCGCAGGGGCGCGGAGACGGGGGCGTGCGGGCGGGGGCGTACCGAGTAGGCGGAGGCGATGGTGCGGTCCCGCGCGGTCTGATTGTAGTCCACGAAGATCTTTTCGCCCCTTTCCTCCTTCCACCAGGCGGTGGTGACCTGATCGGGCATACGGCGCTCGAGTTCGCGCCCGACGGCGATGGCGGCCCGGCGCACCTGCGTGAAGGTCCAGCGCGGCTGGATCGGCACGAAGACGTGCAGGCCCCGGCCGCCGGACGTCTTCGGCCAGCCGCGCAGATCACCGTACTCGTGCAGCACCTCACGCAGTTCGTGAGCGGCGCGCACCGCGTCGGCGTAGTCCGTGCCGGGCTGTGGGTCGAGGTCGATCCTGAGTTCGTCGGGCCGGTCGACGTCGTCACGGCGGACCGGCCACGGGTGGAAGGTGAGTGTGCCGAACTGGGCGGCCCACAGGACGGCGGCGGGCTCGGTCGGGCACATCTCGTCCGCGCTGCGGCCGCTGGGGAAGGTGATGTGGGCGGTCGGGATCCAGTCGGGCATGTTCTTGGGGGCCCGCTTCTGGAAGAAGGACTCGCCCGTCACCCCGTCCGGGTAGCGCTCCAGGGTGGTGGGGCGGTTCCGCAGGGCGCGCAGGATTCCGTCGCCGACGGCGAGGTAGTACTGGGCGAGGTCCAGCTTCGTGAAGCCGCGCTCCGGGAAGAAGACCTTGCCCGGGCTGGACAGACGTACGGTCCTCCCGGCTGCCTCGAATTCCACCGCATCGCCCATGCGAGCCACGGTAGGCGCGAGGCGCACACCTCGCACACCGGGCGGGCGGCACTGTCACCGCGCAGAATCGGAGCATGGACCTGCCGGTGATGCCGCCCGTGAAGCCGATGCTCGCCAAGTCCGTGGCCAGGATCCCGCCTGACATGCACTACGAGGCGAAGTGGGACGGTTTCCGGGCGATCGTGTTCCGCGACGGTGCCGAGGTCGAGATCGGCAGTCGCACCGGGAAACCGTTGACCAGGTACTTTCCCGAGCTCGTCGAAGCGCTGCGGGAGCGGCTGCCGGAGCGTTGTGTGATGGACGGCGAGATCGTGATCGCGCGGGAAGGGCGGCTCGACTTCGACGCGCTCACGGAGCGGATCCACCCGGCGGACTCGCGGGTGCGGATGCTGGCCGAGAAGACTCCCGCCTCCTTCGTGGCCTTCGACCTGCTGGCGCTCGCCGACGAGTCGCTGCTCGACGTCCCGCTGGGCGATCGGCGCGCGCTGCTGGTGATGGCGCTGTCCGGAGTGACGGCGCCGGTCCATGTGGCCCCGGCGACCACGGACCGCGAGGTGGCGCTGCGATGGTTCGAGCAGTACGAGGGCGCGGGTCTCGACGGGGTGATCGCCAAACCGCTCACTCTGCCCTATCTCCAGGACGAGCGCGCCATGTTCAAGATCAAGCATGAACGGACGGCGGACGTCGTCGTCGCCGGTTACCGCTTCCACAAGAGCGGACCGATCGTCGGCTCGTTGCTGCTGGGTCTGTACGACGACCGGGGCACCCTTCAGCACGTGGGCGTGAGCGCCGCGTTCCCGATGAAGCGGCGCGCGGAGCTGGTGGAGGAGTTGGAGCCGCTGCGGATGGAGGATGTCGAGCAACACCCGTGGGCAGCCTGGGCGGACGAGGCGGCGCACGAGACGGCGCGGTTGCCGGGCGCACCCAGCAGATGGTCGTCGAAGAAGGACCTCTCCTGGGTGCCGGTGCGGCCCGAGCGGGTGGCCGAGGTGGCGTACGACCACATGGAGAACGGCGTGCGGTTCCGCCACACGGCCCGCTTCCGCCGCTGGCGCCTCGACCGCACGGCTGAGAGCTGCACATACGGCCAGTTGGAGGAACCGGTGGGGTACGACCTCGCGGAGATCTTCGGACCGCAGGACTGACCGCCGCCTTTCGGGCCGCCCTTCACGCCACCCCCCGAGGTTCACATGCAGCAACGCGCCCGGTTGATCGACTCGGCGGCGCACGTAATCAGAATCGAACGGGTATGGCCACCGATGAACCTATAAGCGCACAATCGATGGCACAGGACGGGGGCGCACGGTGGGCATGCGACAGCTGGCACGGATGCGGCGCGGCGCGATGACAGCTGCGCTGCTGGCCGCCGCGGTGACGGGCTCCCTGTTGACGGGCTGCACCGCGGGCGGTGGCGCGACCGACGACGGGCGCGGCCGGACACAGGGACCCACCGAAGGCAACGACGGCACAACGAAGAGCGGTTCGGTGCTCGCCGTGAAGATCGACAATGTGCGCGCGGCCCGCCCGCAGACCGGCCTGGACGCGGCCGATGTCGTGTACGCGGAGCAGGTCGAGGGCGGTCTCAGCCGGCTGATGGCGGTCTACGCGAGCCGGTTCCCAAAGGTTGTCGGGCCCGTGCGCAGTGCCCGCGAGTCGGACCTGGAGCTGTTGCGCCAGTTCGACGAGCCGACGCTCGCCTTCTCGGGCGCGCAGCACAAGTTGCTGCCGCTGATCGACAGGGCCCCGCTGCACGCGCAACCGCCGGAAAGTGTCTCCGGCGCCTACTACCGGGGTACGGACAAACCCGCGCCGCACAATCTCTATCTGCGTCCGCAGCGGCTGATGGGATCCGCGCCGGGCAGCGCAGCCCTCACCGCCGGGTTCCACTTCGGCCAGGCGCCCACGGGCGGCAGCCCGGAGACCTCACGCACCGTCCGCTTCCCGGCGGCCCGCTTCACCTTCACCTGGTCCGGCAGCCGGCAGCGCTGGCTGGTGAACATGGACGGGACGCCCACTGTGACGACCGACGGCAAGACGGTGGCCCCGGCCACGGTCGTGGTGCAGTACGTGAAGGTCCGCGCCTCCCAGTTCCACGACGTCCTGGGCAACAACACGCCGTACACGGAGACGGTGGGCTCGGGGAAGGCGAAGGTGCTGCGCGACGGCCGTGTCTTCGACGCGAACTGGGCGCGCCCCAGCGCGACGGACGGCACGGAGTTCACGACGACGGGCGGTGCGCCGATGAACTTCGCGCAGGGCCAGGTGTGGGTGGTCTTCGCGAAGGCGTGACCGTCCCCGCAAGCGGGAGGGCATGACCGTCCCCAGGTGACCGCCCCCGGAAGAATCGACCGGACGCGGGCTAGGAGCGGCGCCCCAAGCGGCGCTCGATCGCCGTCTCCGCCTCCTGGCGCGCGGCTGCGAACACGCGCCGTGCGTCGTCGGCCGAGTCGAGTCCGACTGCGGCCGCTATTGCCAGGACCCGCGTCTCCGACATGATCCGCCGGACAGGCCTAGGCCTTCGCGGAGGCCGCGGGCTCCGCCGGATTGCGGAGACCCTCCGCGGCGTCCGAGACCCGCTGGATGAGGTCGAAGAACATGGCCTGCTCCTCGGCGGAGAGCGGGGCCAGGAATACCTGGTTCATCCGGGCGGTGCGCACGGTCAGCTTGCGGTGCGTGCGCATCCCCTCGTCCGTGAGGCGCAGCAGGAAGCGGCGGCCGTCCTGCGGGTCGCGCACCTTGTCGAGCAGACCCCGACGGCTGAGCCGACTGATGACCTCGGCGATGGTGGACCGGTCGAGCCCCACCCGCTCCCCCACCGTGCGCTGGTCCAGGCCCGGCTCCGCGACGAGTGCGTTGAGGACCGCGAACTGCGGGGAGGTGATCTCCTCGGAGACCATGGTGTTCCACAGCAGGTAGTGGGCCTGCTGCAGTCGCCGGGCCAGGTGCCCGGGGTGGGTGGAGAGGTCCACCGCGGCCATATGCGCTCCTCGACTCAACTATTCGTTGGCGTACTGAACAATACCTCGGCGCGGCCTGACCCGTCTCGCCGTATGGCCGAGACTCTCACCTGCACATTCATTGAGGGGCTTGACGAGCCCGGGATCGGGTGGCAGCGTGTTTGAAACCTCGTAGAAATAATCAGTGCCCTGATTAATTGAGACGTTGGACGCTCGGGAGAGATGGGGCTTCACGGATGGACAAGGTGGTCGCCACGGCCCTGGAGGCAGTGGCCGATGTGCCGGACGGCGCGACACTCGCGGTCGGTGGATTCGGCCTGAGTGGTGTGCCGAATGTGCTGATCGAGGCGCTGTACGAGCGTGGCGTATCCGGCCTCGGTGTGGTCTCCAACAACTGCGGGGCCATGGAGTCCGGCCTCGCGATCCTGCTCGCGGCCGGGCGGATCGCCCGCGTCACCGGCTCGTACATCGGCGCGAACAAGGAGTTCGCACGGCAGTACCTGGCCGGTGAGCTGGAGGTGGAGATGATCCCGCAGGGCACGCTCGCCGAGCGGCTGCGCGCGGGCGGCGCCGGGATCCCCGCCTTCTACACCCCGGCCGGGGTCGGCACGCAGGTCGCGGACGGCGGACTGCCGTGGCGCTACGACGGCCAGGGCGGCGTCGCGCTGGCCTCCCCGCCGAAGGAGGTGCGCGAGTTCGACGGCACGGAATACGTGCTGGAGCACGGCATCCGCACCGACTTCGCCCTCGTACGGGCCGCCAAGGGCGACCGGCACGGCAACCTGGTCTTCAACAAGTCCACCCGGAACTTCAACCCGCTGGCGGCGATGGCCGGCCGGGTGACGATCGCCGAGGTGGAGGAGCTGGTGGAGCCGGGCGAGATCGACCCGGACGCGGTCCATCTGCCGGGCATCTTCGTGCAGCGCGTCGTCGCGCTCACCCCGGAGCAGGCCAGCGCCAAGATGATCGAGCAACGGACGGTTTCGGCGCCCGCGGCGAATGGAACGGTGAGCAAGTAATGGCCTGGAGCAGGCAGGAGATGGCCGCCCGCGCCGCGCGCGAGCTCGAGGACGGCCAGTATGTGAACCTGGGCATCGGCCTGCCGACGCTGATCCCCAACTATCTCCCCGACGGCGTCGAGGTGATCCTGGAGTCCGAGAACGGCATCCTGGGGACCGGTCCCTACCCGACCGAGGACCGGGTCGACCCGGATCTCATCAATGCGGGCAAGGAGACCGTGACGGTCCTGCCGGGGGCCTCGTACTTCGACTCGTCCCTGTCCTTCGGAATGATCCGCGGCGGGCACATCGACGTCGCCGTGCTCGGCGCGATGCAGGTGTCCGCGGGCGGTGACCTCGCCAACTGGGCGATCCCCGGCAAGATGATCACCGGGATAGGCGGCGCGATGGACCTGGTCCACGGCGCCCGCACGGTCATCGTCGTCATGACGCACACCGCCAAGGACGGCTCGGCGAAGATCCTCCAGGAGTGCGCGCTGCCGCTCACGGGCAAGTCGTGCGTGAACCGGATCATCACCGACCTCGGCGTGCTGGACGTCACCGCGGAGGGGCTGGTGCTCGTCGAGACCGCGCCGGGCGTCACCGTCGAGGAGATCGTGGCGAAGACCGCCGCGAAGATCCGCATTCCCGAGGAGACCTCATGAAGGACGTCTACATCGTCGATGCGGTCCGCACCCCCATCGGCAAGTACAACGGGTCACTGGCCGCCGTCCGCCCGGACGACCTCGCCGCCCACGCCATCCGTGAACTCCTCGCCCGTACACCGGATTTGGACCCGTCCCGGATCGAGGACGTGTACTTCGGCAACGCCAACGGGGCGGGCGAGGAGAACCGCAACGTCGGCCGCATGGCCGCCCTGCTCGCCGGTCTGCCCACCTCGGTGCCGGGCGTGACCGTCAACCGCCTGTGCGCCTCCGGGCTCGAAGCCGTCATCCAGGCCGCCCGGGCCATCGCGCTCGGCGACGCCTCCATCGCCCTGGCCGGTGGCGTCGAGTCGATGACCCGCGCCCCCTACGTGCTGCCCAAGAGCGAGAGGCCCTTCCCGGCCGGACACACCGAGCTGTACTCCACGACGCTGGGCTGGCGCATGGTCAACCGGGGGATGGACCCGCAGTGGACCATCCCGCTGGGCGAGTCGGCCGAACTCATCGCCGAGAAGCACAAGATCACACGTGAGCAGCAGGACGAGTTCGCCCTCGCCAGCCACCGCAAGGCGGCCCAGGCACAGGCGGACGGTCTGTTCGACGGCGAGATCGCCCCCGTATCCCTTCCGCGGCGCAAGGGCGAACCGGTCGTCTTCGGCGCCGACGAGTGTGTACGCGCCGAGGCGTCCCTGGAGGCCATGGCGAGGCTGAAGCCCTCCTTCCGCAAGGCGAGCGAAGCGAGATGGGGGTCCCCCCAGCCGAAGGCTGGGGGAGGCACGGTGACGGCGGGCAACGCCTCGCCCTTGAACGACGGCGCGGCCGCCCTGCTGCTGGTCGACGAGGAGGGCCTGAAGGCCACCGGGCGTGAGCCCCTCGCGCGCGTCAGCGCGACCGGCGTCTCCGCGATCGACCCGCAGTACTTCGGACTCGCCCCCGTCGAGGCCGTCCATCGCGCTCTCGCCAAGGCGGGCAAGGGATTTGACGACCTGTCGACGCTGGAGCTCAACGAGGCCTTCGCCGCGCAGGTCCTCGGGTGCCTGGCCGAATGGCCCGAGTTCGACCCGCAGATCCTCAACCCGCAGGGCGGCGCCATCGCCCTCGGTCACCCCCTCGGCGCGTCCGGCGCCCGGCTCGCCGGAACCGTCGCCCACCAACTCGCCCGCCAGGGCTCCGGAGTTGGTGTCGCCACCCTCTGCATCGGCGTGGGCCAGGGCCTCGCCCTCGTCCTCGAACGATAGGAAGTCGACCATGGCTCTCACTCAGTCGGACATCGACGTCGAGATCAAGGATCTCCAGGACGCGTACGACAAGGCGGTCGCCGGCGGCGCCCCGGTCCAGCACCACCCCTCGCGCGACTACCCCCCGTACCGCAGCTCCCTCCTGCGCCACCCCAAGCAGGCGCTGGTCGCCGTGAACGGCGGCGACCCTGAGACGGTCGAGCTGTCGGGTCCCGTCTTCGGTGTCACCGACATCACCGAGATCGACAACGACCTGACCCGCCGGCACCGGGGCGAACCGATCGGCGAGCGCATGACCGTCTCGGGCCGCCTCCTCGACCGCGACGGCCGTCCCGTACGCGGTCAGCTCGTCGAGATCTGGCAGGCCAACGCCGCCGGCCGCTACGCCCATCTGCGCGAACAGCACCCGGCGCCGCTCGACCCCAACTTCACCGGCGTGGGCCGCACGCTGACGGATGATCAGGGACGGTACACGTTCACGACCATCAAGCCGGGCCCGTACCCGTGGGGCAACCACACCAACGCGTGGCGGCCCGCGCACATCCACTTCTCGGTCTTCGGCACAGCGTTCACCCAGCGGCTCGTGACGCAGATGTACTTCCCGAGCGACCCGCTGTTCCCGTACGACCCGATCCTGCGGTCCGTGACGGACGAGGCGGCGCGCAGCCGTCTGATCGCCGGCTACCACCACGACCTCTCGCAGCCCGAGTTCTCGCTCGGCTACGAATGGGACATCGTCCTCGACGGTCCCTCCGCCACCTGGATCGAGGAAGGCCGTTGAGCATGACCGAGCGGTTGCTCCCCACCCCGTCCCACACCATCGGCCCCTTCTACGGCCATGCGCTGCCCTTTCCCGGCGGCGGCGACGTCGCGCCCCAGGGCCACCCCGACACGATCACCCTGCACGGATACGTGTTCGACGGCGCGGGCACGCCGATCCCCGACGCCCTGCTGGACTTCTGGCAGGCGGCGCCCGACGGCTCTCTGAAGGGCGCTCCCGGCTCGATGCGCCGCGACCCGTCGACGGGCGGTTTCCTCGGCCGCAACGGCATCGACTTCACGGGCTTCGGGCGGGTCGCCACGGACGCCGACGGGCACTACGCGCTGCGCACGCTGCCGCCGGGGAACGCCGGACTGCCGTACATCAGCGTCTGTGTCTTCGCCCGTGGTCTGACGCACCATCTCTTCACCCGCGCGTACCTCGCCGAAGGCGCCGACCCGCTGCTGGACTCGCTCCCGGCCGACCGGCGCGCCACGCTGATCGCGGCCGAGGGGGCGAACCGCACGTACCGTTTCGACATCCGCCTTCAGGGCGAAGGCGAAACGGTCTTCCTGGAGTTCCAGTGACAGCTGTCGACCCTGTCGATTCCGACGCCCTGCTCGCCCCCGGGTGGGCGGGCTGCCCGGCCGCGTCCGCGACGAGCGACACCGCGTATCTGCGGGCGCTGCTCGACGCGGAGGCCGCGCTGACCCGGGCCCAGGCATCGCTGGCGCTGGCCCCGGCTGAGGCCGCGTCGGCGGTGTCCTCGGCAGCCGACGCCACCGTCTTCGACTTCGCAGCGATCGCGCTGCGCGCGCGAAGCGGCGGCAATCCGGTGATCCCGCTGGTCGCGGACCTGACGGCCGCGGTCGGCACGGAGTTCGGCCCGTACGTCCACCGGGGCGCGACGAGCCAGGACATCATGGACTCGGCGACCATGCTGGTCGCCGCCCGCACGCTGGACCTCGTCCTGGGGGACCTCGGCCGCACGGAGCGGGCGCTGGCCCGGCTCGCCACGGAGCACCGGGACACGGTGATGCCGGGCCGGACGCTCACCCAGCACGCGGTGCCGACGACCTTCGGGCTCAAGGCGGCGGGTTGGCGGTCGCTGGTGCTGGATGCCCGGGACAGGGTGTCCGCCGTACGTGCCTCGCTGCCTGCCCAACTGGGCGGCGCCGCGGGGACGTTGGCCGCGTTCACGGTATTCGGCCCCGCTGGGCCTCGGGCCGGTGGCAGGCCGGCTCCCGCGGACACGCAGGCCGCCAGCGACGCATCCGCCCCCGCGGACACGCAGGCCCTGATCGCGGCGTATGCCCGTGAACTCGGGCTCGCCCCACCCGTGCTGCCCTGGCACACCCTCCGTACGCCGATCGCCGACCTGGCCGGAGCGCTGGCGTTCACCGCCGGAGCCCTGGGCAAGACCGCCGTCGACGTGCTCACCCTGACCCGTACCGAGATCGCCGAGGTCGCCGAGGGTTCCGGCGGCGGATCGTCCGCGATGCCGCACAAGGCCAACCCCGTGCGGGCCACCCTCGTCGCCGCCGCGGCCCGCCGGGCGCCACACCTCGCGGCGACGCTCTACGGGGCGATGGCGGCCGAGGACGAGCGTCCGGCCGGGGCCTGGCACGCCGAGTGGGAGCCCCTGCGGGATCTGCTCCGGCTGGTCGGCGGGGCAGCGCGCGATGCCGCCGAGCTGGCGGAGGGGCTCCGGGTGAACGCGGGCACCATGCGTGAACATCTCGGTCTCACCCACGGGTTGATCGTCTCCGAGCGGCTGGCCGCCGAGCTCGCTCCCGTGCTCGGGCGGGCCCGCGCCAAGGAGCTGCTGACGCGGGCCGCCCAGCGCGCCGTCACCGAGAACCGGCCCCTCGTGGAGGTGCTCGGCGAGGAGCCGGAGCTCAAGGAGCTCGACCTCGCGGACCTCACCGACCCCACCCGCTACACGGGCTCCGCGGGAGCCCTCACCGACCGTGCTCTGGAGCGACGTTGACCGACACACTGCTCAACCACCGCGCCGAAGGTCCCACCACCGCTCCCCCGCTGCTCCTCGGCCCCTCGCTCGGCACGTCGTACGCCCTGTGGAACAAGGTCGCGCCCGAACTGTCCGTCACCCATCGGGTGGTCCGCTGGGATCTGCCGGGTCACGGCGGTTCGGCCGCAGACCTGATCGGGCCCGGCGCGACCGTCGCCGACCTCGCCGGCCTGGTGCTCGCCCTCGCCGACTCGCTCGGCATCGACCGGTTCGCGTACGCGGGTGTCTCGCTCGGTGGCGCGGTCGGTCTGCAGCTGGCCGTGCACCACCCTGAGCGTCTGGAGAGCCTCGCCGTCATCTGCTCGTCGGCCCACTTCAACGGCTCCAAGCCGTGGGAGGAGCGCGCGCAGACCGTGCGCCGCGAGGGCCTCGCCGGGCTCGCCGAAACCGCGAATGCCCGCTGGTTCACGCCCGGCTTCACCGTGCCCGAGCTGGTGGAGGACCATCGCACCGCGGATCCCGAGGCGTACGCCGCCTGCTGTGACGCGCTCGCCGCCTTCGACATCCGGGAGCGGCTGTCGTCCCTCACCGTGCCGACCCTGCTCATCGCGGGCCGCGAGGATCCGGCGACGCCGCCCGCGCATCTGCGGGAGATCGCGGACGCGGTGCCCGGCGCCTCGCTCACGGAGATCGCGGGCGCCTCGCATCTGGCGCCTGCGGAGCGCCCGGAGGCTGTGCTCGCCGCGCTGCGCGGGCACTTCGACGGGTATGCGCTGCGGGGCATGGAGGTGCGCCGTCAGGTCCTCGGGGACGAGCACGTGGACCGCGCGCAGGCACGGCAGACGCCCTTCACCGCTCGCTTCCAGGACTTCATCTCGCGCTATGCGTGGGGCGAGATCTGGACGGATCCGACGCTGACGCGCCGTGAGCGCAGCATGATCACGCTGACCGCTCTGGTGGCGCACGGCCACTACGACGAGCTGGCCATGCACGTCCGAGCGGCGCGGCGCAACGGCCTCACGCCCGAGGAGATCGGCGCGGTGCTGCTGCAGACGGCCGTGTACTGCGGTGTTCCGGCGGCGAACTCGGCGTTCGCGGTGGCGCAACGGGTGCTGGCGGAGGAAGACAAGAGCGGTGGGTGACCCTGCTGGTCGTAGCTTCAACGGCACCTCGTGCATGCCTGAGCACCGTGCCTAGGGTGGAGGCATGTCCACTGTTCTGATCACCGGTGCCACCTCAGGGCTCGGCAGGTACGTCGCCTTCGAGCTGGTCCGCTCCGGATATGTCGTCCTCGCGCACGGGCGCGACCGCGCACGGACCGAGTCGCTCGTCACGGATCTGCGGGCCGAGGGTGGCGAGTCCCACGGGTACGTCGCCGATCTGGCTTCGCTCGCGCAGGTGCGGCGACTGGGCGAGGAGGTCGCCGCCGCGCACCCCCGTCTCGACGTGCTGATCAACAATGCGGGGGTCGGCGCCGGCCCGCACGGTGCGGGCCGTGAGGTGAGCGCCGACGGTCACGAGCTGCGGCTCGCGGTGAACTATCTCGCGCCGGTCGCCCTCACCCGCGCGCTGCTGCCCACGCTCCGCGCGAGCGCCCCGTCCCGCGTCGTCAATGTCGGCTCGGTCGGCCAGGAGCCGCTGGACTTCGACGACCCGGAACTCACCCGGGGCTACACGGGGGTATCGGCGTACTGCCGCAGCAAGTTCGCGCTGGCGACGCACACGTTCGCGCTGAGCGAGGAGGTGGCGGGCAGCGGCGTCTCGGTGAATGTCCTGCACCCCGCGACCTACATGGACACAGCGATGGTCCGCGATGCCGGAGTGGTCCCCTGGTCCACCGTCGCCGACGGTGCGGCGGGTGTACTCCGCCTGGTCACAAGGGAGTTGGGCACCGGCGGGTACTTCGACGGCACGAACCCCTCGCGGGCACACGCGCACACGTACGACCGCGAGGTGTGGAAGCGGCTGGAGGCGACCACGGATCAGCTGCTCGGCAGCTGAAGCCCGGCTGCCGGACTGACACCCCGCCGCTGCCGGACTAGAGGCTCGCCAGCGCCTCCCCAGCCTTCGCCACCAACCCGTCCGCCCCGCACGAACGCGCCAGCGTCAGCCCCTTGTTGAGCTCCGCCACCGAGCGGGCGGCGATGCCGTACTCGACGCGGGCCGCCGCGTGTTCGTACTGGCAGGGCGAGGCTTCCAGGTAGGTGACCGCCTGGGCGGCCAGCCGTACCGCGCGCTGGCCCGATTCGAGGGCCGCGGCGCAGCGGAGCGCCTCGCCGATGGCCGTGTCTGTGCCGAAGCGCTCGGCCTGGCGGCGGGCGTCGGCGGCCAGGGCGGCGGCACGCGTCGGGTCCTCGGTGGCGAGGGCCCGGGCGAGGTCGACCGCCCAGGGGGCGAGCACCGTGTTGTGGTGACCGCGCGCGGCGGCGGCCTTCTCGGCTGCCTCCAGTTCGTTGATGCCGTCCTTGGTGCGGCCGGCGGCGAGCAGCAGACGGCCGCGCACGGAGCGGGTGTCCGGGAGCACGATCGTGGACGGGTACGGAGGTGCGAAGCCGTAGCGTTCGGCGATCTCCGCGGCCTCGTGGACATGGCCGCGGGCGAGCAGTGTGTCGATGAGTCCGCAGGTCGCGGACCAGTACAGGGGCAGCCCGCGGCCCACCCGTTCGGCGAGGCGGAGCGATTCGCGCTGGTAGTGCTCCGCGTCGGCGAGGCGGCCTCGTCTGCGGTGCGCGAGGCCGAGGTAGGCGTTGGCCAGGGAGAGGTGGCCGCCGCTCCAGCCGGCCTTCACATAGGCGTGCAGGGCCTCGCTGAACAGGCTTTCGGCCCGGTCGAGCCGGTCGGCGTAGGCGTACGCGCTGCCGAGCATCAGAAGCAGTTCGACGCCCCACTCGGTGTCGGTCCAGCCGAGTCCGGGTGCGAGGCGGCCGTTGACGAGGGCGCGGTCGCAGAGTTCCACGACCTCTTCGGCGTTCTCGCCGCGCGTCATCGCGTCGAAGCCGCGCAGTATGAGCAGCGCGCGCTCGGAGTTGTCCCGCCCGGTGCAGGTCCTGACGAGTTCGGCGAGACCGAGGGAGTGTCCCGAGGCGCGCTCCTCGCCGGCGTGGATGCCCTCCCACATGTAGTGCACGGCCTGCAGCCGCATGCGGGCGGGGCCCGGTTCGAGCCGGGCGACCTCCTCGTCGACCGTGCGGACGGCCTCGTCCAACTGGTTGTTGTGGAGCAGCGCCTGGGAGAGCCGGAAGACGGCGTCCACGCGCATGGCGTCCTCGAGGCCCGGCCTTTCGAGGGCGGCGCGCAGATGGCCGATGGTCGTGGAGGGCGCGGTCAGGAGCGTGGCACAGCCCAGTTCGTAGAGCACGCGGGCGTGCACGTCGGGCAGCGGGGGCTCGGCCAGGGCGCGCTCCAGGCAGCGCCTGGCCGCGTCGGGCGCGCCGACGGCGAGGTGTTCCCTGGCGGCCTCACGCATCTGCTCGACGAGTTCGGGGTCGTCGTCCGGGTGGACTTCGAGAAGATGGCGGGACGCCGCGGCCGCGCCGCGCCCGGACTCGGTGACCGCCCAGGCGGCCTGGCCGTGCATCGCGGTGCGCAGGGCGTCCGGGATCGAGCGGTAGACCGCGGTCGCGATGAGCGGGTGCACGAACTCCAGCTCGTTCTCAGCGACTTGACCGTTCGTCGGCTCGGGCCTGGTCAGGATGCGGGCGGCGCCGAGGAGTTCCGCGCAGCGCAGGGCCTCGTCGCTCTGCATTCCGGCGAGTTGGGCGGCGAGGTCGAGGGAGATCGCGGTGCCGAGGATCGCGGCCGCCCAGGCGAACCGCGTGGCGTCGATGCCGAGTCCTTCGAGGCGGGCGACGAGTCCGCGGCCGCGGGCCGAGCGGTTCAGGTCGCGCAGTTCGGCGGCCGATCCCTCGGCCGGCTCCATCTGGCTGTCCTGCACCTTGGCGAGCAGTTCGACCGTCTCGTACGGATTGCCGCCGGTGACCGCCCACACCTCGCGGCAGAACGGCGCGTCGGCGTGCTCCCCGAGCGTGGCGCGGGTCAGTCCTTCGGCCGCGGCCGGGGTCAGCGCGCTCAAGGTGGCGACCGGTCGGGCCGCGGCGGCGACCACGTCGAGCAGCCGGGCGCTCTCGCCGCTGACACCGCCGGGACGGCGGGCGACCACGACGAGAACGGACAGGTCCTCGAGCCGCTCGGCGAACGCGGCGAGCCAGCGCAGTGTCTCCTGGTCGGCCCAGTGGGCGTCGTCGATGAGCAGCACGAGCGGCCATTCGCGCTTGGCGAGCCGCCGCACCGCCGCGACCAGGCCGTCGCACACACCTTGCGGGTCGGGCTGACGTTCGCCCGGCTCCGCTATGCCAAGGGCGGGCCCTGCGATGTCGTACCAGTCGCCCAGGTATTCGCGCGCCTCTTCCGGCATCAGCGAGACGAGGGCCGGCTGCAGCAACTGCCGTACGACATTGAAGGGGACGGATGTGACGGTCTCGCCGCCGCGTGCCGACCACACCGCACAGCCGCTGCTCTCCGCGATCCGGCGCGCCTCGGCCAGGAGCGCGGTCTTGCCGAGGCCCGCCTCGCCGCTGAGCACCAGCAGGCTCCCCGAGGTGGCGGCGTCCGCGCGCAGCGCGGCGATCGCCTGTTCGAGTGTGGCGACTTCCTCATCGCGCTCCCACAGGGAAGCCGAGGCGCCCCCTCCGGGCCGTGCCTCCGTCATCCCGCTACCTCCCCAGGTCGCCCAAACGACGTACTGATAACGAGCCTAGCCGCATGGAAGCCCCGGTGGAGGCGGGCCCGGGCACGTGTTGCCGAGACGAGTGACAGGCGTGCCCCGGAGGCGACGCGAGAGGCCGTCGACCAGCCCGTGTGAAAGTTATTGACAGTCAACAACCCGCGAACTGAAGCTAATTTTCCCACATCAGTCTCCGTCGGGGGCCGGTCCGACCCGGGCTCCGGCATGCCCCTGGAGGAACCGGCATGAGCGCCCCCGCGCACGACTCGGACCTGCGCGCCGCCCGGTCCGCGCACTCCCGTAGAGCCCTGTTCGCGGGCTCCGTGGGCAACTTCATCGAGTGGTACGAGTTCGGCGTCTACGGCTATTTCGCGACGATCATCGCGGCGCGCTTCTTCACACCGGAGGGCGGCAGCGAGGTCGAGGCCCTGGTGAAGACCTACGCATCCTTCGCACTGGCGTTCTTCTTCCGGCCCGTCGGCGCCGCGCTGTTCGGACGGCTCGGCGACAGGGTCGGGCGACGCCCGGTGCTGATCCTGGTGATCGCCCTGATGACGGCCGCAACGACCCTGATCGGCGTGCTGCCCACCTACGCCGCGGTCGGCGCCCTCGCCCCGTGGCTGCTCACGTTCCTCCGGGTGCTCCAAGGACTGTCCGCGGGCGGGGAGTTCGGGGGCGCGGTCTCGGTGATGACGGAGTTCTCACCGCCGGGCAGACGGGGGCTGTACGGGTCGTGGCAATCCTTCACTGTCGCGCTCGGGCTCCTCGCCGGTGCGGGCGTCGCGGCGCTGCTGGCTACGGTGCTCACCTCCCGCGAGCTCGAGGACTGGGGCTGGCGGCTGCCCTTCCTGCTGACGCTGCCGCTCGGCCTCGGGGCGCTCCGGCTGCGGCTGAGACTGGACGAGACACCGTCCTTCGAGCGGGAGCGGCAACGGGAGCGCCCGCCCGGCTCCCAGGTGGCCAGGGCGATCGCGCTCGGGGCCGGACGCATCATGGGCTGGGCGGCGGCCGGTTACACCTTCCTGGTCGTGCTCCCCTCGTACCTGCAGAGCACCCTGAACGCGACCTTCCAGCAGGCACTGCTCGCCACGGTCCTCGCCAACCTCGGCTTCGCGGCCACGATCGTCCCGGCGGGATGGCTCAGCGACCGGATCGGGCGGCGCCCGGTGATGCTCACGGGGGCCGTTCTGGTCACCGTGCTGGCGATCCCGCTGCTCAACCTCCTTCAGCACAGCGGGACATCGAACGCGGTGAAGGGTGTCGCCGTGTTCGTGGCGGGTGCCGTGGTGGGTCTGATGGCGGGGCCCGGTCCGGCGATGCTCTCCGAGATGTTCCCGACGAGCGTGCGCTACACCGGTCTGGGACTCGCCTACGCCCTGTCCAATGCGGTGTTTTCCGGGTGCGCGGGGCTCATCATCACGGAGACCATCAAACGGACGGGGAGCGTGGACATCCCCGCGTACTACGCGGCGGCGACCTGCGCGGTGAGCGTGCTCGCGCTCGCCACGCTCCGCACGGGGAAAGGGAGTTGATCACGTGCGGGTGATCGGCCTGATGTCCGGCACATCGTACGACGCGATCGACGCGGCGGCCGCCGAGCTGACCCTCGACGGGGACAGCCTCGTCATGCGGCCGCTCGGGCTCGTCAGCGAGGCGTACGACGAGGAACTGCGCGACGCGCTCGCCGCGGCGCTGCCTCCGGCCCCCACCAGCCTGGCCGAGGTGTGCCGCCTGGACACCCTCATCGGACAGGCCTTCGCGGCGGCAGCCGTCCGAGCCAACCATGAACTGTGCCACGGCGGAGGTGAGTTGATCGCCTCGCACGGCCAGACCGTCTACCACTGGGCGGCCCACGGCCAGGTGCACGGAACCCTCCAGCTCGGACAGCCCGCCTGGATCGCCGAGGCGACCGGGCTGCCCGTGGTCGCCGACTTCCGCCCGCGTGACATCGCCGCGGGCGGCCAGGGCGCGCCGCTGGTGAGCCTGGTCGACCTGCTGTGGCTGCGCGGCCGCCCGGGAACGCCGGTGGCCCTGAACCTCGGCGGCATCGCCAACCTCACCGCGCCGGACGGCACCGCCTTCGACACCGGGCCCGCGTGCGCCCTGGTCGACGCCGCGGCACGGGGGCTGAGCGGCGGACGCCTCGACTACGACGTGGACGGCGCCCTCGCCGCCCGCGGCACCGTCCACGAGCCGCTGCTCCGGCGGCTGCTCGCCGAGCCGTACTACGCGCTGCCCGCGCCCAAGACGACCGGCAAGGAGCTGTTCCATCTCGGCTATCTGAGGGACGCGTTGGCGGGTTTCGGGACACTCACCGCCGAGGACGTCATCGCGACCCTCACCCGGCTCACCGCCCGGACGGTCGCGGACGCCGTGCGCGCGGTGCGGGCCACGGAGGTGATCGCCTCCGGCGGCGGCACCCGCAATCCCGTACTCATGGCGATGCTGGGCGAGGAACTCCCCGGGGTGGTGCTGCGCACCTCCGACGACCTGGGACTGCCGTCGGCCGCCAAGGAGGCGTACGCCTTCGCCGTACTGGGTTTTCTGACGCTGCACGGGCTCGCGGGCACCGATCCGGCGAGCACCGGGGCCCGGCATCCCAGCGTGCTCGGGTCGATCACCCCGGGCAGGGAAGGGCTGCGGCTGCCGCCCCGGGCGGACCGTACACCTCTACGGCTGATCGTGAAGTGACTGCTGCCGGGCCCCTCTCATCCGCCTTTCACCCAGGGCTCATACGGTGGGCACCATGACGCAGGTGACTCCCCCCGGCTGGTATCCCGACCCCGGGCAGACAGATGACGCTCCCGCCACCGAGCGCTGGTGGAACGGTAAGGCATGGACGGACCAGACCCGCCCCGTCGGGTCGGCCGCCGCATGGGGTCCCCCGGCGCACCCGCCGGCCGCCGGACCGTATCCGGCCCTCGCCCCGGGT
This sequence comes from Streptomyces sp. NPDC050564, assembly GCF_044457265.1. Classification (NCBI taxonomy): domain Bacteria; kingdom Bacillati; phylum Actinomycetota; class Actinomycetes; order Kitasatosporales; family Streptomycetaceae; genus Streptomyces; species Streptomyces sp. NPDC050564. Next base: position 16,093 of record NZ_JBITGS010000048.1, on the reverse strand, counting down.
TCGCCGCGGCGCGGGCTGCGCCTGGGCATAGCGGTCGCCGCGGCGATCGCGGTCCTCGCGGGCATCGGAGGCGGGGTGTACGCGCTGACCAAGGACGACGGCAACAGCGGCAACAGCGCGAACTCCCAGGGGCCCGGCGGGCAGGGCGGCCCCGGGGGTGGACAGGGTGGCACGGGCGCGCCCTGGGGCGGCGAGTCGGGGGGACCCGGCGGCGCTCCCGGCGACTCCGGCGGTTCGGGCGGCCAGACACCGGCGCCCGGTCAGTCGGGGCAGCCGCAGACCGAGGACGGCTACGTCACGGACGCGTACAACGGCATCAGCATCCCGGTGCCCGACGGCTGGACAGGCCAGAGCGGAACAGGCAGCGCCGCGATCTCCACCAAGGACACCTACAAGTGCCCAGGCGACACCTCGCAGAACTGCCAGCGGGGCGGCGCGTACTCGGCTCCCGCACTGGCGCAGAAACTGAAGTCGACCACGGCGGAGGCGGCGGCCAAGGAGGACATCTCCAAGAACGCCAAGGAGTCGTACGGCAAGGGCTACGGCACGATCACCTCGCACACGGAGCTCGCCTCGAAGGCGGTCACGGTGGCCGGCGAGAAGGGCTATCTGGTCCGCTGGAAGGTCGTGACGAGCAAGGGTGACGACGGCTATGTCGAGTCGCTCGTCTTCCCCTCCCCCGCCGACTCCAAATCGCTCGTCGTCGTCCGCTTCGGCGTCGACGTCAGCTCCAAGGCGCCCGAGCAGTCGGTGATCGACACGATCACCGACGGCATCAAGGTGGCGTCCGGGGCCGGCGGCGACGGACAGAACGTCTAGCGGGAAAGAATTCGGCCGGGTGGGGCGCCCCTCCGCTCAAGGGGAACCCCACCCGGCCGGGGGGTGCGCGCCGCCCCCGTCCCCACGGTGCGGCGCGATACAGGCCGACGTCCGGTCATCCCGCGGACGGCGACCTGAGTCTCAGGTCAGGCCCAGGGCCGGCAGCACGACCGCCTCCACGAATTGTGAGAGATACTCCGAATCCGCGTACTTGCCTTCCAGAACGGGGCGTACGCGCACGACGCCGAACAGCTGTGCCGGGATGAACTCCAGCGCCGGGTGGTCGGCGTCGATCTCCCCGCGGTCGACCGCGCGGGCGATCATCGCCCTGACCGCTGCGATCTCAGGCTCGACGAGCGCGTCGCGCAACGCCTCCTGCAGCTCCCTGTCCTGCATCACGGCATGGCCGAGCGCCTGGAGCAGCTGGGTGTCGCGGCCCGACCAGTCGCCCGCGGCCCGCGCGGCCACGCGCAGGTCCCCGGCGAGCGAGCCGGTGTCGATCCCCCTGAACCGCGGACAGCGGTTGGCGCGCAGCGCGGCGGCCACGAACTGGGGCTTCGTCTTCCACTGCCGGTAGAGCGTGGACTTGCTGCAGCGGGTACTCGCCGCCACACCCTCCATGGTCAGCGCCTCATAGCCGCATTCGCGGATCTGGTCGAGCACGGCGTCGTAGAACTCCTGCTCACGCTCGGGCGTGATCTTGGAGCGGCGCGAGGCGACGACCGTCTCCGGTCCGTCCGCAGCCTGCGACGTCATGGCTCTTCTCCTCGCTGAATCCGGCTCGGGTCGTGATCCGCGGTGTTCCGCTTCACACAGTCTAATCGATACGTCAGTGTACCGGTACGGATGCGTATCGGTACACTGACGTATCGGTACAGTGGCGTATCGGTACACTGCCGTATCGATGAGCCTTGGACAGGATCCACTTTTCTGTCGAGTGGATCCTGTCCTGGGCTCACCGCGCACCACCCCACGCAAGACCGTCAGCAAGGGGGCCGGGGGATGGATTCCCGAACCGAGCCTGCAGAGTCCGAGTCCGCCTCGGAACCGGAGCCGCCCGACGCGGCCATACGCCGGGCGTCGCCCCAGGTCGGCGCCCGCGAGCCGCACGCGTACGACACCAGGGCGCGTCCGCCGCTCCTTCGCGAGCTGCTGCTCGTCGTCGGGCTCTTCGTCATCTACAAGGTCGGCCGGCAGCTGGCCACCGGCCACACCGGCGAAGCGTTCGGCAACGCGCACCGCGTGTGGGGCCTGGAGCGGGCCGTGCACCTGCCGGGCGAGGGCGCCGTGCAGACCGCACTGCTGCACAGCGACACCCTCGTGCACATCGCGAACGCCTACTACGCGACCGTGCACTTCCCGGCCACCGCGGCCTTCCTGGTCTGGCTGTATCTGCGGCACCCGGCCCACTACATCTGGGCCCGCCGGGTGCTCGCCGTGGTCACCGCCGCCGCCCTGGTGGGACACCTCACCTTCCCGCTCGCGCCACCGCGCCTGCTCGGCGAGGCGGAGCTCGTGGACACCGGTCAGGTGTACGGGCCCACGGTGTACGGGGCGCACCCGGCGACCGACTCGATGGCGAACCAGTTCGCGGCGATGCCGTCACTGCACTTCGGCTGGGCACTGATGGTGGCGATCGGCCTGATCGCGGCCACTCGGTCCCGGTGGCGCTGGCTGTGGCTGCTGCATCCGCTGCTCACGCTGCTGGTGATCGTCGGCACGGCGAACCACTACTGGCTCGACGCCATCGTCGCGACCGCGCTGCTCGGCATCGCGCTCGCCGTGATCCACCTGCCGCACCGGACGGCGACGACCGCCGGCCGGATCCAGGAGCGCGCCGACGCTCCCGTGCAGGAAGTGCCGGAGCTCGTGGGGGCCGGGCGATGAACGCGACTCTCGCCGCCGTCGTCCTGTCCCTGTTCTCGGCCGTCGCGTACGCCGCCGCGGCCGTGGCCCAGGAGCGGCTCGCCTCCCGGTCCGCCGGCTCGGGCACGCTCCGGCTGCTGGCCAGCGGGGCCTGGTGGTGGTCGGTCGTGCTCAACGCGTCCGCCGCGCTGCTGCATGTCGCCGCGCTCAAGTACGGCACGCTCACGCTGGTGCAGCCGCTCGGCGCGCTCACCCTGGTGGCCGCGGTGCCGCTGGGGGCGCGGGTGGCGGGACGGCGGGTCAGCGTGGTCGAGTGGCGCGGTACGGCGCTCACCCTGCTCGGCCTCGCCGCGGTGCTCGTCACGGCGTCCGGGCCCGCGCCCGCCGACGTGCTGAGCGTGCCGCAGGCGCTGGCCGTCGCCGGGACAACCGCCGTGCTGATCGGCGGTCTGTCACGACCGGGAGCGCGGCCGGGGCTGCGGCACGCGACCGCCTCCGGGTTCGCCTCGGGGGTCGCCTCGGCGCTCACGCAGACCGTGACGGTGGCCGCGACGGATCGCTCGGACTCGCTGCTGAGCGCCCAAGTGGTCGTGGTGGCGCTGCTTGTGGCGGCCTTCGCGGCGGGCGGACTCCTTCTGTCGCAGACCGCGTACCAGGGGGGTCTTGGCGCACCGCTCGCCGTCGTGACGCTCGCCAACCCGGTGGCCGCCGCGGCGATCGGCCTGTCCCTGCTCGGCGAACGCCTTCAGGGCGGTGCGGCGGGCGTACTGCTGGCGCTCGTGGGAGCGGGTGTCGCGGCGTGGGGCGTCGTGACGTTGTCACGGTCGGCCCCGGAGCCCGCGCCCTTGGCGGCCGACTTGGCGGACGACGACCACCCCGTCGCCGCGGTGCTGGCACTGGAGCCCGGATCGGCGGCGTACGAACCCTCGTTGATGCCCAAGCAGCCCAACTCGGGCCACCTGACAGCTCTCTAGCGTCGGCTCTGCGAGGCCGACGGCAAGAAGGGCGGTTGCGGAGATCCGCAACCGCCCTTCCTCATGCCGAATGCCGATCGGCGAAGGCGATGTCAGCCCAGTCCTCGGGAGTCCTGCTTGAGCGCCGTGTCGACGGTCAGCGCCGTCGCCACGACGAGGCTCAGCAGGGGCTCGGGGAGCTGGAAGTGGATCTGCAGGACGTAGTTGTCCGCAGTGGTGAACATCGTCTTGGCGAGGCCTTCCCAGGTCTTGGTGATCCGGGCGACCTCGTTGTCCGCGTGGTCGACGATCGCGAAGTTCCAGGCGCGCCAGTTCTCCGCCTTGATCGCGCCGACCTGTTGGCCGTCGACGTTCATCGCGAAGTTGATCTTGCCGATCATGTTCTGCTGCACGATCTCACCGACCGGCGAGCCGTCCGGACGCGACACGACCACCCGCGACTTGAGGAACTTCGCCGGACGGGTCAGCAGCAACTGCGGCTGGCCGTACGCGTCGCGGATCTCCAGCTTGTGGGTCATGAACTGGTCGAGGCTGGAGACGAAGCGCAGGACCTTCTTCAGCGCACTCTGACCGACCTCGGTGACCGAGCCGATCTGGTTGCCATTCTGATCCATGACCTTGTACTCGTTGGTCACCTCGATCAGTTTGGCCTTCTGGTTCACCACCAGGACCGGCTCGGTGAACAGGCTGCCGCCGCCGGCACCGCTGGGCGCCACCCCGGCCTGCTGCTGCACCTGCTTCTGCACGCGCGGATCGGGGCCCGGAGCGGGCTGGCCGTACGCCTGTTGGGGGTGCTGGGCCTGCTGCGGTACCTGCTGTGCCGCTTGGGCCTGCTGGTCCGCATTCGTGTGGTCGGTCCACTGCGAGCCGTCCCAGTAGCGCAGCGTCTGGGGCGCCCCGTGCGGATCCGGGTACCAACCTGCAGGAGTGTTCGAATGCGTGGTCACCGGGGCACACTACCGTGAGATGGCCCGAAAGCAACCGGCACTTGGGTAACCATCAGGCGGTGCCGATCGCCGGGTCGCTCACACCGGGCAGACCGTTCTCGACATGTCCGGCGAACCGGCGCAAGAAGCCCGCGTCCGCGTCGGACACGACGGTCAGGTCGTACCAGCGCCTGCTTTCCCGCAGCTCCACAGTGTGCCGGACGGTCGCGCCCGCCCGCACCTTGAACGACAGCGGCTTTCCGCCATAGCCGTTGGTGAGCTTGAGGACGACCGCGCCGGAGCCCTTGTTGGTGAAGGTCAGCTCCACATCGCTCCCGACGTGCCGCGCGGTGACCTCGGGTCCGGCGACCTTGCCCGGGCCCTTGAAGGTGCGCAGGAAGCCGTTCGGTCCGTGCACGGTGAGGTCGTACGACCCGTTCGAGTACGCCGAGTTCCAGGTGTCCGAGACCGTCCTGCCCGCCTCGGTGGTGTACGTCCAGGGGCCGTCCGTGCGGTTCTGGGAGGTGACGAGGAAGGCGGCGCCGGCCTTGGCGCCCGAGCCGAAGGTGAGCGTGAACTTGCCGGCCGCCGTATCCGCCGAACCGTCCACGAGGGGCGCGTACTTCAGCGGGCGGGCCGGGCGCGAGCCGCGCTCCTGCTTGGGCAGGACCGCCTTCGCGGGTGGGGTGGGCACGAAGTCGGGGTGACGGTCGTGGTCCGGCGGCCGGTAGCCGTCGGTGTCCGGCAGCGCGACCGGCTTCGCGTCCTTGCGGGCGAAGTCGAACGCGGCAGTGAGGTCACCGCTGATCGCGCGCCGCCAGGGCGAGATGTTCGGCTCGTGCACACCGAAGCGGCGCTCCATGAACCGGATGATCGAGGTGTGGTCGAGCGTCTCGGAGCAGACGAACCCGCCCTTGCTCCACGGCGAGACGACGAGCATCGGCACGCGCTGGCCGAGGCCGTAGGGACCTGCCGTGCGGCTCGCGTCGCCCTGGTAGAGGTCCGGGCCGACATCGACCGTGGACTTGCCCTGCGCGGCGGACTGCGGCGGGAACGGCGGCACGAGGTGGTCGAAGAAGCCGTCGTTCTCGTCGTACGTGATGAACAGGGCCGTCCTGCTCCAGACCTCGGGGTCGGAGGTCAGCGCGTCGAGGACCTGGGAGATGTACCAAGCACCGTAGTTGGCGGGCCAGTTGGGGTGCTCGGTGAACGCCTCGGGCGCGACGATCCAGGAGATCTTGGGCAGCTTCTTCCCCTGGACGTCGGCCTTCAGCTGGTCGAAGAAACCCTCGCCCTTACGGGCGTCGGTGCCGGTGCGGGCCTTGTCGTAGAGCGGGTCGCCGGGCTTGGCGTTGCGGTACTGGTTGAAGTACAGCAGCGAGTTGTCGCCGTAGTTGCCGCGGTACGCGTCGGGGATCCAGCCCCAGGAGCCGTTCGCGTCGAGGCCGTCGCCGACGTCCTGGTAGATCTTCCAGGAGATCCCGGCCGCTTCGAGGCGCTCGGGGTACGTCGTCCAGTCGTACCCGGCCTCGTCGTTGCCGAGGACCGGGCCGCCGCCCTTGCCGTCGTTCCCCGTATACCCCGTCCACATGTAGTAGCGGTTCGGGTCGGTGGAGCCGATGAACGAGCAGTGGTACGCGTCGCAGATGGTGAAGGCGTCGGCGAGCGCGTAGTGGAACGGGATGTCCTCGCGCGTCAGGTACGCCATCGTCGTCGACGACTTTGCGGGCACCCATTTGTCGTACTTGCCCTTGTTGAAGGCGGCGTGCCCGTCGCTCCAGCCGTGCGGGAGGTCCTGGATGAACTGCAGGCCCAGATTGTCCGCCTCGGGCCGGAACGGGAGCACGTCCTTGGTGCCGTCCCACTGGTACCAGACCGACTTGCTGCCCGACGTCGTGGCCGGACGCGGGTCGCCGAAGCCCCGAACGCCTCTCAGCGAACCGAAGTAGTGGTCGAAGGAACGGTTTTCCTGCATCAGGACGACGATGTGCTCGACGTCGTCGATCGTGCCCGAACGGTGGTGCGCGGGCAGCGCCGCGGCCCGCTGAATGCTGCTGGACAGCGCGGTGAACGCCGCGGTACCGCCAGCGAGTTGAAGGAAACGGCGCCGATTCACTTGAGGCATGGGTGAGTGACCTCTTGTCCTGACGGGCCCGGTCGGCCGGTTGGTGATGGAACGTGCGCGGTTGGAGTGTTCCAAGAGCACCAAACGTCAGGGAAGGGTCCTGTGGCCCCCATGTGAAAGTCGGCGGTACGTGAGGCGAACGGTTTCGGACGGGTCGTCAGCCGACGTCCGTGTCCGTCACAGCGCCTCTCGGCGGCCTGCGTCCGACCCTGCCCGCTGTGGTGCGGCGGTCCCAGGCCACCACATGCAGCAGCTCACGTGCCCATCCCGGCCAGCGGGAGGGCGGATACGGCACGAACGCGACGGCGGAACAATGGGCGCTCTCCAGGAGACGGACCCACTCCGTACACTCGGCGGCGTCGGCACGCCGCACATGCAGCGATGGGCCGCCCAACCGGAGGTCACTGAGCAGGCGTACCCGAGTGCCACGGGCCGGGGGCCGGTACGTGCTCCATTCCCCGCGGTCTCCGTGGCCGGTGCCGCGCAGCGGCGATCCGTCGAAGTACCGTATGTCTGTGAGTTCCTGACCGACGGTGTGGCGAATCTGGCCGATCAGCTCCTGCTGGTCGCGGGCGAACGGCTCCATACCGACCCCAAGGTCGACCAGGATCTGCACACCGAATCTCAGCGTGCGCACCGGCCGTACGAACAGCTCTGTCAGCGGATGGCCCATGGCCAAACGCCGGACGGTCTCGGGAATGTCAGGTTCTCCGTCCGACGTGTGGGTGGAGAGGGCCATCTGCAGGATCGCGGAGGTGGACCGGGGCGCGAACAGCGGCTCGTACGGCAGGGGTTCATCGCGGCGCCCGACAACTGGTGGAGGCAGCGGTCCGACCGTCCACTCCGCATCCGCCGACGGCTCGTACGCGACCGGCGTGAGCAGTCGGATCCCGGATGCCGAACCGCCGTCCTGCACTGACGGTGCATGAGCGCCCGCGCGAGAACGAGACGCCGCTGCCCCCGGACAGCTCATAGGCGCGCGCGGCGGCCTTGCTTCCGAGCAACCCGAAGAAGGCGCCGTCGGGGATCTCCAGGTCCAAGCCGGCGATCGCGGTAAAGCCGTCCCGTACGTCCTGCTGCGCCCCTGGACGAGCAGAGCCGGCGGCTTGCTGTCAGTCACCGGACACATGGGGCTCTTCCGGGTGGAACTGGTTGGCCGGCACCGGCAGCCTGTAGTGCTCGCGAAGGGTCGTTCCTTCGTACTCCTCACGGAACAGGCCCTTGCCGCGAAGGATCGGTAGGACGTGCTCGATGAAGCTTTCCAGGCCGGACGGCAGGGCCGGCGCCATGATGTTGAACCCGTCCGCGGCACCGCCCTCGAACCAGGTGGTGATCGTGTCCGCCACCTGTTCGGACGTGCCGATGAACTCGAAGTGGCCGCGGCCGCCGCCGAGCCGAGAGATGATCTGGCGTACCGTCAACTTCTCGCGTACGGCGAGCTCGATGATCAGGTCGGAGCGGCTCTGCGTGCCCTCCAGCTTCGGTCTCGCGAGGATGAAGTCCGGCAGTGGCTCGTCGAGTTCGAACACCGACGGCTCGGTCTCGAAGACCGCGGCCAGCTGACGCAGTCCGTACTCCGGAACGCGCAGCTCGTCGAACTGCTTCGCCAACGCCCGGGCCTCCGCCTCGGTCGACCCGATGTACGGGACGATGCCTGGCAGCACGATCACGCCGTCCGGGTCACGCCCCGCGGCCCTGGCCCTGGCCTTGATGTCGGCGTAGAAGCCGGCCGCGCGCTCGTACGTCTGGTGGGCGGTGAAGATCGCCTCGGCGTGGCGTGCCGCGAAGTCCTTGCCGTCCTCGGAGGAGCCGGCCTGCACGAGCAGGGGGTAACCCTGTGGCGGACGCTCGACGTTGAGCGGGCCGGCCACCGAGAAGTGCGTGCCCCGGTGGTCGAGCGTGTGGAGCCGGGCGGGGTCGGCGTAGCGCCCCGTGGTCTTGTCGGCGACGACGGTCTCGGACTCCCAGCTGTCCCACAGTGCCTTGGCGACCTTCAGGAACTCGTCGGCCCGGGCGTACCGCTCGGCGTGGTCGGGACGGTTCTCGAGGCCGAAGTTGGCCGCCTCGTCGGCGCCCGCCGAGGTGACGATGTTCCAGCCGGCGCGGCCGCCGCTGACGTGGTCGACCGAGGCGAGGCGGCGGGCGAGGTTGTAGGGCTCGTTGTACGTCGACGACACGGTCGCGATGAGGCCGATCCGGCTGGTCGCCTGGGACAGCGCGGTCAGCAGCGTGAGCGGCTCGAGCTGGCCCGGCGGCCGGAACTCACCGGTGCCGATGATCGCCGGGCCGTCGGCGAGGAACAGCGAGTCGAACTTGGCGCTCTCGGCCAGCTGAGCCAGTTCGATCCAGTGCCGCAGGTCGAAGTCCGCCCGCGGGTTGCTGTGCGGGAGCCGCCAGGCGGCCTCGTGATGGCCGGCCTCCATGAGGAAGGCGTTGAGGTGGAGCCGGCGTCTTCTCTGATCACTCACGACTGCTCTCCTTTCGTTCGGGGCGGGTACGCCGGCTCAGCCGACCGACAGCTTCGAGCTGTCGTAGCCGGCCGGGAGGAGGTTGTCGGTGATCGACGCGACGTCGACCGTCTTGGTGATCTGGCCCGCCTCCAGGAAGGCGTCGGCGAGCTTCTGCTCCGCCGCGATGTCCTTCTTCTCCACCGGGGTGACCCGGGTCTCGAAGGCCTTCAGGGACGCCTTGGCATCGTCCAGGGGGATGCCCTCCTCCTTGGAGATCGCCTCCGCGTACTTGTCCTCGTGCTTGATCGCCCACGCGAACTCGTGGGCCAGCCGCTGCAGGACATCGGTGAGCGCCGCCCGCTTCGTCTTGTCGTTCAGCGAACTCTCACTCGCGACGTAGTAACTGCTCGTCTGGTCGATCGGCGGGAGACCCTTCGCCAGGATCCGCGCACCGTTCTTGACCGCGATCGCCGACTGGGGGTTCCAGATCGACCAGGCGTCCACCTTGCCGGTGTTGAACGCCGTGGCGCCGGCCGCCGGGTCGAGGAAGACCAGCTTCACGTCCTTGGGGGTGAGACCCACGCTCTTGAGCGCGTTCAGCGCCAGACCGTGAGCCGAACTGCCCTGCGGCACAGCGATCCTCTTGCCCTTGAGGTCCGCGAGCGTCTTCAGCGTCGAGCCCTTCGGCACGATGATGTTCTCGTTCGCCTGGGTGGGCCTGAGGGAACGGTTGACGGCGACGACCTTGAAGTCGTACTCCTTCGCGGCGCCGGTGATCGGCGGTACGTCGCCGACGCTGCCCAGGTCGATGTCGCCGGACGCGGCAGCCTGCACGAGCGGCGGGCCGTAGGTGAAGCGGGCGAACTTCACCTTGTAGGGCGCGTTGTCGAACACGCCGGTGATCTTCGCCAGCTCCTGGCTGCCGTCACCGCCGTTGTCTCCGACGGTGAAGGTGTACTTGTTCCACTCGGGGTGACTGGTGGCGCCCGATCCGCTGGGGCTGCTCAGAGGCGCGGCGGCCTCCGACGTCGATGCGCAGGCGACGAGGGTGCTCCCCAGGGCGAGCAGGCCGACGGCGGCGACGATTCGGGAGGAACTTCTGGACATGGGTTCTCACGTGCTTTCTGTGCTGTGGTGGGAAAGTCGGTGGGTGTGGTGGGGGAAGTCAGTGCTGGTTGGCCAGACCGAGGTCTTCCAGGAGCGCGGAACGCAGCTCCTCACGCGCGATGCTCGCCTCGCGGTCCGCGGCCGAAAGCTCGACGAGGTGGGAGGTGCCGATGCGTCCGTTGCTCATGACGACGACACGGTCGGCCAGCGCGATCGCCTCGTCGACGTCGTGGGTAACAAGCAGCATGGCCGCGTGGTGCCTGCTCCGCAGCGCCCGCACGAGGTCGTGCATACGCAGCCGCGTGATCGCGTCGAGCGCCGCGAACGGCTCGTCGAGCAGCACGAGCTCCGGCTCCGAGACCAGCGCCCGGGCCAGCGACACCCGCTGGGCCTCGCCGCCCGAGAGCTCCTTGGGCCATGCCTCCTCGCGGCCCGAGAGCCCGACCTCGGCGAGCACGTCGAGGGCCCGCTGGTCGGAGTCCGGGCCGTACAGGCCGAGGGTGACGTTGCGCAGAACCTTCTGCCACGGCAGCAGACGGTCGGCCTGGAACACGATCGCGCGCTTCGCCGGGACCTCCACCCGCCCGCCGTCGGGCCGGTCCAGCCCGGCGAGCAACCTGAGGAGGGTGCTCTTGCCGCAGCCGGAGGGGCCCAGCAGGACCACCAGCTCCTCGTCGGCGATGGTGAGGTCCAGGTGGTCGAGGACGACCCGGTCCCCGAACCGGCGGACGATCTTCTCGACGACGGCGCCGGCCTGCCGGCGGGGCTGTGTGCTGTGCGTAGCACCCGTGTTGCTCATGCTGCCTCATAACTGGGGCGCCATCGCAGCAGCACCCGCTCGAGAACCCGGACGACCTGGTCGGCGAGCAGACCGAGGAGCGAATAGATCACCAGCCCCACGAAGACCTGGCCGGTCTGGAGGTAGGTCTGCCCTTGAGTGATGAGGAAGCCGAGACCCTTGTCGGCGTTGACCGTCTCGGCGGCGACGAGGCCCAGGACGCTGTACGCGAGCGAGAAGCGAAGGCCGACCAGGAATCCCGGCAGGGCTCCGGGCACCAGTACACGCGTCACGAGGCGCCAGGTGCCCGCGCCCGTCGTCCGCGCCATCTCGATCAGACGCTGGTCGACACCCCGGATCGCGGCGAACAGGTTGAGATACATCGGGACGCCTGCACCGAACGAGATCAGCAGCACCTTCGTGAGCTCGTCGATGCCGAACCACACGATCATCAGCGGCAGCACCGCCAGCAGCGGGATCGTGTTCAGGATCTGCACGACGCCGTTGAACAGGTACTCGCCGCTGCGCAGCAGCCCGCCGAGCACCCCGCTGACGATGCCCACCGTCAGACCGATCGCGAGACCGATGCCGGCTCGTTGCAGCGAGATGGCCAAGTCCGGCCCGAGGACGCCCTGTTGCCACAGATCGACGGCGGACTTGACGATGGAGGTCGGTGCCGGAGCATAGGTCTTCTTCAGCACTCCGGCCCTGGCCAGGATCTCCCAGGCGATGAGGACCACGACCGGAGTCGTGTAGATCCCCAGCGGCCAGCGCAGGCGCTCGCGGAGTGCGCGGAGCAGGGTCTGGCGGCGGGCGTCGCGCGGCAGGAAGACCTCGCGTCCCGGCACACTCGTCGTCTCGGCGACCGCCGGGCCGACGGCCGGTCTCTTGAGGCTGACCTCGGTCATGCCGCCACCTCCAGCACTTTGCTGTAGTGCGAGGCGTCGCCGACGAGTTGCTCGCTACGGCGGCCGTCGACACCGACCGGCACGTCTCCCGCGACCGTCACACGATTGAGGCGGCGCGGGTGGTCGTCGTAGTTGTCCACCCCGTAGTGCTGGGTGATCCTGTTGTCGAAGATCAGCAGCTGGTCGGGAGCCCAGGTCCAGCGCAGGATGTTCTCCGGGCGGGTCACGTACGACTGGAGGATGCGCAGCAGATCGGCCGACTCACTGCTCGACAGGCCGACGATCCGCCTGGCGAACCCGCCGATGAACAGCCCGCGCTCGCCCGTCAGCGGATGTACCCGCACGAGAGGGTGCTCTGTCTCGTACGGCGTCGAGACGAAGACCCGGTCGTACTCCTTCCGCTGTGCCGTCGTGGCCGAAGGGCGCGCGTAGTCGTACTGGTTGGTGTGCACGACGCGCAGCGAGTCCGCGAGGGCGCGGAGCGGCTCGGGCAGGTCGCGGTAGGCCGCGGCCGCGTTCGCGATGAGCGTCTCGCCACCGTACGGCGGGGTCACGATGGACCGGAGCGTGGTGAGCTGCGGTGGGTTGACCACGAAGGTGACGTCCGTGTGCCACTCGTTCGCCTTGGACGTCTCGCTGTCGACGGCGAGCACCTTCGTCGTACCGTCGGCGGCCGGCACGTTCGGGTGGGCGGTTGTCAGGTCGCCGAACCACTCGGCGACGCGCTCCTGACCGGCATTGTCGAGGTGCGCGTGGTCGAACACGATCGCCTTGTGCTCGCTGAGGGCATGACGGAGCGTCGTGATCGTCGAGAGGTCGGGGGGCGCCGTGAAGTCGACGCCCTCGACGAGCGCGCCGATGCGGCCAGTGAGCTTGCGGATGGACGGAGACATGAGGAAGTCCCTCTCAAGGAATTGGGCGCACCGCCGGGTGCTGCGAGTCGGAGTGAACGGGTGATGGGCAGCGATGAACGGCCACGAAGCCGGTACTCGGTCCGGTCGCGATGCGAGGGCCGGACGACTACGCGAGGAGTGCCGGACGAAGGTCAAGCCGCGTAGTGGAGGTCGCGCGACCGCGCCTGTCAGCGCGCGCTGTCCGGGGTGTGTTGCGGAAGTCCCGCCGGCCCGCGCCACTTGCACGACTGACCTTCGGCCCGTAGCTGACGGCACATCCCCTCGCCGACCTCGAGTTGCGACGCACGTACTTCTCCCCAGGGGGAGAGCAGGAGCGGAGAGAGGAGCGGGAGAAGAAGGCGATCATGCGGTCGATACCGCGGTCCCTCGGGGAGATACCGCTGAGGCGGCGGCTTAGCACCGCCCCTTTCCGGAAGTACGCCTCCGGCGCACACCCGCCGCTGCCGAGGGCCGCTTCGCGGATCAGCGACACACTTTCCGGATCAACGACAACAGGACGCGCTGGAGACGTGCGCCAGGTCGATGTGGCGCCTCCGAGTCAAATCCACGCGCGGGGTCATGGAACGCGAGTTGAGCAGACGCCCACCCCGTCGGTCAATAAGTTCCGGACAGGTCTCACATTGCGGATACCTGCAACTTCTCCGCCCCTTGAGAACGGAGCCGTGGTCGGTGCCACGTGATGGCCAGACCCCTGAGCCGGCGTGGCGCAGTTGATACCGGCTCCGCGGCGGACGCCACCCTGCAGCGCCCGGCGCCCCGTCCCCGTACCGGCAGGCGCTGGCAGATCTTCCCGTCGACCGTCGGGAACCCCAGGTCAGCGACGCATTTGGCCAAGCAACAGGTGGCGCAACACTTCAGCAACACCACTATCCCAACCGGATGGATAAGGTCCGACCCGTGCCTCCCACCGACCGCATCCGAGACCACGCCGGCCAGGGCGCCACCACCGTCGCCGCTCACCGCACGCGGCGCCGACTGCGCGCCGACCAGGCCCGGCAGCTTGCCGACCTCCTCCGCCACCAACTCCTCACCGGCGGCTTCCACACCGGCACGCTCCCTCACGAGTCGACCCTCGCCAGCGACTACCGAGCCTCCCGCAACACCGTCCGCCAATCCCTTGACCTCCTGCGAGCCGAAGGCCTCGTCGAACGCCAGCCCGGCGTCGGCACCGTGGTCGTCGCCCGGAAGTACCCGCACGGCCTCGACCGCCTGATGGGCCTCGCGGAAACCCTCCGCGAACACGGCCGGGTCACCAACGAGGTCCGCACGGTGGGCCCCGCCCCGGCACCCGCACCGGTTGCCGAACGCCTCCACGTCCCACCCGGCGCCGACATCCTCTACATCGAACGCCTGCGCCGCCTGGGCGGCCTCCCCCTCTCCCATTGCTTCCTCAGCGCCGACGCCCGTTTCCCCGGGACCCGCCAGACCCCACGCCGGCCGAGTGCACAGCGAGGAAAGCAAGCCCGACAGTGCAGGGCGCCGGGTATGCGCGCGCCACCGCGTTTTGGCACTGTCCGCATCCTGGGAATGGGTGGCTTACGGCCGTCCGTCGGGCAGGGTAAGGGACTATGCTGCTGTACGGACGTCCCAGACCCCGGCGGCTTGTCGTTGCTCGACACAGATGGCTGCGGGGAGCGGATCTTTCATCCGTCACCCGGCGCATCCCTGGAGGGACCTGAGTGGGCCCGCTGTCCTGTCGCACAGGCTGCTGGGCCGGCCGTTGCTCCGCCTCCGCCGAACGTACGCCCCTCCCGGCAGCGCGCCAAGAGGGCCGGGAATCCCGGCGTCACCGCGCGCACCGCTGGATGGTCTTCTGAACTGAGGCGTCATGCCCTTCCCGCAGCTCACCGTCTACCGCCATGACCGAAGGCACCGGGCGCTGATCACCCTGGCCGGGGAGATCGATCTGGAATCGGCGCCGCTGGTGCGCGCGGCACTGGCGCGGTGTCTGGGCGACGGTATCCGCACCATCGGCGTCGACCTCACCCCCGTCACCTTCTGCGACTGCAGCGGCCTCAACGCCTTCCTGCACGCCGCGCAGAAGACCGCGGAGGCCGGCGGAGCCCTGCGACTGCACCATCCGCCACCGATGCTGGGCTTGATACTCGACCTCACCGACTCCGGGTTCCTGCTCCTTGGCGTTCCGCTCGGGCATCTGTCACTTCCTCTCGAGGGTGTCCCAGCCCCGGCCGCCCAAGCCCCGCCGCACCGGCCCGTTCCGCTTGCCTCTGTCCTCTCGGGTGATGCGCGGTGACGGCCCGGTCGGAGCGGGGGCAGCCGTACAAGCCCCGTGGCGGCGAGCCGTCCACCATGGACGCGCTGCGGTTGCGTCGGGTGAACCGCTGGCTGGCACAGGGCCTGAGCGGGAAGCTGACGGATCTGTACGTGGACTCCCGTGAGACGCCTGCCCGTGAGGCGTACCGCCGTCCCGGCCGCCAGGAGTTTCTGAACCGTCTCACCGCCGAGATCCGTCGGCTGGGGTTCGCCATGGCGATTGCGGAGACGGACGGCCTGGTGGGATGCGCTTTCGCATTCCCGGTGCGCAGCGACGACTTCTGGTGGCTCGGCTTCGACGGGGCACTGCCGCGCAGCATCGAGCAACTCACCGAGTCGGGCGGCGTCTTCGCGATCACCGACATCCTGGTCCGCCCGCACCCGCAGGATGCGCACGTGGCCCGCCGGTTGCAGGAGCGGCTGCTGATCGACCACCGGGCGTCGCTCGGCGCCACCTTGGTGGACCGGGCCGATCACCCCGCCCTCGCTGCGCTCCGTTCCTGGGGATGGCTGGACATGGGAGAGTTCTGGAGGCCGACCAGCGCCACGCTGCTCCGGGTGCTGGTCCTTCCCGTCGGCGAACCAACCGCGGCGAGACTGGAGGGACTTGCGCACGATGCCTGGACCCGGTGGCCCGGGTGAGGTCCGACAGTCGGTCGGCGCGGATTCAGGTGCTGGTCGCCGAGCAGGCGGCCCTGCGTGGTGCCCGGGTCGGTGTGGTGGATGTGTGCACCGCGGCCGTGGCCGCGCTCCCGGTCGGCGGGGCCGGGCTGTCGGCGATGTCCCGCACCGCGGCGAGCCATCCACTGTGCAGCACCGACGACATCAGCGAGCAGCTGGAGGAGTTGCAGCTCACCCTGGGCGAGGGGCCCTGCGTGGATGCCTTCCTGCACGGTTCGGCCGTCCTGACACCCGATCTGCTGATCGGTGCGCTGCAGGACCGCTGGACCGT
>NZ_JBITGS010000047.1:0-67185 GCF_044457265.1 Streptomyces sp. NPDC050564 | reverse complement strand
GGGGGGGGGGGGGGGGTTCGGGGGGGGGGGGGGGGGGGGCGGCGCCGGGGGGGGGGGGGGGGGGGGGGGGCGGGCGGGCGGGGGGGGGGGGCCCCGGGGGGGGGGGGGGGGGGGAAGGCGGCGGTTCGGGTTTCGGCGCGTGCGTGGGTGTGGGGGGCGGCGTCGGCTTTGGGGTGGGCGTCGGCGTAGGGGTCGGTGTGGGCGTGGGCGTCGGACAGGGCGGTGGTGGTGTGGGGCACCAGGTGGTGTCTCCGGCGACCGCCACCGCGCCGCTGCCCGCGACGGCCACCGCCGTGGTCCCGCCGCCGTCAGGGTCGGTGGAGGCGTACGCGCACGCGTCGGCCATGGCCGTACCGCTCGGCGCGCCGACGAGAATCCAGGTGAGTGCGAGCAGCGCCAACACCCGTATGACGAGGGCGGATCGGGTCCGTTTATGTCCATGCACGACGAAGATCATGGGCCGCGCAGCGCCTGCCTACGCCGCAGTGCCCGGGGATTGCCCCCGAAGGGGGGACGTGCGCCTTCCGGCGGTTTGACGGATCGCCGAGGATGCGCCCGCGGGTGCGCACACATGTACGAATCTCACGGTTCGTGTCACAGGGTTCGGAAAGAAATTTGTGAGCCGATTGAACACTTCCGCCACTCCCGCCCGTACCTAGGGCCATGCGCGGCGCAGCAGGGCGCTGCAACACCAATGCGAACAGCGGGAGTTACCAATGAAGACCTCCTGGCGGAGCGCCTCACTCGTGGCGACAGCTGCGGCCGTGCTGGCGCTCGCGACGGCGTGCGGTCAGGAACAGGGCGCCCAGTCGACGGGGAGCCAGAACGTGGGAGCCACCGCGGCCGCCGGTGATTACGGATCGAGCACGAGCCCCGGCAATGGCTACGGTGCCGATTCCGGGACCCAGCAGAGCGCCGCGGCCCAGGCGGAATCCGCCGGTCAGCTCGCTGTTACCGAAAGTGCGAAGCTCGGCAAGGTGCTGACCGACAGTGCCGGATTCACCCTCTACCGCTTCGACAAGGACACGGCCGAACCGCCCAAGTCGAGCTGTGACGGCGACTGCGCGAAGGCCTGGCCGCCCGTGCCCGCCGAGGGCGCCGAGGCCGCCACCGGAGTGGACAAGACGCTTCTTGGCGAGGTCACCCGGTCGGACGGCACGAAGCAGCTGACCATTGCCGGCTGGCCGATGTACCGGTACGCGAAGGACACCAAGGCCGGAGACGCCAACGGCCAGGGCGTGGGCGGTACTTGGTTCGCCTCGGCCCCCAATGGCAAGAAGGCGACGCTGGCCGACCTGCCCGGCCTGTCGGTCCGCAAGGACCCGAAGCTCGGTGACATCGTCGTCGACAAGAACGGCATGACCGTCTACCGCTTCATGAAGGACCAGGCCTGGCCCGTCTCGAAGTCGGCCTGCACCGGCGCCTGCCTGGAGAAGTGGCCCGCGGTCGCGCCGGTCTCCGCGGATGACACCAAGGGCGTCAAGAAGAAGGGCCTCATGGGCTTCACCCGCCCGGACGGCGTCAAGCAGATGACGGTCAACTGCTGGCCCATCTACACCTTCTCCGGTGACACGGCTCCCGGGGACACCAACGGTCAGGGCGTGGGCGGCACGTGGTACGCCGTTTCGCCCGACGGAAAGCCGGTCGGCGCGTCGGAGTAGAGGATCCACCTCCCCAGGGTTGATTCGCCTCGCCAGACAGCAACGGAACGCGGAAGGGAGGGGACGCAGACAGGCAAGTGTGCCGGACGAACGGAACAACGCGCGCGACCTTGGGTCCGCCCCCTCCGCACCGCACGGAGGGGGCGGACCGTTTGACGTGCCCTGACGCGAAAGGCCTCGGCGGCCAGGACTGCCGGACAGTAAAAGATCTTGCCGTTCCGTGACTGTTGAGCTGTGAATGATCTTGGCGACTCTGCGGATACCGTGGCCACTCTTCGTAACTCCCCGGAGCTTTTTGGAATGCTTCGGAGCGATTTCGCAGGGACGGTGAGCGGCGTGTTCGGGTGGCGTTCGTGGAGCGTCAATTCGGCACTTGCCGGAGGCAGTGACCGGGAACGGACGGTCAATTTCCGTTTTGGCTCGCTCCTTTGCCGGGCGATCAGTAGCCTCAGCTCGAACACCGGATCGCCTACGCCGTCGACTACGCCTTGGAGAGATAGATGGAGCGTCCCGCCTGGGCCCCCCGGAACATTGACATCTCGGTGCCGAGCGTGTCCCGTATGTATGACTACTACCTGGGCGGTTCGCACAACTTCGAGGTCGACCGGGAAGCGGCACGCAAGGCGATGGAGTTCATGCCGGGACTTCCCAAGATCATGCAGGCGAACCGGGCGTTCATGCGCCGCGCCGTGCGCTTCGCGGCCGACGAGGGCATCTCCCAGTTCCTGGACATCGGTTCAGGCATCCCGACCTTCGGAAACGTCCACGAGGTCGCCCAGGCGGCCAGGCCCGGCGCGCACGTCGTGTACGTCGACCACGACCCGGTGGCCGTCGCGCACAGTCAGGCCGTCCTGCGCAGCAACGAGGACGCGGACGTCGTGGCCGCCGATCTCCTCAAGCCCCAGGAGATCCTGGCGAGCCCTCAGGTTCAGCGTCTGATCGACCTGAACCGGCCGATTGCCCTCCTTCTCGTTGCCATACTTCACTTCGTGGAGGACGCGGACGACCCGTACGGAGCGGTGGCGGAACTGCGCGACGCGCTCGCGCCGGGCAGCCTGCTCGTCGTCACGCATGCCTCCTACGAGGGAATTCCGCTCCCGCCGGAGCGGGCCGAGGGGGCAGTGGACGTCTACAAGAACATCCGCAACCCGCTGATCATGCGCTCGCGCGAGGAGATCGCGCGGTTCTTCGAGGGGTACGACATGGTGGAACCCGGACTGGTGCCGATGCCGAACTGGCAGCCCGACACGGCACTCGAGGACGAGGATCCTTATTCCTTCTCCGGGTTCGCCGGCGTGGGGCGCACGGCGTGACCGCCGAGCCGGACGGGCCGGAGGACAGACTGCGCCGGTTCGCGACGATCTGGAGCCGGGCCGTCTTCCCGGTCACCTCGACGTCGCTGACCCGGCCCGAGTTCGAGCAACAACTGGTGCCGCTCGCCCAGCGGTTGAGCGACGCGCTGCGGGCCAGGACCTTCGACGCGGCCGAGGGCCAGGCGGTCGGCGCCGCGCTCATCGCCGCGCACTGCACCGACCCGGAGGCGCTCAGCCGCGCCCTCGACTGCGTGGACGCGTATCTGGTGCTCTACTGCGGTGAGGACGGTCCCCAGGAGGCGTTGCGGACCCGGTCGGCGCGGCTGCAGCACGCCATGGCCGCCGGATTCGCCCAGGCGCTGCGCGAGCGGACGCTTGCCGAGCAAGAGGCCATCTCCCAGGCGGCGTTGAACGCGCGCAGCGCGGTGGCCGAGGCACTGCACGCCAGCGAGGCCCGCTTCCGCGCGGTGTTCGAGGGGGCGGCCATAGGGATCGGCATCGCCGACCTCGAAGGCAACATACTGCAGGTCAACGGAGCCCTGCTGCGTATGTTCGGCGGCTCCGAGCAGTCGATGCGCGGACGCAAGGTCCCCGAGTGGACGCACCCCGAGGACGCTCCTCAAGTGTGGCGCCTGTACGAGGAGTTGGTGCGCGGCGAGCGCGAGCACTACCACGTCGAAAAGGCCTTCTACCGTCCCGACGGAACCGCCCTGTGGACCAATCTGACGGTCTCACTGCTGCGGGACGCGGATGGTGCACCCCAGTACCAGCTCGCGCTGATGGAGGACACCACCGAGCGGCGGCTGCTCAATCTGCGGCTGCGCTACGAGGCCACGCACGACGCGCTCACCGGACTGCCCAACCGGACCCTGTTCTTCGAGCGCCTGGAGAAGGCGCTGTCCGCGGGTGAGGGCCAGCGCTTCGGCCTGTGCTACCTCGACCTCGACGGCTTCAAGACCATCAACGACAGCCTCGGGCACGCCGCCGGCGACCGACTGCTCGTCGAGGTCGCCGACCGGCTGCAGTCCTGCGCGACCGCCCCCGGCGAGATGGTCGCCCGGCTCGGCGGCGACGAGTTCGTGGCGCTCACGACGGGCCCCGACACCGAGCGCGAGGTCGACGCGCTCGCCGACCGCATCATGAACGCCCTCATCACCCCGGTCCGTATCGACGGCCGCGAACTGACCGTGCGGGGCAGCATCGGCATCGTCGAGGGACCGGCCGGTGAGCGCGGCCCCGCCGAGGTGCTGCGCAGCGCCGACATCACGATGTACCGGGCCAAGTCCGCGGGCGGCAACCGCTTCGAGCTCGCCGATCCCGAGGCCGACGCCCGTGCCATCACCCGGCACGGGCTCACCACCGCGCTGCCCGCTGCCCTGGACCGGGGCGAGTTCTTCATCGAGTACCAGCCGCTGGTGCACCTCGGTGACGGCAGCGTGCGCGGTGCCGAGGCGCTGGTGCGCTGGCTGCACCCGCAGCACGGCGTCCTCGGCCCCGACCGCTTCATTCCGCTCGCCGAGCACACCGGGCTGATCGTTCCGCTCGGCCGCTGGGTCCTGGAGCAGTCCGTGCGCCAGGCCCGAGCGTGGCAGGAACGACACGCCACCGCCGGCCCGCTGCGGATCAACGTCAACCTGTCGCCCTGCCAGCTGACCCATCCCGGCCTGGTCCAGGACACGGTCGACATCCTGGAGCGTGAGGGGCTCGACGCCGACACGCTGTGCCTGGAGGTCACCGAGTCCGCGCTGATCGGCGCCGACGACGACCTCCTCAAGCCGCTGCGGCGCCTCGCCGACATGGGCGTGGACATCGCCCTCGACGACTTCGGCACGGGCTACTCCAACCTCGCCAACCTGCGCCGGCTGCCGGTCAGCATCCTCAAGCTGGACCGTTCCTTCACCCGGGGCATGCAGCAGTTCCCCGCGGACCCGGTCGACCTGAAGATCGTCGAGGGCATCGTCTCCCTCGCCCACAGCCTCGACCTCGCGGTCACCGTCGAGGGTGTGGAAACGGGCGCCCAGGCCGAGCAGTTGCGGATACTGGGCTGCGACACGGCCCAGGGCTGGTACTACGCCCGCCCGGGCCCGCCCGAGCGGCTGCATGAGCTGGCGCTGGTGGACGCGACCGGCTGAGGCTCGGCGCGCGGCGTGGTCTCCTGGAAAGGAGGCCACCCCGCTGCGCTGTCCGGGCTCCTGTCAGCGTCGGAGTGCGCCGGAGCACCGGGGCGGCGCGCGGGGGAGGAGCCGACGGATGGCGGACGAGCAGCGGATCGTCGGCCGGGAGGAGTTCCGCTGCGGATTCGCAACGCGCTGACGCCCGCCGAGTCCGACGAGCTGCATGAGCGGCCGACGCTTCCCTCGCCGGGCCGGCCGCTGTTCCAGGCCGCGTTCGCCAACTTCGCCCGTCGCTCCCCGGCCGCCGTGGCCACGGGCAACGCGGACCGCTCCTGATGATCTCCGGCCAGGCCGACCCCACCGTCCCCGCCGTGGTGACACGCTCGGCGTACAAGCGCTACGGCGATTCGCAACGGCGGTCACCGACCTCAAGCAGTTCCCCGACCCCGGCCACTCGCTGGTGGTGGACCACGGCCGGCGGACCGTGGCCGAGTACGCCCTTCAGTGGCGGGCCGACCAGGACATCCACGGCCGCGAGGCAACACGCGCCTGACGGGACATACATCCCATCGGTGCCCGGTGGCCGGGTGCCGCAGCGAAGGAGTCGAGACGAATGAGCACGGAACTTCAGGGCAGGACCGCGGTCGTGACCGGCGCCAGCAAGGGCATCGGACTCGCCGTCGTGGAGGCGCTGGCCGGGGCGGGGGCGACGGTGGTCGCCGGATCACGCACCACCTCGCCGGGCCTGGACGCGCTGATCAAGCGGGGCACCGTCACCTGGGTGCCCGTCGACCTCACCGAACCCGACGCCGCCGAACAGCTCGTGGCGGCGGCGGACGGCCGGATCGACGTCCTGGTCAACAATGTCGGCTCGGCCCCGGCCCGCACCGGCGGTTTCCTCTCGGTCACCGACGAGGACTGGGCACGCACCGTCGATCTGAACCTGCTGACGGCCGTACGGGTCACCCGCGCCGCCCTGCCGCTGATGCTGCAGGCCGGCCGGGGCTCGGTGGTGACGGTCGCCTCGGTCAACGCCACCCTGCCCGACCCCCTGGTGATCGACTACAGCGCGGGCAAGGCCGCCCTGGTCGCCTTCTCCAAGGCGCTGTCGAAGGAGGTCGGCCCCCAGGGGATCCGCGTCAACACCGTCAGTCCGGGCCCGGTCGAGACGGAGCTGTGGCTGGGCGGCGAGGGAGTGGCCGCGACCGTGTCGGCCGCCGCAGGGATCACCCCCGACGAGGTGGTGGCACGGGCCGCCGGCGCCACGGTCACCGGCCGCTTCTCCCAGTCGCAGGAGGTCGCCGAACTCGTTCTCTTCCTCGCCGGCGACCGCGCCCGCAACATCACCGGCAGCGACCTGGTCATCGATGGAGGTTTCATCCCGACCCGGTGACGAGCCGGCCGAGCCGGCGGTCAGCGCTCCAGCAGCATCCGCTGCAGCTCCCGGGCAGCCCGCGGCGGAGCCACATCGCTGCGATGCGCCAGCGCGATCGTCCGGTGCAGCCCGGGCCGGGCCAGCGGTGTCACCCGCAGCCCCCGCCCGGACCGGGTCGCGACCATACGGGGGACGACGGCCACGCCGAGCCCCGCCCGGACGAAGCCCAGCACGGCGTCCATCTCGCCGCCCTCGACGGCGAAGTCGGGTTCGAAGCCCTCGGCCCGGCACGCGGCCACGGTCAGTTCTCGCAGGTCGTAGCCGTGCCGGAACATGACCAGACGCTCGCCCTCCAGGTCGGCGATCCGTACCGTGCGGCCGCGTCCAGGCGCGGCCGCGTCCGGTGACGACACCATCACCAAATCCTCGCGCAGCAGCTCCACCGTGGTCAGCGCGGGGGACGGCGTGGGCAGGGGCAGGACGACCAGGGCGAGATCGAGGGCGCCGCGTGCGAGTTCTCGTACGAGATCGTGCGAACCGCCCTCCTCGATCAGCAGCCGGATACCCGGATAGCGGTCGTGAAAGGCGCGCAACACGTCCGGGAGCAGACCGGTGCACACGCTCGGGGTCGCGCCCAGACGGACCCGGCCGCTGCGCAGCTGGGCCAATTCCTGCACTTCGTGCCGGGCCGTGTCCGCGTCGGCCAGGATGCGCCGGGCCAGCGGCAGCAGCGCCTCGCCCGCGTCCGTCAGCGTGATGTTCCCGCGCGCCCGCAGGAACAGATCCGCCCCCAGCTCCCGCTCCAGTGCCTTGATCTGCTGGGACAGGGACGGCTGGGCGACATGGACCAGATCGGCGGCCCGGGTGAAGTGCCGGGTCTCGGCGACCGCCACGAAGTACTGGAGCTGTTGGAACTGCACATCAGCCACGATAGCCCACGGCTATGGAATCGAGCCGGACCATGTCTTGGACCGATCGGCCCTTGGGGCCCTAGCGTTCCGTGACATGGCTCTGGCAACGCGGACGGACCGACGGCCGTCCATGGCACGCACCGTGTGGGACAGCTCCGTCGGCAAGAAGACCGTGATGGCCGTCAGCGGACTGATCATGGTGCTGTACCTGGTCGCCCACATGATCGGCAATCTGAAGATCTACTTCGGGGCGGGCGAGTTCAACCACTACGCGCACTGGCTGCGCACCGTCGGCGAACCCTTCATGCACTACGAGTGGACACTGTGGCTCATCCGCGTGGTGCTGGTCGTCGCCGTCGTCGCGCACGCCGTCTCCGCGTACCAGCTCAGCCGCCGCGACATCAAGGCGCGCCCCAGCAAGTACGTCCACAAGAAGCCGCGGGCGAGCTACGCCACGCGCACCATGCGCTGGGGCGGCATCATCCTCGGCCTGTTCATCGTCTGGCACATCCTCGACCTGACGACCGGCACCGTGCACTCCGGCGGGTTCCAGGAGGGCCACCCGTACCAGAACGTCGTGGACACCTTCTCCACCTGGTACGGCAACGTCATCTACATCGTCGCGATGCTCGCGCTCGGCCTGCACATCCGGCACGGCTTCTGGAGCGCGGCACAGACCCTGGGCGCCGGCCGCCGCACTCGCGACCGCGCCCTCAAAACCGTCGCCAACGTCTTGGCGCTGGTGCTGACGGCGGGCTTCATCTGCGTACCCGTCGGTGTCATGACTGGAGTGGTGAGCTGACATGAGCGCATACACCGAGTACGCGACCGGGGACCCGGTCGTCGACGGCAAGGCCCCGGCCGGCCCGGTCAACGAGCGCTGGGACACCCGCCGCTTCGAGGCCAAGCTGGTCAATCCCGCCAACCGGCGCAAGCACACGGTGATCGTCGTGGGCACCGGCCTGGCGGGCGGCTCGGCCGGCGCCACGCTCGCCGAACAGGGCTACCACGTCGTTCAGTTCTGCTACCAGGACTCGCCCCGCCGCGCCCACTCGATCGCCGCTCAGGGCGGCATCAACGCGGCGAAGAACTACCGCAACGACGGCGACTCCATCCACCGGCTCTTCTACGACACCGTCAAGGGCGGCGACTTCAGGGCGCGCGAGTCGAACGTTCACCGGCTGGCGCAGATCTCGGTGGAGATCATCGACCAGTGCGTCGCGCAGGGCGTGCCCTTCGCCCGCGAGTACGGCGGTCTGCTCGACACCCGCTCCTTCGGCGGCGTCCAGGTGTCACGGACGTTCTACGCCCGAGGTCAGACGGGTCAGCAGCTGCTGCTCGGCGCCTACCAGGCGCTGTCCCGGCAGATCGCCGCGGGCAACATCGAGATGCACCCCCGGACCGAGATGCTCGACCTGATTGTGGTCGACGGGCGGGCGCGCGGGATCGTGGCCCGCGATCTGATCACGGGGAAGATCGATACGTACTACGCGGACGCGGTGGTCCTCGCCAGCGGCGGTTACGGCAACGTCTTCTACCTCTCGACGAACGCCATGAACTCCAACGCCACCGCGATCTGGCGGGCGCACCGGCGCGGAGCCTACTTCGCCAACCCCTGCTTCACCCAGATCCACCCCACCTGCATCCCGCGCACCGGTGACCACCAGTCCAAGCTCACGCTGATGAGCGAGTCGCTGCGCAACGACGGCCGCATCTGGGTCCCGAAGGCCCAGGGCGACACCCGCCCGCCGAACGAGATCCCCGAGGACGAGCGCGACTACTACCTGGAGCGCATCTACCCGTCCTTCGGCAACCTCGTGCCCCGCGACATCGCCTCCCGCGCCGCCAAGAACGTCTGCGACGAGGGCAGGGGCGTGGGCCCGGGAGGCCAGGGCGTCTACCTGGACTTCGCCGACGCGATCCGGCGGATGGGCAGGGCGAAGGTCGAGGAGAAGTACGGCAACCTCTTCGACATGTACGCGCGGATCACCGCCGAGGACCCGTACTCGGTCCCGATGCGGATCTACCCCGCCGTGCACTACACGATGGGCGGACTGTGGGTCGACTACGACCTCCAGACCACCATCCCGGGCCTGTTCGCGGTCGGCGAGGCGAACTTCTCGGACCATGGCGCGAACCGGCTCGGCGCCTCGGCCCTGATGCAGGGCCTGGCCGACGGCTACTTCGTACTGCCGTCGACGATCAACGACTACCTCGCCCGCAACCCGCACCACGGTGAGGTGACCGACGCACACCCCGCCGTCCAGGAGCTGTTGGCCGAGACCGAGGACCGGCTGCGGCTGCTCCTCGCCGTCGACGGCGACCGCACGCCCGACTCCTTCCACCGCGAAGTCGGCGAACTCATGTGGGAGTTCTGCGGCATGGCCCGCACCGAGACCGGGCTCCGCAAGGCGCTTGAGCGCATCCCGCAGATCCGCGAGGAGTTCTGGCGGCGCCTCAAAGTCCCGGGCACGGGCGAGGAGTTCAACCAGTCCCTGGAGAAGGCCAACCGCATCGTCGACTATCTGGAGCTCGCCGAGCTCATGTGCCTCGACGCGCTGCACCGGTCCGAGTCGTGCGGCGGGCACTTCCGTGAGGAGTCCCAGACGCCGGACGGCGAGGCCGCCCGCAAGGACGAGGAGTTCTCGTACGCGGCCGCCTGGGAGTTCACCGCCACCGGTGACGCGCCCGTCCTGCACAAGGAAGACCTGGTCTTCGAGTACGTCCACCCCACTCAGCGGAGCTACGCATGAAGCTCACCCTGCGCGTCTGGCGACAGAAGAACGCCGACGCCGACGGAGCGATGTCCACATACGAGGTGGACGACATCTCGGCCGACATGTCCTTCCTGGAGATGCTCGACACCCTCAACGAGGAGCTCATCCTCAAGGGCGAGGACCCGGTCGCCTTCGACCACGACTGCCGCGAGGGCATCTGCGGCGCGTGCTCCCTCGTCATCAACGGCGACGCGCACGGGCCCGAGCGCACCACCACCTGCCAGCTGCACATGCGGTCCTTCCAGGACGGCGACACGATCGACATCGAGCCGTGGCGGGCGTCGGCCTTCCCGGTCGTGAAGGACCTGGTGGTGGACCGGTCGGCCTTCGACCGGATCATCCAGGCCGGCGGCTACATCACCGCCCCGACCGGCGCGGCGCCCGAGGCGCACGCGACGCCGGTGCCGAAGCCCGACGCGGACTTCGCCTTCGAGCACGCCGAGTGCATCGGCTGCGGCGCCTGCGTGGCGGCCTGCCCGAACGGCGCGGCGATGCTGTTCACCTCGGCGAAGGTCAACCATCTGAACGTGCTGCCGCAGGGCGCGCCCGAGCGGGAGACCCGGGTGCTCGACATGGTGGCGCAGATGGATGAGGAGGGGTTCGGTGGGTGCACGCTCACCGGGGAGTGCGCGACCGCCTGCCCGAAGGGCATCCCGCTGTTCTCCATCACCAGCATGAACAAGGAGTGGCTGCGGGCCACGCGTAAGGCCGGGCAGCGCTAGCGCTCTACCGGTCGGGCGGTGGTCCGGCCGCGGGCCGGACATGGTCGCTCGCGCGGTTCTCCGCGCCCCCTCGGGCGCTCCTGCCAGGGCCGTCCTTCAGAAGAACGTTCGCCGAGAAGGTGCGGACGGGCGGGACCGGAAGTGGTGCTCACCCCGGTCCCGCCAGGCACCCGCCCAACGGGCCGGCGGCCTGTTGTTCACCCCGGGGCTGGTGTGCAGCCGTTGGCGTGGCGCCCGACGGACGCCGATCCCCCGGCATTCAACATCCCCACATCCCACCTCCTGGCCACGGTCACGTACAGGTCAACCGGCGTCGGAAGAACAGGAGCGCACAGACCGCACCGACACGGTCTGCCGCCGCACCGCCGAACCGGCCCGTGACCAGGAGAGTGCCATGACCGGCGTTTCCACCCTCGACAGCCCCCCACAGCCCGTGGCCCCCACCCGCTACACCGTCTCCCTCGCCCGTGACGAGGCCGACGTGCGGGCGGCCCAGCGGCTGCGGCACGACGTCTTCGCGGGAGAGATGGGAGCCCTCCTGTCCACCCCGCAGCCGGGTCTCGACATCGACCCCTTCGACGCGTACTGCGACCACCTGCTGGTCCGTGACACGGTGAGCGGCCAGGTCGTCGGCACCTACCGGCTGCTGCCGCCGGAGCGGGCCGCCATCGCCGGACGGCTGTACTCGGAGGGCGAGTTCGACCTCGGCCCGCTGGCGGCAATCCGCTCCGGACTGGTCGAGGTGGGCCGTTCCTGCGTGCACCCCGACCACCGCGACGGCGCGGTCATCGGCCTCATCTGGGCCGGGATAGCGCGGTACATGGTCGACGGCGGCCACGAGTGGCTCGCGGGCTGCTGCTCGATTCCGCTGGCCGACGGCGGCGCGCTCGCGGCCGGGACCTGGGACCGCGTCCGGGCGAAACACCTGGCGCCCGAGGAGTTCCGCGTACGTCCGCTGCTGCCCTGGAACGCGGAGGGCGTCGCCCGGCCCACGCGCACGGAGCTGCCCCCACTGCTGCGCGGCTACCTCCGCCTCGGCGCCTGGGTGTGCGGCCAGCCGGCCCACGACTCCGACTTCGGTGTCGCCGACCTGTACGTGCTGCTGTCGATGCGTCGGGTCAACCCGCGCTATCTGCGGCACTTCCTCTCGCTCGTTCCGGCCTGATGAGCACCCCTCGCACCGGAGCGCCGCGCCTGTCCGTCATGCGTCGCCCCCGCTTCGGCGGGGAGGCGCTTCCCGGTCCGCGCGAGGCGGTACTCGCGGACCCCGCGGCACCGCCTCCCGTCACGGCTCGCCCCGCACCGCCGACCAGCGCGTGGCTGCCCACCGCGCCCTGCTCTCCGCTCAGCTGCGTCGATTCCACGGCGTCCTGGGCCGCCGTGCCGCGCGCCGTGGCGCGGCTCGTCGCGGTCCTGGCACTGGTCCTCGTCGGCGTGGCGCTGACCCCGCTCGTGGGACGGCTGCGGGCGACGGCGCGTGACCGGTGGATCCGTCGCTGGTGCCGGTCCGTGGTCCGTGCCACCGGCGTGCGGGTGGGGTTCACCGGGGCCGCCGCGCCCACCGGGGGACTGCTGATCGTCGCCAACCACATCTCGTGGCTGGACATCCCCCTGCTCGCCACCGTCCGCCCGGCGCGCATGCTCGCCAAGACCGAGGTCCGCGGCTGGCCCGTGGCAGGCGCACTGGCCGCCCGCGGCGGCACCCTGTTCATCGAACGCGACCGGCTTCGCGCCCTGCCCGGCACGGTGGAGCGGATCGCGGACGCCCTGCGCGGCGGAGCGGCCGTCGTCGCCTTTCCCGAGGGCAGCACCTGGTGCGGCCGGGCCCAGGGACACTTCCGGCGGGCCGTCTTCCAGGCGGCGCTCGACGCCCACGTGCCCGTCCAGCCGGTGCGCATCCACTACCGCCTCGCCGACGGCACGGCGAGCACCGCGCCCGCGTTCGTCGGGAGCGACTCGCTGCTCGCCTCCGTATGGCGGGTCGTCTCGGCCGGCGCGCTCGTCGCGGAGGTGGAGGTGCTGCCCGTGCTCGCACCCGGCGATCACATCGACCGGCGCGGTCTCGCCCATGCCGCACAGGGCGGGCGGCACGCGCCGGGCGACCCGCACGTCATGTCCGCCTAGGCCTGTCTTTCGGGTGACGCCGGTCCAAGCCCACGGCACGCCCCACGTGCCGCTGCCAGGCCCCGCGGCCCAGGCGTGATCCGAAAGACAGGCCCTAAGGGGCGGGAGCGAGCGCGCGGGCGAGATACGGAGCCGTCGTGCTGCCCTGCGCCCGCGCCACCTCGCAGGGAGGCCCCGCCGCGACGATCCGCCCGCCCGCGTCGCCCCCGCCCGGGCCCAGGTCGATCACCCAGTCGGCGCCCGCGACGACCGTCATGTCGTGCTCGACGACCACGACGGTGTGGCCCGCGTCGACCAGACCGTGCAGCTGGCGCATCAGCACCTCGACGTCGGCCGGGTGCAGCCCTGCCGTCGGCTCGTCGAGCAGATAGAAGGTGTGACCGCGGCGCACCCTCTGCAACTCACTGGCCAGCTTGATGCGTTGGGCCTCGCCACCGGACAACTCCGTGGCCGGCTGACCGAGTCGCAGATAGCCGAGGCCCACGTCGAGGAGGGTGCTGAGGCTGCGCGCGACGGCCGGGGTGTCCGTCCGGGCGAAGAAGCGCGCCGCCCCCTCCACCGTGAGGTCCAGAACCTGCGCGATGTTGCGTCCCCGGTACGTCACTTCGAGTGTCTCGGGGTTGTAGCGCGCCCCTGCGCAGTCGGGGCACGGCGCGTAGGTGCTGGGCAGGAACAGCAGCTCCACGCTGACGAATCCCTCGCCCTGACAGGTCTCGCAGCGACCGCCGGCGACGTTGAAGGAGAACCGCCCGACGCCGTAGCCCCGCCGCCGTGCCTCGTCCGTCGCGGCGAAGACCCTGCGCACGACGTCGAAGAGCCCGGTGTATGTCGCCAGGTTCGAGCGCGGGGTACGGCCGATGGGCTTCTGGTCGACGGAGACCAGCCGTCCGACACCCGCCAGGTCCTCCGTCACCTCGCCGATCAGCGTGGACTTGCCGGAGCCGGAGACCCCGGTCACCGCGGTGAACACACCGAGGGGGAACTCGGCGGTGACCCCGCGCAGGTTGTGCCGGGTGGCCGGCCCGATCTTCAACTTGCCGTGCGGCGACCGGACTTCGCGTACCGGAGCGGGGGAGCGGTCGAAGAGGAAGCGCGCCGTGGCCGACTCCTCGACCGCGGCGAGCTCCGCCACCGGACCGCTGTGCAGCACCCGCCCGCCGTGCTCCCCGGCGAGCGGCCCGACGTCGACGAGCCAGTCGGCGCCGCGCACGACATCGAGATGGTGCTCCACGACGAACACCGAGTTCCCCGCCGACTTCAACCGCTCCAGGACCGTGAGCAGGGCCTCGGTGTCCGCCGGGTGCAGTCCGGCGGACGGCTCGTCCAGGACGTACACGACACCGAAGAGACCGGAGCGCAACTGCGTTGCCAGACGCAGTCGTTGGAGTTCGCCCGCGGAGAGGGTGGGAGTCGCCCGGTCCAGGCCGAGATAGCCGAGGCCGAGCTCGACGACGGGCGCGATACGGGATCTGAGATCCTTTGTGAGGATCCTGGCGGCCTCGGTGGTTCCGTGCGGCATTCGGGCCAGCTCCGCCAGGGGCAACGCGGCCAGCTCGGCGATGTTCCGTCCCGCGAACGTCACCGCCAGCGCCTCGGGCCGCAGCCGGCTGCCGCCGCACACCGGACACGGAGCGCTGGTGAGGAATCGCTCGGCCTTGGCCCTGAGCGTCGCGCTCTTCGTGTCGGAGAAGGTCTTCATGACATAGCGCTGTGCGCTCATGTACGTACCCTGGTAAGGGCGTTGGATCCGCTCGGCGTCCCGCACCGGATGGACGGTGACCACCGGCTGCTCGTCCGTGAAGAGGATCCACGCCCGCTCCTCGGCGGGCAGCTCGCGCCAGGGCCGGTCCACGTCGTACCCGAGCGTGTCGAGGATGTCCCGCAGGTTCTTGCCCTGCCAGGCGCCCGGCCACGCGGCGATCGCCCCCTCACGGATCGACAGTGACGGATCCGGGACCAGCGACTCCTCGGTCGTGCGGTGCACTTGACCGAGCCCATGACACTCGGGGCAGGCTCCGGCCGCCGTATTGGGCGAGAACGCGTCGGAGTCCAGCCGCTCGGCGCCCTCCGGATAGTCGCCCGCCCGCGAGAACAGCATGCGCAGCGAGTTGGAGAGATTGGTGACCGTACCCACGGACGAGCGCGAGGTGGGTGCCGAGCGGCGCTGCTGAAGCGAGACCGCGGGCGGCAGCCCGGTGATCTCCCCGACCTTCGGAGCCCCTACCTGGTGGATCAGCCGCCGCGCGTACGGGGCGACCGACTCGAAGTAGCGCCGCTGGGCCTCCGCGTAGATGGTCCCGAAGGCCAGCGACGACTTTCCGGAGCCCGAGACACCGGTGAAGACCGCGAGGACGTCACGCGGGATGTCGACGTCCACACCCTGGAGGTTGTGCTCACGGGCGCCCCGGACGCGGACGTACGAGTCGTGGGGGCTGGGCATCGGCGGGACTCCTGTGGGGGCCGGGGGCCTGGACATCGGTGGGCTCGGGGCAAACCCCACGATTCTAGGTCGTGGTCAGTCCCGCGACCCGGGCGAGTCCCCGGAAGGAGTCCAGGAGGGCGTCCCGGTCGTACGTACTGGTCGTGACCAGCACCTCCTGGGCGCCGGTCTCCTTGATCAGTGTCTCCAGCTCATGGGCGACCTGATCCTCGGTGCCCACGATGTGGCCGGTCAGGCCGGCCTCGTAGAAGCCGCGCTCCTTGGCGGTCATGGTGAGAGCCTCGACGCGCTCGGCGGGCGGCAGCGGCGGGAACGTGCCGTGCGTGCGGGAGTACGCCATCGACCAGGCCTCCGGGAGTAGCAGACGGCGGGCCTCCTGCGGGCTTGCGGCGACCGCGACGGTGCCGGAGACCACGACGTACGGCTCCCGAGCCCAGACGGACGGGCGGAACGTCGCGCGGTAGTGGTCGATGCCGCGCCGCATCTTCTCCCGGTTCCTGAGGTCCCCGATGACCATCGGCAGGCCCGCTCGTGCCGCGATCGTGGCGCCCTCGCCCAGGGCGAGCACGAAGGGCGGCACGGTCAGACCTTCCGTGGGGCGCGCGTGCACGCCGGTCGGGGAGGTGCCGCGGAACCAGCCGAGGAGTTCGTCGAGCTGGGCGGCGAAGTCCTCGGCGTCGTCCTTGTCCCGCCCGAGCGCACTGCGCACACCGTCCGTGAACCCGACGGAACGGCCCAGGCCCATGTCGATCCGCCCCGGGAACAGGGACTCCAGCACCCCGAACTGCTCGGCCACGACGAGGGGTTGGTGGTTCGGCAGCATGACACCGCCGGTGCCGACCCGGATCGTCCGCGTGGCGGCGGCGACCGCGGCGGCCAGCACGGTGGGCGCGGACCCGGCGACGCCGGGCACCCCGTGGTGCTCCGAGACCCAGATCCGGTGGTAGCCGAGCTTCTCCAGATCCTGGGCCAGCCGCACGGTGTCGCGCAGGGCCTCGGTCATCCGGTGCCCCTCGCGGGTGCGCGAGCGGTCGAGTACGGAGAACCGCGTCGCTTCCGCCCGGGAACCCTGCGCCTGGTGGGGGTCGCGACTCTGCTGGTTCGACATGGCTGCTCCGGAACAACTGGCTGGTCTCTGACGTCTCAGGCGTCAACGTCTGAATCCCTCCGCGGCTTCCATGATCCGAGCGGGGTTCCGGGACGGGCAAGCCGGTGCTGTCGAAGGAGATGGCTCCCGGCGTCGTAGCCGTTCGGTGTGCAGGGCGCAGCTGTGCGTGACACGGCGCGCTCTCCCCGCCGGCCGCAGAACAGGGTCGCCGGCCCGCTTCCGCCCGCTACGATCCCGTCGCAGGCTCGCGGCCACGAGGGACTGAGCCCCCGAATCCGTGGTGCAGTCCGCTGCACCAAGGGACTGCCCGTTCGGCGGTCAGCCGGTGTGACCGGCCTCTCCCCCGGGGCAGCCGCCCCGGGGCCTCGGGTTCCGCGGGCGTACGCCGCTGAGGTCGCGCCCCGCTGTGTCCGGGCACACGATGCCAGGAGGACCGCCGCACACTTCTCTGGAGCCCTCATGGTCTGGATCCCGCAGATCGCCGACCTCGTCGACCGACTCGGCGCAGCCGACCTCGCCGCAGGCCTGCGCGACCCGATCGCGGCCACCGTCCCTGTCGCACTCGACGACCCGGAAGCGGGCCGTATCAGTGGCGTGGTCGTGCTCGACGCCTGGCTCGCCGAGCAGGAGAAATGGCGCGCGGAGCAGCGGGTGGACATCGAGCCGGTCGCCATCACGGTCACCGAGAATCGGGCCGTGGGCGAATGGGTGGCGCACCTGAACGGTTCGGACGGCAAGCGCGTCGCCCTTCCCGTCGGCGTCGCCGTGGAACCGGCATCCGCGCTGCCCGTACGGATCTACCACTCCCGGTGGCCGCTGCTCGGCCATCACGTCGTGCGCTCCCCGCTGCTGCCGTACGACCCGGACGCGCATGCGGCGGACGTGGTGGGCGCCTACAAGGCGGCCCTCGGCGAGGGCGACGTGGCCGGCGTCGTCGCCGCCTTCGCGGCCGACGGCTATTTCCGTGAGCCGTCCGGCGACTCCTACCGACACGTCGGCACCTCGGTGCTGTCCGACTTCTACAAGGGCTTCTTCTCCGCGGGTGGCGGCATCCCGCTCAAGCTGTGCACGGTCACGGACGACGGCACCCGGAGCGCGTTCGAGTACATCTGCGACCGCTGGGGCGACGCCGACCTGCCGCCGCAGGCGGGGCTGGCCGTCTACACGCGGAGCGGCGACGGCCTGATCACGGCCGTGCACGTGTACGACGACGTGGAAGGCCCCGTGGAGTAGGGCTTCGCGCCGCCCGTGGCGGGCAAGGATCAACTCGTCGGAGTGCCCGACCCCACCGCCAGCGAGAGCAGGAGAGAGCATGCAGTACGTGAAGCTCGGTTCGACGGGCCTGGATGTCTCCCGGATCTGCCTGGGCTGCATGAGTTTCGGCCTTCCCGACCGAGGCGTCCACGAGTGGACCCTCGACGAAGAGGCGTCGCGGCCGTTGATCCGCCAGGCGCTGGAGGCCGGGATCAACTTTTTCGACACGGCGAACGTGTACTCCGACGGCACCAGCGAGGAGATCGTGGGCCGGGTGCTCGCCGGCCATGCGCGCCGCGACGAGATCGTCATCGCCACCAAGCTGAACGGCGCGATGCACGACGGCCCCAACGGGCGTGGCCTGTCCCGCAAGGCGGTCATGACGGAGATCGACAACAGCCTGCGCCGACTGGGCACCGACTACGTCGACCTCTACCAGATCCACCGCTTCGACCCCGCGACTCCCGTCGAGGAGACGATGGAGGCCCTGCACGATGTGGTGAAGGCGGGCAAGGTCCGTTACATCGGGGCGAGTTCGATGTACGCCTGGCAGTTCTCCAAGGCGCAGTACACGGCCCGGCTGAACGGCTGGACACGGTTCGTCTCGATGCAGAACCACTACAACCTCCTCTACCGCGAGGAGGAGCGCGAGATGCTGCCGCTCTGCGCGGACCAGGGTGTCGGTGTACTGCCCTGGAGCCCGCTCGCCCGCGGCCGCCTCACCCGTGACTGGGACACGGTCACGGCGCGCAGCGCGACGGACGAGTTCGGCAAGAACCTCTACCAGGAGGGCGACCGCGAGATCGTCGACGCCGTCGCCCGCATCGCCGCCCAGCGCCAGGTGACCCGCGCGCAGGTCGCCCTCGCGTGGCTGCTGCACCAGAGCACCGTGAGCGCGCCCATCGTCGGCGCCACCAAGCCGCACCACGTCGAGGACGCGGTCGCCTCCCTCGAACTGGAGCTGACGGACAAGGAGATCGAGGAGCTGGAGCAGCCGTACACGCCTCGGGCGATCAGCGGTCACTGATCCGCCGGAGGCCCCGTCGGCCATTTCGGCGGCCCGCGTGACTTCCTCATTGGTGACGTGGTGGCGGTGGTCAACTCCCACGACGAAACCGTGTCGCCGGACAACGGCCTCAACGGCTGGAACATGAGCTGGGAGGAATGGCGGGCGGGCAGCGCGCTCGGCTGATCGGACGAGAGCGCTCCCAATGTGGTGAGTTCGGTAGCGGTTCGCGGGGGCGACGGGATTCCTAATTTCATTCGTGTGCCCCTGGTTGACGTTCTGTCAATATCAGGGCTCGCGGACCGAAAAGGAAAAGGGCGAGATCGCTTGTTCCGGCTCCGTGCCCTGTGCAAAGGTGTGGCTTGTCGGCGTGCAGACAAACGTTCAACTTCCTACTGTGCGCATACGGTGCGCCCGTTCGTACCTTGCTTCAAAAGAGCTGCCAGAGGTGGTCGTTCGCGGTGCAACCCCCCATGGGTAGTCCCTCCGCTTCGCCGGGCGGGCTACATACCCATTGGTATGGACTAATTCCTGTGTTGCCTTTGGGAGGAAAGCGGACGTGAATGACGCAGACCTGTCTCATTCCCCGACCCCCGCTCACTTGTTCGAGGTCTCGGATGAGCGGCTCGCGGCAGACCTGAAGAGGAGCCCGCGGAACACGCCCGCGCACTATCCCGTCGGAGAACTCCTGGACCGTCACTGGGAAGCGGTCTTCTCTTACGCGCGCCTGTGCACCCACGGTGTGGGTCCCGCCGGAATGCTCACCACGGCCTCATTCACCCGACTGTTCGGGGAATCGCTGCGGCAGAGCGGGCCGACGTCGGCCTGGCGGCCGCACCTGCTGGTCACCGTCCGCCGGATAGCCGCAGAGTGGCTCATGGACCAGCGGCGCGAGCTGCTCCACCCCGGACTGCTCGCCGACTCGGACCGCGAGGACCGGGCCGCGGCGCGACTTCTTCCGCCGGAGGGCAGACGCCTGCTGTCCCGGGCGTTCCAGCGGCTCCCCGAATCCGCCCGCTGCCTGCTGTGGCACACGGAGGCGGAGGCTGAACAACTGGAGGTGCCCGCCGCCCTGTTGGGTCTCGCCGTCGAGGACGCCGCGGCAGAACTGGGACGGGCCCGCGAACGCCTGCGCGAGGGCTGCCTGGACATCCATCGTGAACTGGCCCCCGAGCAGGAGTGCCGCCGCTACCACCGCATGCTGGATGTGTCACTGCGGCGGGGCGGTGCCGACCTCGACCCCGATCTGCGGGGTCATATGGCCAGATGCGCACACTGCCGCCGTACCGCCGACCAGTTGAACCAGTTCAACGGCCAACTCGCCCTCCCGCTGGCCGAAGCCGTGCTCGGCTGGAATGCCCGCGCCTATCTCGAGTCCCGCCCGGGACGCGCCACCGCCATCGTGGAGGTGACGCAATCGTCCGAGTCCACCGGGGGCGCGACAGCCCAACCGGCCGACCCGCACGGAGAGTTCCCCCTTCCCGCGAATCCCCCTCGCCCTCCAAGAGCCCACAGCGCGCCACGCGGTCAGTCGCCCGAATTCCGCCCGCCGACACACAGGGCGAAGTCGCACAAGGCCCCCCGGCGCGCCCCGCACCGCCGCAATGTCACCCTCGGCGTGCTGATCGTGAGCACGCTCATCCTGGTCCCGCTGGTCCTGTGGGCGGCCGGTTCGAACTCCGACGGGGAGGGCGGCACGGCCGACGGCACCGGCTCCTCGCAAGCGCCGAGTTCCGGCTCGGGAACGGTCCCCGGCGCGAATCCGTCCTGGATCGGGTCCGGCGGCCCGTCGAACAGCACCGTGCGGGGCAGGCTGCGCAACGCCGCGACCGGGCTGTGCATCGGCATCGTCGGCAAGAAGCCGGCGAAGGGCGCGGAGACCGAACTCACCTCGTGCACCTCGAAGTCGGCCCAGCAGTGGTCGTACGAAGCGGACGGGCTGCTGCGCGACGTGGCCGACCCCGACCTCTGCCTCGACTCCCACCTGGGCTACTCGGTCCAACTGGCTCCCTGCTCGGGCGAGTCGCAGCCGGGCACCAAGAACGTGCGCTACGACTTCACCCTCCAGGGCGCACTGGTGCCGCGCTGGAACCAGGACCTGGCTCTCGCACCCGCCGCCGCCCAGCACGGGGCGGCACTCGTCCTCAAACCGCGCAAGGACGAGACGGTCCAGCGCTGGACCCTCGACACCTCCTCGCCCTCGCTCCAGATGGAGGTGGTCAATTGGGACTCCACCCGTGCATCGACGGCCCCCGCGACTCCGGCCCCTCCAAAGGCTTCCAGGGCACTGTCGTCGCCCACCACCCACAAGCCTTCGGCGACGCCGCAGGCACCGGGGCCGACTCCGTCGTCCACTTCTCCCACGTACGACTACTGCTACTACCCGTATTACTACTGCCCGGGATACGGGCAGTACGGCTCCGGCTATGGCTACGGGGATGGGTACGGCGGTTACGGCCCCGGATACGGGGGAGGGCAAGGCGGCCGCCGGTGAGTCGTCAGGACCGGGCGGTGCCCGACGGCGAAGGAGCCGCGCCCAGGAATTCCGCCCAGCCGCCGAGGGGCGTCTGTCCGGGGGTGAGTGTGCGCAGCTTCCGCAGGACCGCCGGGTCCTGGGCCTCCAGCCACTCCACGAGCTGCCGGAAAGAGACCATGCGTACGTCGTCGTAGGCGGCGATCCGTTCGACGGCCTCCTCGACGGCGTCCATGTAGATACCGCCGTTCCACCGCTCGAAGTGGTTGCCGACGAAGAAGGGCGCGCGATTGCTCTCATAGGCGCGGCGGAAACCGGCGAGATAGGTGTCGCGGGCCTGGGCGCGCCAGGTGTCGAACTGGGCGCGGTCGCCGAGCGGGTTCGCGTTCGACTGGTTGGCCATCATGTTGTAGTCCATCGACAGGACCTGGAAGGAGTGGCCGGAGAAGGGAATCGACTGGAGCGGGAAATCCCAGATGCGGCCGCCCTGCACCTTTCCGGGCCACATCTGGAGGCCGCCGGGAGAGCTGGCGTCGTATTTCCAGCCGAGCTCGGCGGCAGTGGGCAGCAGGGCGGCCTGGCCCTCCAGGCACGGGGTGCGGCCGCCGATCAGCTCCTTGCGGTAGTCGAACGGGAGCGGATCGAGGTCGGTGAAGCCGGTGTTGGTCTTCCACTCGGTGACGAAGCGCATCGCCTGGTCGATCTCGCTGCGCCACTCGGCGGCCGACCAGCGGCGGACCCCGTTCGCGCCGCAGAAGTGGCCGTTGAAGTGGGTGCCTATCTCGTGACCCTCCAGCCAGGCCGCGCGCACCTGCTGAAGGGTGGCGTGGATGTGCCGGTCGGCGAGGTAGCCGATCGCGGACGCGCCGACGGGGTGCTGCGGCGGGCTGTAGAGGTGCTTCTTCGACTCGGGCAAGGTGTAAATGCCGCTCAGGAAGAACGTCATCGAGGCGCCGTGGTCGGCGGCCACCTTGCGGAAGCGGGAGAACAGCTGGTTGCTCAGTTCACCCGCGCCGTCCCAGGAGAAGACCACGAACTGCGGCGGGCGCTCGCCCGGCTTCAGCCGCTCCGCCTTCGGCTGCCTGGGCTGGGCTCCGGTGTCGGCGGTGGATCCGTCGCCGATCAGCTTGGTGGGCCGGGCCTGCGCCGTGGGCTTCCCGTCCGCACTGTCGCCCCCAACGGACCAGCCCTGGGCGGAGCAGGCGGAGAGCGCGCCCAGGGCGCCCGCCGACGCGGTCGCCGTCAGCAGCCGCCTGCGTGAGATGCCGCTCATGATCGTTCCCCAGTTCTTCGGTTCCTCGGCACGGCTGCGGCCGGGCGGCCGGAGCTCGCGTCCCCGTCGACGCGCCGCCCGAGGGGGCACGTCGACCGGTTGGATGGGCGGGAGTTCCGGAAAAGATCGCGGGAATCGGGACGTGTTGCTGTTCCGTGACAAACCGCAGCCGACCTGCGCGGCCGTCGCCGCGCAGGCGCAAAAGAGCCCCGCCGACCTGCGGGACAGGTGGCGGGGCGGGGGTGCGGGGAGCGCGATGAGGTCAGGTGCCGGTGCCCGCACGGACGACCGTCAAGGACACCGACGAGGCGTTGCCGGACACCGGCACCTTGCCCTGGGTCCACTTCACCTTGAGCGAGTCCTTCTCGTCGGGCGGTGTCACGAGGAGCGAGGCGGGCGTCGCCGTACGGGCCCCGCTGATCTCCGGGTTGGAGAACGTGAGCCCTGCCCACGCGCTCTGCCCGGGCGCCAGCGTGACCGTGGTCGGCGTGCCCGAGGAGCGCTGCGGATCGGGCCCCAGCTGCTTGCCGGACGCGTCGATGAAAGCCGCGCCCGGGTAGCCGCGCAGGGTGCAGGTGCGTCCGGAGCTGTTGGTCAGGACGACCGGGAAGTTCTCCTGCCCCGCGCCCGGGTCGTTGTTGCCGACCGACGCGCGCAGTTCGGAGGTGTGGCAGCGGGTGCCGGTCGAGCCGCTCCCGGACGACGCGGAAGCCGAACCCGAGGTCGTGGCGGATCCGGTCGTGGCGGGACTGCCGGTCGTGTCGGCCGTGGGGCTCGCACCCGCGTCCGTGGTCCGCTCACCGGAGGCCGGCTCCGCGGTGCCGGGCAGCTTCTGCGGCGTACTGTGCGGGGTGTCGGTACCGCAGGCGGTGAGCAGGCCGAGCAGCGCGACGCCCGCGAGCAGCGCCGCCCGCCGGGCGAAAGTCGAAGTGCGGGATGCGGGAACCGCGTCGAGCCGGTCCGTGTCCGCCGCGCCGCGCCGGAAGGTCGCCATGTCACCACTCCTTGAGAATCACCGCACGTGTCCTGACACGTGCGCACGGCGCGTTGTGCCCCGTCATCACTCTCCGATGCACCGGGACGGAGAAAAGTTCACGCAATCGGCGGGCGAGTTCCGTCAGGCTCCCACTCGCACCGAACCGAGAACGCGGTCGGTCGCGTCACTGCCGCCGTCCTGGCGGATCTGTACGTACACCTGAGGCTGCCCCGCGCCGCCCGCCGGAGTGAGCCCCGCCTCCGTGAGGGTGCCGTCGCTGCCCGGGCAGCCGTTCCAGGTGCGTATCAGACCGTGCCAGTGCGCGCCGTCGTAGCTGCGGCTGCCGTCGTAATGGCATCCGGTGTGCGCGATCGCGCGGACCGAGGCCGTGATGTCGCCTTGCTCGCTCAGGCCGATGAAGGCTCCGTTGACGCGCGAGCCGAGGTCCTGCCACTTCGCGAGGTCGTCCGCTATCGCCAGACCGGGTTCCTTCGTCTCCTTCAGGCCCAGGGTGTGCGGATTCCATCCGGAGTCGCGGAGCTGGTGGCCCCACGCGGCGGGTACTTCGGCGGCGACCCGGCCGGTGCTGTCCTCGACCCGGACGGTCTTCGCGGCGGGCCCGCGCGTCACGATCGCGGCGGTGATGCCCACCGCGCCTGCCACGACGGCGGCGGCCAGCACCGTGATCAACGCGCGCCGTCGGTGCCGGCGGGGTCGAGGGGGCCGAGGGGCCGCGCCGGGTTCGACCAGTCGCTCCAACTCCGCGGCGAAACCGGCCGCCGTGGGCCAGCGCCGCTCCCGGTCGGGTTCCATGGCACGCAGCAACGCCCGCTGGACGTCGGGGGACAGGTCCGTACGGAGCCGGTCGGGCCGTACGACCTTGCCGGGCGGGCCGGGGACCGAGCCGGTGACCAGGTGGTAGCCGAGGGCGCCCAGGCTGTACACGTCGGCCCGCGCGTCGATCCCGGACCCGGGCTCGGCCTGCTCGGGAGGCGTGTAGCCCGCGGAACCCGCCGCCATGGTGAGCCCGGACGCCTGGGCCAGGCTCTTGGCCAGGCCGAGGTCCGCGAGGAGCACCCGGTCGCCTCCGCCGGGCGAGGTGCGCAGCAGCACGTTGGACGGCTTGATGTCCCGGTGCACGATGCCGGCCTCGTGCAGCGCGGCAGCTCCCCGGGCCGCGAGGGCCGTCAGCCGAAGGGCCTCGGCCACGGGCAGCGGTCCGGCCTCGACCCGGTCGGCGAGGGTGCCCCCGTCTGCGTACTCCATGACGAAGTACGGTCTGCCGTCCGGCAGTTCACCGATGTCGTACACCTGGACGACCCGGTTGGAGTCGGCGCGGCGCAGCAGCCGTGCCTCGGAGAGGAAGCGCTCCCGGATGTCCAGGTGGTCGACCCAGTTCTCCGACAGCACTTTCACCGCGACGGCCGCCTCGAGCACGTCGTCGTGGGCGAGCCAGACCACGCCGAAGCCGCCGGCGCCCAGGCGCCGGTCCAGACGGTAGCGGCCGATCCGCTCCAGGGGCTCCCTCAGCATGGACAACCCGTCGAAGAGCCCGTGAGCCGGTGGTTTCGACTACGGCCGAGGTGGCGTGGCGTCGCCGCATCGCTGGTGATGCCCGATGAAGGCTGAGAGGCCCCATAGGAAACGTCCTCGTGCGGCTGACGTCGAGACATGGGTGCGGAGTGGCTGTGCCCCGTTGGTCGCGTCCGTGGCGGCGTACGCCTCCTGTGTTCACCAGCGGGCATGTGCTCTCCAGGGCGGTGCGGATGCCACGAGCGCCACGCTGTGGCTGTCCGTAGACGGGCTGCTTCTCCTGGCAACGGTCGGGTTGTTGAAGCGTACCCGCCACGTCAGCGGCCGAGCACGCTGGTCGGCGTGGATGGCGTTCTTCCTCGGACACGGTGAAACGGAGCGAAACTGCGCACCGCGCGATCCGAGCCCGCGAAATGCGGGCCGCCCCGGCCTCACGCATGCCCACAGCGTGCCGCGACCCGTTCGGTCGGGGCCGGTCACCGCGCGGTCCAGGCCGGGCTCGGCGACTCCGGAGACAGAGGCAGGCGCAGGGAGGAGGAGCGTCACTGGGAGACGATCCACAAGGACACCGCACCGGGCGCCACTGAATCTCGTCGACTATGACCGGACCCGTTCCGATTCAGCGATGGGGGAACTGCTCGCCGGGCGAGTCGCAGGTCGGGACGGTCCAGGCCGAGGGACCGACCAGCCCCGCTCACGACTGCTC
Source organism: Streptomyces sp. NPDC050564 (assembly GCF_044457265.1). Taxonomy (NCBI): domain Bacteria; kingdom Bacillati; phylum Actinomycetota; class Actinomycetes; order Kitasatosporales; family Streptomycetaceae; genus Streptomyces; species Streptomyces sp. NPDC050564. The sequence continues at coordinate 41,419 of NZ_JBITGS010000047.1, read as the reverse complement.
TCGGTCCGGGCGCCTTACTCGCGATGCACTACGACCTTGAGGGCGCCGGTGTCGGTGCCGTGGGCGAAGACCTCGTAGGCATCTCCCATCCGGTCGAGGCTGAAGGTGTGGGTGACGAGCTGGGAGATGGGCAGGCGCCCCGATGTCACCAGGTCGAGCAGCCAAGGCGTGGAGGAGGCGTCGACCTGACCCGTGCTGATCGTGACGTTCTTGCGCCAGAGAGCCTCAAGATGCAGCGTGGCCGGTTTGCCGTGCATGCCGATGTTGGCGATGTGCCCTCCTGAGCGCACCGCGCGTGTGCACAGGACGAAGCTGTCCGGATCGCCGGCGGCCTCGATGACCACGTCGGCTCCGGGGCCCTCGGACAAGTCGGCGATCAGCCGTCCGGGCAGTTCGGCGGCATCGGCACCCAGGCGGACGGCGGCTTCCAGCCGAGAAGGGGACAGATCCACCGCGATGATCCTGCGAGGCGAGTAGATCCGCGCGGTGACGACCGCGGCGAGCCCCACGGGACCCGCACCCACCACGACGACGGTGTCTCCTGGGCCCACGTGTCCGTTGCGCACCCCGACCTCGTAGGCGGTGGGGACAACCTCCGCGAGCAGTACCGCGTCATCGAGGGCCAGGCCCGCGGGCCGCCGGTAGGTGGAGTGATCGGCGAAGGGCACACGTACGAACTCGGCTTGTGCGCCGTTGATCAGATTCCCGAGGATCCATCCACCGCCCTCGCTGCACTGTCCGCACCTACCGGCCCGGCAGAACTGACAGTGGCCGCAGGCCGAGACGGACGACACGATCACCTGATCCCCGGGGCGCACGGCCTGGACCCCGCGGCCGACTTCCATCACCTCGCCGACGGCCTCATGGCCCAGAACCGTCCCGGGCTTTACCTCGGGGAGGTCTCCACGCAGGATGTGCAGGTCACTGCCGCAGACGGTGGTCGCGTCGACACGCACGAGCGCGTCGGTCGCCTCCTCGATCGCAGGATCCCGGACCGTGTCCCAGGAGGTCTGTTCGGGGCCGTGGTAGACGAGTGCTCGCATGGTACTTACTCCCTCGCTACCCCTCTCCACCGTCGCCCTCAAGGGAGTTGAGGGCAACCGGGACTGCCCTGCCGTCGACGGCATCGCCGTTCTTCCCGGTCCGGCTCCATGTATCAGTCCGGCTCCATGTAGGGGCGGCGGAAGACCGGGGCCTGGCCGGTGCCGTACGGGCGTACGGCCGCCAGGGCCTGGACGACCGCGGCCTCCAGGGGGCCGCTGGTGTCGACGGTGACGGCCTCTGCCCATGGCGGCTCCGCGGCTGCCATGGCGGTGGCCACGTCGACGTGGGCGTCGGATGCGCCGGGACCGCGGGTGTTCAGGCGGGCTGCCGATACGTCGTCCGGCACCTGGCAGTGCAGGGCCACCAGGTCGGCGCTTGTGCGCTCGGCCGTGCGCTGGGCGGCTTCGCGTTGCCCGGCATGGGACCAGGTGGCGTCCAGGACTACGGACTCGCCGGCGGACAGCAGGGCGGATGCGCGCTCGAGAAGGGCCGCGTAGGTCTTGGCGGTCCACTCCGGCGTGTACAGCCCTTCTCCGTAGCCGGCGGCTGCGGACTCCTCCGCCGGGATGCCCGCCAGCTCCTTGCGGAGGCGGTCGCTGCTGAGCAGCGTGACGCCCAGGCGATCGGCGAGCGCACCCGAGAGTGTGGACTTCCCGCTGCCGGGCAGTCCGCCGACGAGCGTGAGGCCGACGGCGGAGGTGCGCAGGTGGCGCAGCGCCGTCATCACCAGCCGGCGTGCGGCCACCTGCGCGCCGGGCGCGCCCTGACGTGCCTGGATCAGAGAGACCTTGGCGCGTACGAAGGCACGGTAGGCGACATAGTGGTGCCACAAGGAAGGCGGTGCGGGGTCTCCGGAGTATTCGCTGTACTGGGCGAGGAAGAACGCCGCGGCCTCCGGCGCACCGAGCTGTTCCAGGTCCATGGCCAGGAAGGCGGCGTCGTCGAGGCCGTCGACGTAGCGTAGGTGGTCGTCGAACTCCAGGCAGTCCAGGACGCGTGGGCCGTCGTCGAGGCAGAAGATGTCCTCGGTGAGCAGGTCGCCGTGACCGTCCACGACCCTCCCCTGCTCGATGCGCGTATCGAAGAGCTGCTCGCGGCCGGCGAGATAGCGGTGTACGAGCAGCTCGACCTCCTCCACGCCGTCGGGCACCGGGCTGTCGCCGGCCAGCGCGCGGACGTGTGTGAAGCTGGCTTCCCAGCGCGACGACAGGGCGTTGCGAGTACCCTGTTCGGCCACCTCTGGGCTGCGCGGCGCGTCCGCATGACGCATGGCGAGCAGCCGGGCCACGGCGCGCAGGACATCGTCGACGGTGGCCCCTCCTCGTACGAGTTGGGAGAGACGGCGCTCTGTCGGCATGCGCCGCATCACCACGACGGGCTCCGGCACGTCCGTATCCGGGCTGCGGATTTCCCCCACGCCCAGATAGACATCGGGGGCGAAGCGACGGTTGAGCGCGACCTCCCGCTCGCACGCGGCCCGTCGAGCCGCAACGGTGGTGTAGTCCAGGAATCCCATATCGAGCGGCTTCTTGACCTTGTAGGCGCGGTCGCCCACGAAGAGAACGACCGCGGTGTGGGTCTCGCGCACCTCCGCGCGGGGGAGCGGCGGAGCGTCGAGGCCGGTGCTGGTGCGGAGCACGGACGCGTCGGCCTGACGCACCGCCTCCACCGGCTCCCTGCTGTGGTTCGGCTCAGTCATGAGGAACGACGGCGACGGGGCAGCGCGCGTGGTGGACGGCGGCTTGGGCTACCGGGCCCAGGCGTGGTGCCAAGGGCGGATGGTGTTTGCGTCGGCCGACCACCAGCAGCCCGGCGCTCTCGGCATCCCGCACGGCGGCTTTGGCGGGGCTTTCGAGCCGGACCACGTCGACCACCTGCACACCGGGGAACTTCTCACGCCACGGGCGGAGCACCTGGTTCAGCTCCTTCTGAGCGTCCTGTGCGATTTCCTCGGTCACATCGTGGTCGATGCCCCAGGGAACGTATGCGTGGACCGGCAGGCTCCGGCCGTGGACAGCCCGAAGGGGCACGTTCCGCGCCGCGGCGGTGACGAAACCGAATTCGAGCAGGTCCTCGCACGGGCCGTGCAGTTTCAGCGCCACGATTACGGCGCCCGCCGTACCCGGAGTGGGCTGCAGCCCTTCTTTATGAGTTTCGGCGCGTACCAGGACGACCGGGTGCTCGGCCCGTGCCACCACGGGCATGCTGATGTCGCCCAGGAAGTAGCTCTCGACGGGCCCCAGCCCTCGCGAACCGAGCACGACCATCTCGGACTCCGAGGCCGCTTGCAGCAGCGCGTCCAGGGCGTCGTCCGCGACCAGGTTGCCGACGATGGAAAGTCCCGGGTGACGTGCCTGGAGCTCTGCCCGCGCATTGTGGACGATCCGCTTGGCCCAGTAGTTCTGATCCACCTCCGAGGGAACGTGGGTAGGTTCCGGCGCCAGCAGGGGCCACGCGTGCAGCAGGCGCAGCGTGAGCTTGCGCCGCTCGGCTTCCTCGGCGGCCCAATGGGCGGCGGCAAGGCTCTCGGGTGAGCCGTCGAGGCCCACGGTGATGGCTGGCTCCATGGCGACTGCCTCCGTCTCGTACGAAGCTGGAACGACGGTGAACGAGTCCTCTCGTCCAGACTGCGCCGGTATGCCGAGGGCGGCCTCTTCTCATTCGAGGAGTACCCCAAAGTCTCCCGCGACGCATGCGGACCCCTGCGTGGCAGGGCTCGGCAACGTGTGGAGTCCGGCACGAAGAGGAGGCGAGAGCAGTGGCGATTCCCCTGGTGGTCGGTATCGACGGGTCCGAGGCGAGCCTGGAGGCGGTGGACTGGGCCGCCGAGGAGGCGGTCCGACATGGCGTGCCGCTCCACCTCGTGCACGCGGTGGTGCCGGACCACGAGGCGTCCGACCTGATCGCCGCTGCCTCGGAGCGGGCCAGGAAGAGCGCTCCCACGGTGCGGTTGTCGAGTGAGGTGCTGCGTGAGGACGCGGCGTCCGAGCTGGTCAGCAAGGGGCGCAATGCTTTCGCGCTGGTACTCGGGTCCAGAGGGCTCGGGGATCTCGCCGGGCTGCTGTTGGGTTCGGTCGGTCTGGCCGTGGCGGCGCGCGCCGATTGCCCGTTCGTCGTGGTGCGCGGCGGGTCGGAGTACCGGAACGCTCGGTTCGGGAACGTCGTCGTCGGCGTCGAGGACGGGGAAGGAAACGGCACGGCAGTGCAGTTCGCCTTTCGAGAGGCGCATGTGCGGCGCTGTCGGCTGGTGGCGGTGCACGCCTGGAATGTCCCGTTCGGTGCTCCCTCCGAGCCTCCGCCCCCGTCCGAGTACGCCATGGAGGCCCTCCGGCGCTCGCCGACGCAGGTGCTCGACGGCGCGCTGCGAGGCCCCACGGAGCGGTACCCGAACGTTTCGGTGAGCCGACAGGTGATCGAGGGGCCGATTCGGCAGGCACTTCTGGAAGCCGCGGCAGGCGCCGACCTGCTCGTGGTCGGAGCCCGCCGACGACGCGGGCACGTACGTCTCCAGCTGGGCCTCGTCAACCACGCGGTGTTGCATCACGCGCCGTGTCCGGCCGCGGTCGTTCCGCAGATATGACTGTCACCGATGGGGAGGGCGGAGCCCATGGGGGCCAAGTGGTCGCATCAATGGGACGTTCGGCCCTTTACCGGGATCGGTCGGCCGCTTGATCGTGGTAGGGGAACCGACCAGCGCTAGCTGGAGGCCAGGTCATGAGTGCACAAGGCTCGCAGAACCCTTCCAGTGCCCGCCCGCCGCACTGGGAGCTCCCGTCCAAGGGCGCGAACCCGCTCAGGCGTACGTCCGACAGGATCGAGTGCTGGTTTTTCCGTTTCCTGATGCTGGTACTCGCCCTCGGACTGCCGGTGGCCTCGCTGAGCGCAGGGCTGACGGTCTACGAGTCCTTGATGCGCACCGTGCAGGCGCAGTCGGCGGAGCGGCACGAGGTCACCGTCCGGCTGACTTCGGACGCCGAAGGAGCAGGCAAGGGTGCGGACGGCGCCATGCAATCGGCGCACGTTCGATGGACCGACAGGGACGGCAGAGAAAGGACCGGAACGGCACTCGTGAAGTCGGGCGCGGGCAAGGGCGCGACCGCGCGGATCTGGGTGGACAGGCAGGGAACCATCACCGATCCACCGATGAGCGCGAACAACGCGACGGCTACCGGCTGGATGGTGGGCGGCATGACGTCGATCGCGGTGGCCGGCGGGGTCTTCGCGGTGAGGGTGGGCATGCGCCAGGTGCTGGACCGCAGAAGGTACGCGCAGTGGGACGCCGAGTGGGACCTGGTGGAGCCCCGTTGGTCGGCGCGCTTCCGCCGGTGACAGGCCGTGGGCCGCTCCGGCGCAGAGGAGGTGAGGGTGATGTCCGATGCGACGACCACCGACCTGTACGAGGTGACGATGGCGATGTCGTATCTGCGAGAGGGGATGACCGGCCCGGCGACGTTCAGCCTCTTCGTCCGCAACCTGCCGTCCGACCGGGGCTTTCTGGTGGCCGCAGGATTGGAGTCGGCCCTGGATTTCCTCTCCGGTCTTCGTGTCGGCTCCGAGGACATCGATGCCTTCGCTGCGGCGCTGCACCGGCCGTCCTGCGATCTGGAGCCGCTGCTGGGTCTCGAGTTCACCGGCCAGGTGCGGGCGGTGCCGGAAGGGCGGATCGTGCTCGCGGGAGAGCCCCTGCTGGAGGTGACCGCTCCGCTTCCGCAGGCGCAGTTGGCCGAGACGTATGTGCTCAATCAGCTCAGCCATCAGACGGCGATCGCTTCCAAGGCCGCGCGATGCGTGCTCGCCGCCGCCGGACATCCGATCGTGGACTTCTCCCTGCGGCGCACCCACGGCCCGCAGGCCGGCTACCAGGCCGCCCGGCTGAGCGCGATGGTGGGCTTCGCCGGGACCAGCAACGTGGCCGCGGCCACCGCCGAAGGCGTGCCCGCGGTCGGCACCATGGCCCACTCGTTCGTGGAGGCATTCGCGACGGAAGACGAGGCCTTCCGCGCCTTCGCCCGGGCCCACCCCGGCCCGGTGACGCTGCTGGTGGACACCTACGACACCGGGACCGGCGTCCACATCGCGGCGCGCGTACTGCGGGACCTCGACCGCGGGCCCGGCTCGGCGATCCGGCTGGACAGCGGCGACCTCGGAGCCCTGGCGGTACGGGCGCGAGCCATCCTCGACGCCGCCGGCCTGCCGGACGTACGGATCGTCGCCAGCGGTGGTCTCGACGAGTACTCCGTGGACGAACTGATCCGCTCCGGCGCGCCGATCGACACCTACGCCGTCGGCACCCGCGTGGGCGTCTCGGCGGATGCCCCGTATCTGGATTCCGCCTACAAGTTGGTGGAGTACGACGGTCGCCCGGTGATGAAACTCTCCTCGGCGAAAGTGACGGCACCTGGGCGGAAACAGGTGTTCCGTCGTGCTGGATACGCCGACGTGATCGGCCTTGTCGACGAGCAACCGACGGACGATGCCCAGCCGTTGCTGGAGACCGTGATGCGGGAAGGACGGCGTACGGGCAAGCGCCCCGCTCTGGACGCGTGCCGGGAGAGATGCGCCGCTGATCTGGCGCAGCTGCCACCGGTGGCCCGGCGGATCCGAGCTCCCGTCGCGCCGCGGGTGACGGTCTCTGAGCGGCTGAGCACGCTCGCCGACCAGGTCCGTCGCCGAATCGAGGAGGGGGCACCGGCCTTTGGCGCGCGGTCCCGGAGCCTGGAACGAAGCACATCCGGATCGCATCGTTCCGTATCAAGGTGAGGAGGAAAGCGATGTCGCACACCGTGGAGTGGAAGGTCCGTCTCCACCTCTTCGAGGACGAGGGAACGACGAAGGCGCGGGTGGTGCTGGGCACCGGAGCCACGGCGCTCATCGGACGTGGGGTCGCGCACTGCAACCCGGCGGACATGTACGTTCCGGAGCTCGGTGACGAACTGGCGGCCGGCCGGGCGATGCGCGACCTCGCCCAGCAACTGGTGAATGCCGCCGAGCGCGACATCGAAGGCCTGGGCGCGCCCGGGACCGGGTCGTGCACCCGGCAGGTCGCCGGGTGGCCCATGTGAGCAGCAGCTCCGCCCCCTGCACCGGCCCCGGTTATGGACGCGACGTCTCACGCTCCGGTGGTGGGACTCCGGGCGTCGTAGGGAATCAGGCTCTTGAAATCGACGGATCCGCCGAGGGTGACCTGTCCCTCGCGCACCTCGACCGTCACATCCGAGGGAAGCAGACCCATGGTCTGCTCCAGCACATCCCGGGTGATCTCGTCGCGGATGGCGTCGTCACGGCGCAGGAAGATCCGCAGCAGGTCGCTGCGGCTGACGATGCCCTGCAGCCTGTCCGTCTCGTCCACGACGGGCAGCCGCTTGACGCTGTGGACCTCCATGAGGCGAGCCGCCTCGACGACACTCCACTCCGGACGCGCACACCGCCGGGGCCGACATCAGTTCCTCTGCCCTCGTCCCTTCGGCCTTGGCCCGCTCCCACGCCTCCAGATCCGGAATCGCTGTCAGACCGGACGGGTCGGCCTGGTCCGCGGACTTGCGCAGCAGGTCGGCCTCGGACACGACACCCATCGGGCGGTCCAGTTCATCCACCACGGGTACCGCGGTGACATCCTTCTCGGAGAGCAGTTTGACGATTTCCTTGAACGGCAGATCCCGTCGCGCCCGCACAACCACTTTGGTCATGAGTTCTGCGACCGTTCGGTGGCGCATGTCGCGTCTCCCTTCCGCGGCACGTTTCATGCCGCGTCGCATGCGGCGGCATCCCGTGCGTGGCACGTTGGGTACAGCATCATTTTGAGGAGGCGGTGGCGATCATGCGAGCTCAACTCGGCGATCACATCGTCATTGAGAGCCCGGCGACCGGCGCCACCAGGCGCGACGGCGAGATCGTCGGACTTCACCATGCGGACGGCACACCTCCCTACGACGTGCGCTGGTCGGATACTGACGACGTGACGCTGGTGTTCCCCGGGCGCGACGCCCATGTCCGTCACGTTGAGCACGGGCCTGGGAGCGATGGGACCCACGCACCTTCCCAGCCGGGCCTGGGTGAGGCAGGTGCCGCGTCCGACAGGACTGCGCCGCTTGGGCCACCCAACCCTGGCGACATCGGTCGGCGCGTGGCCGCCGAGCGCGAGCGGCAGGGGATGAGCCGGACGGAAGCAGCCCGACGCGCCAGAATGGCGCCGGGCACCCGCGTCAAGCTCACCAGCATGGCGAGCCCCGCCGTCGAACGACCGGAGGTCGCCCAGGCCGATCCGGACATCGACGGGCGCCCTGCCCGTGTGCATGTCGCCGGAACCGTCACCGAAGCCGTGGACCTGCTCGCGGAGCAACTGGGGCGGCTGGCGCAAGTTCGTCTCCCTCACCCGCGAGTCACCCGATGAGGCCTCCTTCGAGCCGGAGACGATGGACTACGGCTTCCATCTGTTCACCGACATCGGCACCGGCGAGAACAGCGTGCTGTACCGGGCCGGCCCGACCGGTTACCGCCTCGCCCAGGTGCACCCCCGCCCCCATCTGGTCGGCCCCGTGGCCGTGCCGCCGGCCGTCAGCGACCTCCCCGCCCCCCGGATGAGCGTGGCCGAGGCGGAGTGGCGGCTCTGCACCTGACCGGATTCCCGTTCATGTTCTTCGCCGACGACACCACCGGTCGGGGCGACACCCTGTACCGCCGCTACGACGGCCACTACGTCCCGACCGGTCTCACCGAGTGGCGGCCCCGCCGATCACCGCCTCGTGAGGAGACTCGACATGACTCAGCACCACTCTCCTGAACCTGATGACGTGCCCGGGCCGGACGACCGGCTTGGTCGGCTGGAAGCACAGGTGGCCACCCTGGCCGAGGCCGTCCGGGCACTCGCCCGAGGCCTGGAGGACATCCCGTCACAGGAGACTCTGCCGACGGAGGAAGCAGCCCGTGGAGCGCGACTGGCCCACGAAATCCTGCTCTCCCAGGGTCTGTAGGCGCATCGTGGTACACGAAACAAGGAGGTGGCCGCCATGGCTGAGACCAGGGAAGGACGTAGGCCGATCGTGGTCGGTGTCGACCCCGATCCCCACGAACGCATGGCGCTCGCCTGGGCCGCCGACGAGGCGGCCCGGCGCCGCCTGCCCTTGCTGCTGGTCCACGCGCAGGGCGTGCCGACCCCCGGGTACCGGCCGACGGGCGGGCGGCCGTCCTGGGAGGAGTGGAACGACACGCTGCACGTGGCGGGGGACAGCGCGCTGAAGGAGGCGGTCGCTTTCGTCGAGTCCCGGCATTCGAAGGTGCGGGTCTCCGGGGTGCTGGTGGAGGGTGACCCGGTGTGGGCGCTGCGTGAGCAGGCTCAGGACGCCACCGTGGTCGTGCTCGGCTCGCGCCATCTGAGTGCTGTCCAGGAACGGTTCACCTCCGCCGCCGTCGCCTTGCCGCTCATCGCCCACGCCCCCTGTCCGGTGGTGGTCGTGCCGGAGCCGGAGCACATCACCCAGCAGCCGGCGTACTTCGTGGTCGGTGTGGATGGCAGCCCGCATTCCGCGGCCGCCGTCGACTTCGCCTTCGAGGAGGCCGCCCTGCGCGGCGCCCTCCTGCGTGCCCTGTACGTGTGGCACCCCCCGCGGCACGGAGTCGTGGACGAAGACGCGGCCCTGCAGGAGTCCCGTCGGCTGCTGTCGGAGACGGTCGCCGGGCGTACCGCAGCCCATCCGGGGGTGGAACTTCACCACGAGGTGGTATGCGGACACCCGGTCCGGGTCCTGGCCGACGCGTCCGAACACGCCCTCGGTCTGATCGTGGGCACACGCGGGCACGGCGGCTTCACCGGTATGCTCCTGGGCTCCGTCAGCCAGGGCGTACTGCACCACGCCCGATGCCCTGTCATCACCGTCCCGCACACGCCCGAGTAGCCGTCGTTTCACCCGGAAGGCGGCTCCTCGTTCTGGAGCGCGGGACGGCGGCCGATCCCGTACGCGCCGAATGCGTCGGCCCGCAGGGCGCCCGGCCGGTGCGGCCCGGGCGCGGCACCGGCCCGAGTGCGTAGGAGTTGATGCCGCCAGCTCCCGCCCCGCCGGCCTCGCCCGACAACGGATCAGCGTGCTGTTAGCGATGCTCCGCGACGGCACCTTCTACGCACCCCGAACCCCACGCCCCACTTGACGAAAGACATAGAGGCACCCCCCCGCGACATGGCAGCCCGCTCACACGGGCAGCCGCCCCGTGCACCAGCGGCGTGGACGACACCGGTGATCGCCGGGTAGTGCCGTGCGTAGGCCAAGTCGCGGTCGAGGCTTCACAAGCAGGCCACGAACCGCTCGGTGTGCGCGGTCACCGGCTCAGTCAAATCCCCGCCCCGGGCGGGTGGGTGGAGCGAATGCGACACTGAGGGGGGAGGCGGGGGCACCGCTGCTGTGGACGTTGCCGTGAGGGACATCGAACACCACGCCGCCGCCGACGAGGCTCGCCACGCCACGCCGGGCCGTCCCTGGACACTTCGGGAGGAGCCGCGCCATGACGCGCTGGGACGCTATCTCGGCGCCGTCGCCGCCGCGACGGCCGGCAGGGCCGCCGAGCAGCCTCCCGCCCCGGAAAAACCCGAGCCGTCCGTTTCCCCGGTCGGCCGACCCCCGGCCCGCGAACCGGGCGGGCTGTGCGTGCGCGACGTCATGCGGGTACCCGCCGTCTCCGTCCCCGGCGACATGCCGTTCCTGGACGTTGCGCACACGCTCTCCCGCGAGCAGGTGAACGCGGTACCGGTGGTCGACGCCGAGGACCACGTGATGGGCGTGGTCTCGGAGTCCGATCTGCTCGCCAAGGCCGCCGTGATGGCGGAACCCCATTGGCACGGTCCGATCGGCAGACTCCGGCAGCACAGCCTCTACGAGAAGAGCCGCGGTGACACGGCGGCCACCCTCATGACCTTCCCGCCGGTCACCGTACGCCCGGCGCAGCCGGTCGCGGACGCCGCCTGGACGGCGGCGCACGCGCGACTGAAGCGGCTCCCCGTCACGGATTACCAAGGCCGGCTGGTTGGTGTGGTGAGCCGGGCCGAGCTGCTGCAGGCCCTGATTCGCAACGACGCGGACATCCGTGCGGAGGCCGAGTCGCTGCTCCAGCGGCGGCTGCCGGCTCCCGCCGCTGCCGAGGTGACGGTCGAGAACGGCGTGGTCACCGTGACGGGGAAACTGGACCGGGCGCTCGTCCCGCCACTCCTCGAATCGCTCCGGGACATCGCGGACGTGGTTGATGTCGTCGACCGCATCGATGCCCCCTGATCCCTTCGGCTCCTCTCAGGAGGCGTGTGGGACGAGGAAGTGGGCATAGCCGGACAGAGGGGGACGTCCCACGCCGCCCGCCGCCGCACCGTGACTTGAGTCGCGGCGTGGCGGGTCGGCCGACGGGACTGGTGCTTCCGCGCCTTGCCCCGGCCGGCGGGACGGATGCTTCCCCGGGAGTACGGGGACGGGCTTCACCCACGTGGACCATCTATGAAGAGGCTCGTGGATACGTTGCTGACGCCGCCCGTATCTCGCCGAGAACCCTCTTCGCGGGCGGGATGCGATAGCCCGGGAGCGGGTCGATTCGGAGCTCTGCGGCGCTGTCTTCGGCATATGCTCCGAGAGCGAGGCCAACTCGGTTGGCTCGAGCGGGCGCCGCTGCCCAGGCGTTTCGCGGAACAAGGCCGTGGGGCGATGGCGAGCCCGGCGCCGACGGGGAGACATGCATGGAGTGGTTGGTCTCGCTGGCAGGTGTCGGCCTGGTCATGGCCGCCCTGCGGGACTTGTTCCACACGCTCTGGCACCCCACCCGCCACGGCGGTCTGAGTCGCCTCGTCATGTCTGCGCTGTGGAGACTGGCCCGGCATCTTCGTGTGCGCGGGCGTGTGGTCGGACTCGTCGGGCCGCTCGCCATGGTCACGGTGGTCGGCATGTGGGCCGTCACGATCATCCTGGGCTGGGCCATCGTCTACTGGCCCCACATGCCAGGGGCGTTCACCTTCGCGCCTGGTTCCAAGGCGGCGCAGCAGCCGGCGCTGCTCGACTCCGTCTACCTGTCACTTGTCATGGTCGCCACCCTCGGGCTGGGGGACATCACGCCCGCCGCAGGCTGGCTTCGTCTGGTCTCGCCGCTGGAGGCCCTGGTCGGCTTCGCCCTGCTGACAGCCTCGGTCGCCTGGGTGCTGCAGATTTACCCGGCGCTGAGTCGCAGGAGGGTCCTGGCGATCCGGTTGGCGCTCCTCCAACGCTCGGACCCGTCCGTCCACCAGCTCGACTGCCCGGTGGGCGCCACACTGCTGGAGAATCTGGCCACCGAGGTGGCACGTGTCCGGATCGACTTCACACAGTACGCCGAGGCCTACTACTTCCATGACGGTGAGGACCACTCGTCCTTGGCGGCCACGATCGGCTACGCGGCTGACCTCGCGCATCGTGGACGGGCGGCCCGGCGGTCGGATGCGCGTCTGACCGGCGAACTGCTCGCCGGTGCGCTGGAAGACCTTGCCACCATCCTTGACCAGCGCTTTCTCCACACCGGCGGAACACCGACGGAAGTCTTCGCCGCCTACGCCGCCGACCACGGCCGAAGCCTCACGCAGTACTGACCACGCCACCCCGGTGGACGCATGTCATTCCGTCGGTCACTGGTGGTGGGCCCGCGCAGTGCGTCGGGCCAGGCGTCGCCCAGCGTCCGTGCGGTCGTCGAAGCGCATGCGCCACCTCCTCGTGCGCGCACCTGCATCAGGGCGGCGGCAATCCGCCCTCACCTCAATTGGAACGCGCTTCCGCCCAGTTCGGCAGGGGCAATCGCCCCGAGTGGGGGACTGCCGGGCCCTGCCGCACGACTGGGACGGTGGGAGACTCCTTGCCGGTATTCGTCCTGCGGCGGCTCCCGCTCCTCGGCCACGACCAAGGGGGGCACCACGTCGCGAAGCGTTTGCCTTCCTCACCGCTCACGTGCGGCATCGTCGAAGACGGCGAAGTATCCCGGCCCCCTGCGGAAGCCGGAACCGCGGCAGACGGCTCCACACGCACGCGTCGGACGAAGGTCGATCCCGGGACCCGCGGCGGGCATCCCGGTGAAGGTGTGGACGGACCGCAAGGGCGTTCTGGTCTTCAAGTCCTCCACCGCGACGGAGGTGAGGCCGCAGGCGGCTCTGGGTGGCGTGCTGGTCGGGCTGAGTGCCGCAGCCGCAGTGCTGCTCGGCGGAGGGGTGGGACGCGGGTGTCTGGAACGTCAGCGCATGGCGGAGTCGGACGCGGAGTGGCTGCGGGTCGGCCCTCAGTGGCGGAAGCGGATGATCGGCTGACAGGGCAGGGCCGACAGGGTCCCGTACGGGGTCGGTCGGCCCATGCATGTCCCCGTTCCGCGCGTGACGATGGAAGTGGACAACAGCGGAGAGGAGGGCACATGAGCGGCAAGATCGAGCGGCTGCCTGGCTGGCAGGCGCTACCGGACATGTTCGGCTGGGTCGAGTCCGGGCTCCCCGGGGTGCACATGGTTCCGGGGTTGCACGGCATCCGGATCGAAGAGCACCTGGCGGTCGGGGCGTACGTGCTGCGGGCCGAGCTCCCGGGCATCGACCCCACCAAGGATGTCGAGATCACCGTGACGGAGGGCGTTCTGACCCTGCGGGCCGAGCGCAGTGAGGAGACGACGGAGAAGGACCGCAGCGAATTCCGCTACGGCACGTTCGCCCGTTCCGTCCGGCTGCCGGCCGGCGCCAAGGGCGACGAGGCGACTGCGGAGTACAAGGACGGTGTCCTGACCGTCACCGTCCCGGTGCCGGAGGCGAAGGCGGGCACCAGGACCATTCCGGTGCGGCACGTCTGAGCGCGAGTTCGCGCGGAACCGCACACCTCCGTGCGTGGCGCCGCGCTCGGGTGTGTCCGTTCCGCCGCAGATGGATACGTTCAGACAAATCGGCGCGACCGGTAAGAATCCGCTCCCGCTGACGGTGAACAAACCGGCGGCCAGCGGGACTTGGCCACTGGGGTGAGCGACGTCCTGGCGCGGGTAATTGATGTCCTGGCAGGGGCGGGCGAGGATGGGTGGCCGCTGCGGGGGCTGCCGTCGGCACCTCCACTCGTCGGCAGCCGGCTTCGGAGCCTGGCCTCGAACGCTTCTGGCGGGCCCGGCTGTCGGGCTGCGTTGATCCAATGGTCAGCAGATGCGCGGGAGTTGTTCTCCCAGCGGCATGTCCACCACGCGTCGGGCGCCGACCAGCGTGCGCAGCGTGACCCGGCCGCTCGGACCGTCTGCCAGGACCTCACCGATGCGGACCGCGCTCCGGCCCTCGGGGAGCGAACGCATCGCTGCGAGCGCCTCGTCCGCCGCCGACGGTGAGACGAAGGCGACCAGACAGCCCTCGTTGGCGACGATCAGCGGATCGAGACCGAGCAGGTCGCAGGCGGAGGCGACCGGCTCCGGCACCGGGACGGCGCTCTCATCGATCTCGATGGCCACGGACGAGTCGCGGGCGATCTCGTTGAGGGACGCGGCGAGTCCGCCGCGGGTCGGGTCGCGCAGGGTGTGGATGTGTTCGCCGAGCGGTGCCATGGCATGGACGAGGCGGTGCAGGGGCCGGCTGTCCGAGGCGATGTCGCTTTCGAAGCCGAGCCCTTCGCGGGTGGACAGCACGGTGGTGCCGTGCAGCCCGATCGGGCCGGAGAGCAGGACGGCGTCCCCGGGACGGGCGAGAGCGGCGGACGGGCGCAGTGCGCCGTGCCGCCGGCCGATGCCGGTCGTGTTGATGAACACCTTGTCCGCCGCACCGCGGCCCACGACCTTGGTGTCGCCGGTGACGACCGGGACTTCGGCGGCACGGGCGGCCTTGCCCAACGACTGGAGGACCTGGCGGAGTTCGGACAGCGGGAGCCCTTCCTCGACGATCAGGGCGACGGTCAGGGCGAGGGGCCGGGCGCCACGCATCGCGAGATCGTTGACCGTGCCGTGCACCGCCAGGGAGCCGATGTCGCCGCCGGGGAAGAAGAGCGGGCTCACGACGAAGCTGTCGGTGCTCACCACCAGGTCGAGGTGGCCGGGCAGCAGGGCGGCGTCCTCCAGCGGGCCGTCCTGGCCGTCCAGGGCGGGCAGCACGAGCGCGTCCAGGAGCTCGGCAGTCAGCCGGCCTCCGGCGCCATGGCCGAGCAGGACGAGTTCGTCCTCGTGGCGGGGAGCGGGACATTCGATGCTCACGGGGTTCATGACGATGACACTTCCTTCGTGCGACCGGCGGCGTGGAAGGCGGCACAGGTCCCCTCGGTGGAGACCATCGGTGCGCCGAGCGGATGGCGGGGGGTGCAGCGGGTGCCGTAGGCCGTGCAGTCGGTGGGCAGGCGGGCCCCGGTGAGGATGGCCCCGGCGATGCACTCGGGGTCTTCGGCCGGGCGCAGCCCGGCGACCTCGAAGCGGCGGGCCGCGTCGAACTGCCCGTATGCGTCGGCGAGTTCGAGGCCACTGTCGGGCAGTGCGCCGATACCGCGCCACGCCCGGTCGGTGACGCGGAAGGCCGTGCGGACCGCAGCCTGCGCCTCGGTGTTGCCGAAGCGGCGCACCGCACGTACGTACTGGTTCTCCACCTCGAAGCGCCCGTGTTCCAGTTGGTCCACCGCCATGAGGATGCCCTCCAGCAGATCGAGCGGCTCGAAGCCGGTGACCACGATCGGCACCCGGTAGCGGGCGGCGATCGGCTCGTACTCGCGCCAGCCCATCACCGCGCAGACATGCCCGGCGGCGAGGAAGGCCTGCACCTCGCAGTCGGGGTCGTCGAGCAGCGCGGTCATCGCGGGCGGTACGAGGACGTGGCTGACCAGCATCGAGAAGTTGGTGAGGCCGAGGCGGGCGGCGTGCAGTACGGCCATGGCGTTGGCGGGCGCTGTGGTCTCGAACCCGACCGCGAGGAAGACTACTTCACGGTCCGGCCGGTCCTGGGCGATGCGGACCGCGTCCATCGGCGTGTAGACGACCCGTACGTCCGCGCCGCGCGCCCGCAGCGACAGCAAGTCGGTCGCGGAGCCCGGTACCCGCAGCATGTCACCGAAGCTGGTGAAGATCACTCCGGGGCGGACGGCGATGGCCATCGCCCGGTCCAGGGTCTCCAGCGGGGTGACGCACACCGGGCAGCCGGGGCCGTGGATCATGCGGATGCCGGCCGGGAGCAGCTCGTCGATGCCCTGGCGGACCAGGGTGTGGGTCTGTCCGCCGCACACCTCCATGATCCGCCAGGGCTTGGTCGCGGTGCGGCGCAACTCGTCGAGCAGCTGCCGGGCGAGGGCGGGGTCGCGGTATTCGTCGAGGTACTTCACCGCGGGCCACTCCGCGCCGAGCCGCCGGAGAGGTCGAACTCGACGTCGACCACGCCCTCGATGGCGCGCACCAGGCGGGCGGCCACCGGCACCAGCGAGGTGTCCCTGGTCCTGCCCGTGAGGGTCACGACGCCCTCGGCGACCTGGACCTGGATCGGCTCGACGGGCGCGGGGAAGAGGTGCGCGACCACTTCACGGCGGACCTCCTCGGCGATCTCCTCGTCCGAGCGCAGGAAGACCTTCAGCAGGTCCGCCCGGCTGACGACGCCCTCGAGCATGCCCTCGTCGTTGACGACCGGCAGTCGCTTGACCTGACGCTGAGCCATGATGCGCGCGGCCTGCGCAAGGGTGGCGTTCGCGTGGACGGTGACGGCCGGCGTGGTCATCAACTCGGCTGCCGTCACCGCTCCCGCCTTGGCGAGGTCGGACAGATGGTGTAGCTGGGCCTGCCGGTCCGGGTCGCTGTCGCGGTACTCCTCCTTCGGCAGGAGATCGGCCTCGGAGACGACTCCGATCACCCGGCCTTCGCCCTCCAGAACGGGAAGGGCGCTGACCTTCCACTGCTCCATCAGTTTGACGATGTCCTTGAACGGGGCGTCGCGGCCGACGGCGACGACTGTATGTGTCATCACGTCGCTCACGATGCTCGGGCTGCCGTCCACGGTGTCCTCCTCAGGATTTCAGGTGCGTTCGACGGTGAGGTCGAGGAAGTGGGTGGCGCAGGAGATGCACGGGTCGTGGTTGCGGATGGCCCGCTCACACAGATGCGTCAACTCCTCGTCATTCGCGTCATGTTCGGAGATCGCCGACTGCGCGACACGGGCCAGGTCGTCCTCGATGGCGCCCTGGTTCTGCGCGGTGGGCGGCACGAGGCGGACATCGGTGAGCGTGCCCTCGGCGTCCAGCCGGTAGCGGTGGTAGAGCAGGCCCCGCGGCGCCTCCGTCGCGCCGTGACCGGTCCCCGCGACCGGCGGCACCTCGACGTACGGGCGGCGCGGCGGCTCGTACGCGTCGATGATCCGCAGCGCTTCGTCGATCGCGTACACCACCTCGACGGCCCGCACCAGGATCGAGCGGTACGGGTTGCGGCACACCGCACCTTCCCCGGGAGCGCCGAGCCCGGCCGCACGGGCCGCATCCAGGGCCGTACGCGACAGCCGGCGCCCGCTGATCGCGAACCGGGCGAGGGAACCCGTGAGATGACGGCGTGCGTCCAGCCGGGAGTACAGGGCGGTGGAGTGCGGCACGTGCTCCTCGCGGACGTGGTCGAGGAAGGCGTGCAGGGGGAACGCGGCAAGGGTGCCGTCGGTACGCAGCGCGTTCGGGGTGCCGTGCTCGATGGCGTACGTCTGCGGGGAGGCCAGCGCCAGGAAGTCGGCGTCGACGGCGGCGTCCGGGAAGTCGAAGCCCGCGACCCACCGCACCGTCTCCCACGCGTCGTCGGCCGCACGGCGCAACTGCTCCGCCAACGGGCGGAGTTCAACGTGTGAGGGCGTCCGGTGGAAGCCGCCGAGGCGCACGTTGACCGGGTGGATGGCGCGGCCTCCGAGGAATTCGAGGATCGCGTTGCCCGCCTTCTTGAGCCTGAGTCCCCGCTCCACGGCGGCGCGCTCGGTGCGGGCGAGCTCGATCGCGCTGTCGCAGCCGAGAAAGTCCGGCGCGTGCAGGAGGTAGATGTGCAGGGCGTGGCTCTCGATCCACTCGCCGCAGTACAGCAGTCGGCGCAGGTCCCGGATCGGCTGGTCGACGCCGACCCCGCAGGCGTCCTCGATCGCCTGGCAGGCGCTCATCTGGTACGCCACCGGGCAGATCCCGCAGACCCGGGCCGTGATGTCGGGCGGCTCGGTGTACGCGCGGCCGCGCAGGAACGCCTCGAAGAAGCGGGGCGGCTCATAGATCTGCAGTCGCGTCTCCTCGACCCTGCCCCGGTCGACACGCAGATGCAGGGCGCCCTCGCCCTCGACGCGGGCGAGCGAGCCGACGCGCAGGACACGGGATCCCCCGTGGGTCATGACTCGGGCTCCTTCGCGAAGGCCGCGGCGTTGAACGTGCGCAGGAAGCGTTCGGTGGCCGGGTCGTCGAGGCCGTCCCGGTGCAGCAGAGGGATGAGTGCGGGCAGATTCGCGGAGCCCGAAGGCCCGAAGCAGCCGTAGCAACCGCGCCCGTACGCCGGGCAGATCGCGCCGCATCCCGCGTGCGTGACGGGGCCGAGGCAGGGCGTGCCGTGGGCGACGGTGACGCAGACCGTGCCGCGGCGCTTGCACGCGAAGCACACGCTGTGGTTCGGAACGTCCGGCTTGCGGCCGGCCAGGAAGGCGGTGATGACCTCCAGGAGCTGACCGCGGTCGATCGGGCAGCCGCGCAGCTCGAAGTCCACGTCCACATGGGCCGATACGGGGGTGGAGGTGGCGAGGGTGTCGATGTAGTCGGGGCGGGCGTAGACGGTGCGGCGGAACTCCTCGACGTCCGCGAAGTTACGCAGCGCCTGGATGCCCCCGGCGGTGGCGCACGCGCCGATGGTCACCAGGAAGCGGGACTGCGCCCGGATCTCCCGGATACGCGCCGCGTCGGCGGACGTGGTGACCGACCCCTCGACGAGGGCGAGATCGTACGGGCCGGGCCGCACAGCGCTGGAGGCCTCCAGGAAGTGGGCGATCTCCACCCGCCCGGCGAGCGCGAGGAGTTCGTCCTCGCAGTCGAGGAGCGTGAGCTGGCAGCCGTCGCAGGACGCCAGTTTGAACACCGCGAGCGTGGGTGCGGTCACCGTGAGCTTGGGTGCGGTCATGTCACAACTCCCGTACGGACAGCAGGGATGCGGCCCGGTCCCAGCTGATCACCGGGCCGTCGCGGCACAGCAGGACACCACCCAGCTGGCAATGACCGCAGTGTCCGGTGGCGCAGCGCATGTTGCGCTCGAGCGAGACCCGGATCCGGTGCGCGGGAAGCCCGCGGTGCAGCAGGTCGCGCGCGGTGGCGCGGATCATCACCTCGGGGCCGCAGACGTAGGCCGTGGTGTTCCGGGGCTCGAACCGAGCGCCGTTGAGCAGGGTGGTGACGATGCCGACGTGGCCGCGCCAGGCGGGGGAGGGGCGGTCGACGGCGACGGCGCAGTGCAGCGGACCGTGAGCCGTCGTCCAGGCATTGACCTGGCGGGCGTAGGGGAGGTCGTCGGGGCTGCGCGCGCCGACCAGGAGGTTGAGCCGCCCGTACGCGTGCGGGGCGGCCAGTGCGGAGAGCACCAGCGGTCGCAGTGGGGCGAGACCTATCCCGCCCGCGATGACGAGCAGGTCGTGCCCGACTGCCCGGTCGAGCTCCCAGCCGGTGCCGAAGGCGCCGCGCAGTCCGACCTGGGCACCCGGCCGGAGCGCGCACAGCGCCGCCGACACCGCCCCGACAGAGCGCACGGTGTGGACCAGCTCGTGATGGTCGATGCGGGACACCGAGACGGGGATCTCCCCGACCCCGAAGGCGTACACCATGGCGAACTGCCCGGGCGTGAAGGGCGCGAGCGCCGCCGGGCCCGCCGGTGCGAGCGTGAGGCTGACCGTGTCGGCCGTCTCTTCGCGCACCCGGGTCACCTGGTACGGCAGGGGGACATCTGTCATGGTTGGCCGCCACTGCCGTGCGGGCCGTACAGATCGAGCAGACGGATGCGGGACGCGTGCAGCCGGTGGGCGACCACCCGGCCGACCCAGACAGCGATCGCGCGGCCGAACTCGGGGTCCTGCGCACACAGCGCCCGTACGGCGTCCGCGTCGAACTCGTAGGCCCGCACCGGACTCATGGCCTCGGCGCCCAACTGCCACAGGTAGGGCGGGAAGTGCCAGGACCAGCCGACCAGTTCGCCGTGTCCCAGTGATTCGATGACCGCGGCGCGCCGGCCAGGCACGTGCAGGTCGAGGGTGACCGTCCCGGTCCGGATGATCCAGAACCGGTCCGCGCGCCGGCCTTCCTCGAACAGGCGGGTGCCCGCCTCGAAGGAGACCTCGCGGGCGATCCGCATCAGTCGTTCGCGGTGTTCGGCCGGGAGAGCGGCGGCCAGGATGGTGGCGGATGTCATCGCTCCGGCTCCCTTCCTTGGTGTTGTCGCAGACGGGCGGCGAGCTCGTCGTGGAGCGCCGTCGCCTCCTCGGTGATGTCGATGCCGACCGGGCACCAGGTGATGCAGCGACCGCAGCCGACGCATCCGGTGCTGTCGAACTGCTCGTGCCAGGTGGAGAGCTTGTGGGTGAGCCACTGCCGGTAACGGCTGCGTGGCGAGGAGCGGACCGGGCCGCCGTGCAGGTGGGAGAAGTCGAGGTCGAAGCAGGAGTCCCAGCGCTGCCAGCGCTCGGCGTGGTCACCGGTGAGGTCGGTGACCTCCTCGGTGGTGGTGCAGAAGCAGGTGGGGCACACCATGGTGCAGTTGCCGCAGGTCAGACAGCGGGCGGCGACGTCGTCCCAACGCTCGGCGTCCAGGCTCTCGCCCATCAGCGTGCGCAGGTTCACGGGCGGCATGGCCCGGCCCATCCGGTCCCGGGCGGCGTTCACCGCGTCACGGGCCGCGGTTTTCGTCCCGGGGTCGGCCGCATGGTGGGGGACACGGGAGAGGAGCTCGTCCCCGGCCGCACTGCCGACACGGACCAGGAAGCGGTGACCGGTCTCGTCCACGAGCTCGGTCAGCGCGAGGTCGAAACCCGCGTCGGCGCCCGGACCGCTGCCCATGGAGACGCAGAAGCACGTGGCGCCCGGTTCGGTGCACTCGGCCACGATGAGGAACGCCCCTGCCCGCCGTTCCTGATAGCCGCTGTCCTGGTAGCGGCCCCCGGTCAGCACCCTGTCCTGGATCGCGATGGCGCGCAGGTCGCAGGGGCGCACGCCCAGAAAGGCGTACGACGGCGACACGGCCTGCTCCTCGGTGACCGACAGGTACCCGTCCGGCGTACGGTCGGCGCTCCACAGCTTCTCCCGTTCCGGGTGAAGGAACGCCTTCCAGGACTGTGAGCCCGTGGTGTGCGCGAAGGCCGCGCCGTCCGCGCGGGGTACGAGCCGGTAGCGGCCCGCCTCGACCTGGGTGCCCCAGCCGAAGGGCAGCTGATCGGCCGAGGCGAGCTCCGCCAGGACTACGGCGCCGTCCCGTACGGTCGGGCCGACGACCGTGCGTCCCTGCGCGCCCAGTGTCTTGACCAGGGCGTCGAGCCCGGTCCTGTCCAGGACGGCGCTCGTGCTGCTGTCTGTCATCGTTCCCCTCCGGAAGGCCGTGGGGTTGCTGATCTCAGCGTGTGCGGGAGTGGCGCGGCGCGCCACGGGCCGCCCGGGCCTGATGGGGGGTCGTTCGGCCCAAGTCGCAGGTGGTGCTCGTTCGGACACTGGCACGTGCCCGCTCGACAGGGCCCGCCCAGCCCCGTCCCGGGGCGCTTCGGCCCATGGCGCCGTGTCCGCGTCCCCGCAGGCTGGAAACCACACACCGGGTCGCGGCGGCGCAAGGCGTGATTGCCCTCTGCCTCCGGGAACGGTCCTGGCCACGGCCGTCGAGCCGGCCCGGGACCTGGACCGGCTGCCCGGCCGGGCCCGGCACAGCAGGACGGGAAGGGCTCCACCCGCTTCTCGCGGATCCTGATTGCGCGGTGCGCGACCACCGGCCGCTTCTCCGCGTCTTTTCGGGTCCTTCCCGTCACCATCAGCAGACCACGCGGACCGCGCAGCCGCCAGGGCCGATCGGCCCCATCCCGGAGGAGACCGACTCCATGAACTACGGCCGAACCACGTCCGTCGGCCCAGGGGCTCGTACGCCCCCGGGCAAGGGCCGTTCCAGACCTGTGTTCGGACCGGTCGGCTCATGTGGCCCGACCGCTGCCGGAGTTGGCTGGGAGTGAGGAGAACGACTCCGATCCGAGGGGAGTGAGGACAGTGGGTACGAGTCTGACACCGGAGTTCTGGGAGCGGTTCGCCGTGCTGCTGGTCGCGGCCATGGGCGTGACCTTCGTGCTCACCGCGGCGTTCGACGCGCTCGCCGTGCGGCTGCTGAGCCGTCGCGTGCGCAGGCCGCCGACGCGGGTACCGCACCGGCCGGAGTCCACGGACCACCGGATCTCCGTCCGCAGTTGAAGGTCCTCGCTGTTCTCTGCTGAGCTCGACAGCCGTTGGCAGGGCCCGGTCGTGAGAGGTGTGACAAGCGCAAGTCCCGGGCGGGGAGCGCCAAGGGCACCGCGCCGCAGTCCGATGGCATCCGCGCGGCCGGCTGCCAGGGAGACCGGGCGCCGGCCGCGCGGTGTCGACGTCGTCTGCTTCCCGCCGAGCGGCGGCTGGTGATCGCCACCGAGCGCGCCGGGCCCCGTATGGCGGCCCTGCACAGCCTCGTCGGACTCGACGTCACGACGGCGCGCAACCTGCCGGCCGCCTCCGGCCGACCGGTGTCGTTCACTGCGTTCGTCGTGGCATCCATGGCTCGGGCGGCGGCGCTGCACCCGGACGCGCAGACCCACCGGAACTGGCGCGGCTGCCTGGCCGTCATCACCACGTCGACGTGACGACGCTGGTCGAGGTCCCGACGGGGCAGAGGCCCTTCGCCCTGCCGCACGTCCTGCGGGACGCCGACGTACGCGACGTCGCGTACCTCACGGCACAGTTGCGAGCCGTCAAGGCCGACCACACGGCGACCGGCCCTGGGCATATGTTCGACCGCTTCGGGAACACCCTGACCCGGGTACCCGGCCTGGCGCCGGCGATGTACGCGCTGCCGGCCCGGTCCGTACGGAACTTGCGGTCACCGTCGACGACAACGTGGTCGACGGTGCAGCCGCCGCCCGTTCAATGGCCGACCTCCGCCGCCTCGTCGAGACCGCCGAGGCGCTGCTGGGCGACTCCCCTCCCGGGTGAAGAGCATGGCCTCACGGCCCCGAGCGATGATGCGGGCTGCTCGGTGACGGGCACCGCGACAACGGGCATCGTTGCGTGCCGCAGGCACTCGCGGCCGACTGTGCCGATCGCCGGCAGCCCCCCTGTTTGTGCGTTGTGCGCCCAAGAGCGAGAAGGAGGGCGCCCCGCGCGGTCCGCACGAGCACCCGCGCGGGTGGTCCCTCCAGCAGGACGGCGCGTACGGCACCGTCGATCCGCGGGCCGTACACCTCGCGCAACGTCTCGGAGAGCAGCCGCGCGGCGTCCTCGCGCTGCTCGGCGACCGTCGGACGCGCCGAGGCGGGAGCGTAGGGGGCGAATCCTGGACCGGCCGGTTCCCAGGCGTGCACAGCGACGACCTCCGCATGCAGGGCATGGGCCTGGTGGCCCAGCGCAGGGCGGCCATGGACGCCGCGGATCCGTCGACGCCCACCACGATGCCCTTGCCGGCGGCAAGTTGGGTCATGACAGCCTCCCCGGAGGTTCGTTTCAGTACAGCGATGCGGGCCGGCTCAGCGGTACGGCGGTGATGACACCGGCGTCGAGCAGTAACCCGAGGGACAGCCAGGGGTTGAACCAGAGTGCCTTGAGCACCATGCCGACGCAGGCCGCAGTGAGGGCCGCGACCGCGCCGAGGGCGTGATCAAGTCCCGGTGTGCGGCCCTGACTCGGTTCGCGTTCCGCAGGGCGAGGCGGACGGCCGGGATCGCGGAGTCATGGCCAACGCTCCCTCCGAAGCCTTGAGTTCAGCGTCCTCCGGAGGGTCTCGGGGCCACATGGTATGGGCGGGCACGTGGTCGGGCCGAGTGGCCGTCACCGATCCTCCGTCCGGACCGGTAGGGGCTCTCCCAACTCGCCCTCCACCGCGTCCGCCATGGCTCGCAGCACCTCGAGCGTGCGCTCGGCCTCGGCCTCGTCGACCTCGGCGATGGCGAAGCCGACGTGGACGATGACGTACATACCGACGCCCGCCGTCGGCGTGTACTCCAGGCACACCTCGCGGCGTACGCCGCCGAAGTCGACCGTGCCCATCAGTACGCCGGCGCTGTCGCTGACGTCGAGGATCCGGCCGGGGATGCCCAGGCACATTGCGCTCACCTCTCCTTCGCGAGCAGGGCGGATGCCACCGCCGCTTGCCCGTAGCTGATGCCGCCGTCGTTGACGGGGACCGTGTTGCCGGTCAGGACCCGCAACCCCTGGGCGCGCAACAGGCGGCCCACATCGGCCAGCAGGCGCCGGTTCTGGAAGCAGCCGCCGCCCAGGCACACGGTGTGCGGGGCGCCGGCGGCGACGGCACGCTCGACCAGCGCCGCGGTGACCTCGGCGATCGTGGTGTGGAACGCGGCGGCGAGGCGGGTGACAGGGGCGCCGTCGGCGAGTCCTTCGAGGAGGGCGGTGAGCGTGGGGGAGGGGTCGTACACCCACAGGCCGTCCGCCCGCGTCAGCCGCCAGGGCAGCGCGTCGGCGCGCAGCGTGCCCGCGGCGCTCTCCAGGGCGATGGCCGCCTGCCCCTCGTACGAGACCGTGTCCCCCAGGCCGAGCAGACTCGCGGTGGCGTCGAACAGCCGTCCCGCGCTGGAAGCCGGCGGGCAGTTGACGCCGCGCTCCACCAGAGCACGCACCGTGCGCGTCTCGCGCCCGTCGAGGCGGGCGGTGAACGGTCGCGTGAGCCAGGGCGCGGGCCGGAGGACGCCCAGCGGCTCCAATCCGTGGAGGTAGCCGAGCGCCATCCGGGCGGGGTGCCGGACCGCGGCCTCCCCGCCGGGCAGCGGCGCGTGCGCGAATCGTCCCACGCGGCGGTAGCCGGTCAGGTCGGCGACCAGGATCTCGCCGCCCCAGAGGGTGCCGTCGTCGCCGAGACCGAGACCGTCGTAGGCCACGCCGACGAAGGGCCCGATGAGTCCGTGCTCGGCCGCTACCGCGGCCACGTGCGCGTGGTGGTGTTGCACGGGGATCCGGTGCTCGACGGGCTGGGCGTGTGCCCACTGCGTGGAGAGATAGCCCGGGTGCAGGTCGTGGGCGATGGCGCGGGGGACGATGTCGGTGAGATGGGTGAGATCCGCGTACGAGGCCTCGAAGGCGTCGTACGTCGCTGCGTCCGCCAGGTCTCCCGTGTGCGTCCCGATGTGGGCCCGGCCGTGTTCGGCCAGCGTGAAGGTGTGCTTGAGCTGGGCGCCGGCCCCGGCGAGGGGGAGGGCAGTGGGGACCGGCAGCGGAAGGGGCGCGGGGGCGTATCCGCGCGCCCGACGGAGTACGAGGGCGCTGCGGCGGAGGGTCTGGACGACGGAGTCGTCGTATCGGGCACGGATCGGCCGGTCGTGGGTCAGGAATCCGTCCGCGACCGCACCGAGCGACAGGCGCGCCTCGGCGTCGTCGACGGCGATGGGCTCGTCGGCGAGATTGCCGCTGGTGACGACGAGCGGTCGGTCCAGCTCGCGCAGGAGAAGGTGGTGCAGTCCGGTGGTGGGGAGGAAGAGGCCGACGCGGTGGGTGCCGGGGTGGACCTCCGGCAGGTGCGACCGTGCGGCGACCAGGACCACGGGCCGCTGCGAGGATGTCAGTACGTCCCGCTCCGTGGCGCCGATGCGCGCCAACTGCCGAGCCGTCGCGAGATCGCGCACCATGACGGCGAACGGCTTGGCGGGCCTGTGCTTGCGCCGCCGCAGCCCGGCCACCGCCACCGGATCGGTGGCGTCGCACACCAGCTGGTAGCCGCCGAGTCCCTTCACCGCGACGATGCCACCATCCGTGACGACCTCCACCGCGGCCCGCAGCGCCGCTTCTCCCGTCAGGTCGTCCCAGGCCAGACGAGGACCGCAGACGGGACACGCGAGCGGCTCAGCGTGAAAGCGCCGGTCGGCGGGGTCCGTGTACTCGGCCGCACACCCGGAGCACAGCGGGAAGCGTCGCATCGTGGTGCGTTCGCGGTCGTACGGCAGTTCCTCGATCACGGTGGCTCGCGGGCCGCAGTCGGTGCAGTTGATGAACGGGTAGCGGTAGCGCCGGTCCTCGGGGTCGGACAACTCCCGCAGACAGGCCTCGCAGATGGCCGCATCCGGCGGGATCTCGCGCGGTGCGGCGGACGAATCCGCCTGGCTCGACCGCACCATGAACCCGCCACCGACGAGTGCCTCGTCACCGGCCACGTCGGTCACATCGATGCGGCGGACGGCGGCCAGCGGCGGCGGACGGTCGCGGAGACTCGCGACCAGTTCACCCAGGGCCGCGTGGCGACCGGAGGCGGTCAGTTCCACGTGGCCGTTGACGTTGGACACCCAGCCGTCGAGGCCGAGCGCGGTCGCCGTCCGGTGGACGTACGGCCGGAAACCGACCCCCTGGACCCGGCCGAACACCTGGATGTGCCGCGTGATCCGCCCGCTCATGGCACGTCCTCCGGCCTGCCCGAGCGGTATCGCTCGATCTCTTCCACCACGCTGCGCGCCAGGGCGTTCACCTGCGCCGCCACCGGGGCCGACAGGCCGGTACCGAGGGTCCCGTCGGCGCCCTCGACGGCGTACACCACGAGCCGTCCCGGCAGCCGGCCCAGGACGCGGGACAGCTCGACGGCCTCACCGAGGCCCAGGCCGTGCGAGCTGGTCGTCCCCACCTGCACCGGACGGGTGCCGTCCAGGGCGAGGCGATGGACGCGACCGGGGTGCGGCGGATGGGCGTGCCCGGCGTCGAGGACGATAGCGAGATCGGCGTTCTCCCAGAGCCCGAGCAGCCGCCCCGGGTCGCCGTCGCAGGTCTCCAGGACCGTGCCGGGCGGGAACGGGTCTCCGCTGCTCGAACGGAGTGGAGAGCCTGGGGAAGAGCGGCCGATCGAATGCTCCTTGAGGCGCGCGATCACGGCCCAGCCCACGCCGTCGTCGTGACGGAACTCGTTTCCGACACCGATGACCACGATCCGGAGGGCGTCAGCCATCTCCCCGCTCCCTCACTTGGGGCTACGCGACACTTCGGGCTGCGCGATCATCCTGCGGCTCCGACGACGCCCAACGGCATGGGCCGAACGTCCCCGACGGGGGCCGAACCGCCTCTCCTCCCGTCCGGCATCCAGTGCGACCGTGAGGGTGAACCTTGTGCTGCACGTCGTGGCAGCCCGACGAAAGGCGGTGGGGAAGATGGAGCTCCCCCTGGTCGTGGGCGTCGACGGATCGGATTCCAGCCTCCTGGCGGTCGACTGGACGGTGGACGAGGCGGCCCGGCGCGGTCTGCCACTGCGCCTGGTGTACGGCTCCCGCTGGGAGCGCTACGAAGGTGCCACACCGGCGAGCGGCCTGGAGCGCCCGTCCGAGCGCGTGATGGCTGAGCACATCGTCGGCTCGGCGGCGGAACGCGCCCGACGGCGCAATCCGGACGTGAAGGTCTCCACCGACATCGTCCCCGAGGAAGCGGCGTCCGCCCTCCTGCGCGAGGGCAACAACGCCGCCGTCCTCGTGACGGGATCGCGTGGTCGCGGAGAGCTGAAGGGCTTGCTGCTCGGCTCGGTCGGCCTGGCCGTGGCCGCACGCGCGCACTGCCCCGTGATCGTGGTCCGTGGCGACAAGGCCGGCCTGGCCGGCACGCACGAGCGGATCCTGCTCGGCGCGGGAGACCCCGCCACGAGCGGTGAGGCCGTACGGTTCGCCTTCGACGAGGCCGAGGCCCGCGCGTGCACCCTGGATGTCGTACGCGCCTGGCGCCGTCCGGCGCACGAGAGCACCGACCACCCCGCGACGGCCGACGAACCAACGCGCCCCTATGAGGAGCGGGCGTCCGCCCTGCTCGACACGCTGCTCCACGATGCGATGGTCGACCACCCGGGTGTCCGGGTACGTCGCACGACGGTCGAAGGACCGGCCCGCGCGGTGCTCCTGAACCGCTCGGCCGCCGCCGACCTCGTGATCGTCGGAGCCCCGCGCAGGCAGGGCCACTTCGGCCTGCAGATCGGCCGGGTGGGGCACACGCTGCTGCACCACGCGGAGTGCCCGGTGGCGATCGTGCCGCAGCGAGTGTGATCGGCCGACGGCCGACGTGTGGGAGGAGCGCCCGTGACCGTCCACTTCCGCACGGCGCGGCCACCCGAACCGAGCTTCGAGACGGGTGATCACCGACCTGGCCGAGGGTGCACGCCGCCAAGCATGGGCCGGACGGTCCTCGGCGAGGACCTGTAGCCCCTGCCCGTGCGTCGGGCACAGCGCCACGCTTGTACCGAGGAGTGGACCGAGCGCCGGAGGTGCGCGTCATGCTTCTGCCCGTTGCCGTCGGAGTCGATGGATCGGCCGAGAGTCTGGCCGCTGCCGAGTGGGCGGCCCACGAGGCCGTGCGTCGTGATCGACCACTGCGTCTGGTGCACGCCTGGAACTGGCACCCCCGCCAGACGGACGGCGAGATCGCGAACGCCGCCCAGCGCCATCTGGCCCTACGTGCCCTTCGTCGGGCAGAGGAACGTGTCCGCGCCGCGTGCCCCGGCGTCCGTCCGTACGACGAGCAGGTCGAGGGCCCGGCGGCCACGGCCCTGTTGACGGCGGCCGAGCGGGCCGACCTGCTGGTACTGGGCTCGCGCGGACTGAGCGGCTTCACGGGATTCCTCGTGGGTTCGGTCGCCCTGGACGCGGTGGCGCGGGCCACGCGTCCCGTGGTCCTCGTACGAGCGGGTGAGCTAGCGGAGGGCGAACACCTCCCGGCAGCCGACGGGAGCGCGTCCACGAGCAGCGGCTACCGCGACGTTGTGTTCGGCATCGATCTCGGCGACGCGTGCGACGAGGTGATCAGGTTCGCCTTCGAGGCGGCCCGGCTGCGTCACGCACGGCTGAGGGCCGTGCACGCCTGGCAGGCGCCGTCCCCGCTCGGCCTCGGCCCCGGCGATGTCGGCCTGGTGGACGGCCCCCAGCGGGCGGACGAATGGCTGGGTTTCCTGTCCGGCGTACTCCAGGTGTGGCGCGACAAGTACCCCGACGTGGAGGTCCTGGAGTCGGTGGCGGAGGGCAAGGCCTCGGACGTGCGCATCCCCGACGCCGAGGAGCACGCACGGATGAGGGAGGTGACGCAGCGGGAGCTGACGGCGCTGCTCGACCCGTGGCGTGAGAAGTTCCCCGCCGTGTTCGTCCGAGAGACCCTCTACGAAGGGCGCCCGGCCCATGTCCTCGTACGGGCCGCACAGGGGGCGGGCCTGCTGGTGGTGGGCCATCGCAGGCGTCGTACCGCGGTTCGGCCCGCACACCGGCCCGGTCGCCCACGCGCTGATCCACCACGTGAACCGCCCGGTCGCGCTGGTCCCGCACGACTGACGGGCGTTCGCCCGGCGCCGGTGCCGGACGGGCCCCGGGCGCTACCGCGCACCGGCACTCAAGATCCGAGGAAGTGATCCGAGATGTACTGGAACACACATGACATGAGCGGCTGGGGCTGGTTCGCCATGTCCTTGAGCTCCATCGTCTTCTGGGCACTGCTGGTTGCCATCGCCGTCCTGCTCTTCCGCACCGTGAACCGCGGTCCCAGGGGCACGAACCCCCCTCGCTCCGAGGTCACCCCCGAACAGCTGCTCGCCGAGCGGTTCGCCCGCGGAGAGATCGACGAGGACGAGTACCGGCGCCGGATGGCCGTCCTGACAGCGGACAACTCCGGCCGGACCGAGCACTCGCCCCGACCTTGATCGTCCTGACCCTGATGGTGAGGAGGCGCAATCATGGTGCGACAGGGCCTGCCAACTGCACGATGTCGTCGGCAGCCACATCGTGCAGCCGGATGGCGAGGTCCTCCAGGGCACGGCTGGCGGCGAGTTCGTCGCCGATCTCGGGGATGGGCCGGTCGATCGGATTGCGCCGGGCCACGCCCCTGCCCGTGACGGTCGATGTGTCGCGGGTGGTCAGCACGGCACGCGCGTGCGTGTCGTCGCCTTCCTCCGAGATGTAGATCTGCACGGTCCACTGCTTGGCTTCCATCGTGATCACTTCCGTGCGCGGGTTCCTCACTACTTCCCAGCCTGCGCCGCTCACCGTGGCCGGTCCAGAGCCGAACGGCTTCCTCCGGCCGTGGCTCGGCCGTGCGGTCATCCGGCACGGGCCGCTCGGTCCGGGCGGGGCACATGCGGCCCATCCCCCGCACCAGTGGGAGAGGAGGACCATGAAGGAAGGAAGCTCTCCAGAAAGGGCGGCTTCGCTCATGACCGTCGTCGGCGTACGCCCCAGCCATGCGTCCTCCTATTTGGTCCGCGCGGCCGTCACCGCGCCCTCGGTGTACAACACGCAGCCCTGGGCCTTCGTCGCGGAGGAACAGGACAAGGGCATCGAGTTGCACGCGGACCTCACCCGCCGACTCCCGCTCACCGATCCGTACGGCCGGGAAGCGGTCATCAGCTGCGGCGCGGCCCTGTTCAACGTTCGCCTCGCCATGCGGCATCTGGGCTTCACCCCGGTTGTCCGGCCCTTCCCGCACCCGCAGGACTCGTCCTTCCTCGCCCAGGTGACCTGGGGGGCCTACGGTCGGCCCAGCCACGACGAGCAACGCATGTACGGTGCTCTGCGCAGGCGGCAAACCGTGTGCGGGCCGTTCCTGGCGCAGCCGCTGCCCTCCTCCCTGATCGACGAGTTGCGTGAGCAGGCCCGCCGTGAGGGCGCCACCCTGCACTGCCTCGACGACACCACGAGTCGACAGCATCTGGCCGAGCTGGTCCGGGCCGGCGAAGACGCCCGCCGGACCGATCCGGGGTATGCCGCCGAGCAGTCCCGGTGGACCTGGGGAATCGCACCGCCGCGGACCGACGGGGTTCCCGCCGACGCGGACGTCATGCGCCCGGACTGCACGTCGCTCGTCGGACGGGACTACTTGGGTCTCACCCGGATGTTCCCCGCGCCACCCCGTCGGTGGCCCGCGCGGACGGGACCGGTCGCCGTGATGAGCACGGACCGCGACGACCGACCGGACTGGCTACGGGCCGGTCAGGCCCTGGAGCGCGTCCTACTGTACGCGGCAGCCCACGGGGTCATGGCGGCCTTCCACACGCAGCCTCTCGAACTCCCGCCTCTCAAGGCACAGATCCGCCGGACGCTGACCATGGGAGAGTTCCCGCAGATGATTCTTCGCCTCGGGTACCCGCCATGCATCCGCCCTCTGCCCCGACGCCCTGTCGAAGAGGTGCTCACGACGAGAGATTCCCGACCCTCGTGAACCGTCTCGTCGGCGAGCGTGGACGGCCCTGACGCCCACTCGCGGGAGGGGCGTCGGGGCGCGTTCGCACCACGGACCGGTGGCCGTACGGCACTCGCCGTAGGCCGTCCAGCGGGAGCCGGAAGGACCGTTCGGCCTCGTAAGATCCACTGTAGCCAAGGGAGTTGACTGGGCCTCAGCACGCCTCACCGGCCGTGAGCCGGTGCCGCAGGGCCAGCGACGCGAGGGTGAGGAGCACGGTCGCGAAGACCGCGAGGACGACGCGGTCGCGCAGGATCGCGACCAGGCCGCCGTCCCTGGAGAGCAGCGTGGTCCACCCGCCCACGGCCCAGGCCTGCGCACCGCGTGCCCCGCGGTGCGCAGCCGGCCGGGGACGAGGGCCGGCGGTCACATGCATCCGCCGAGCATGCCGAGCTCAATGCCGATCGAGGGGCCGACGGCGTGCACCTGCAGCCCGTTGCCGCCCGCGCTGGTCCAGGGCTGCTCACGGCGCGAGGGAGAAGTAGTTCTCCTCCTCCTGCGTGAAGTGCAGCCGCAGCACGGTGTGCAGCCCGTAGAGACAGGCACGCAGATCGTCGAGCTGTTCGGGTGCCGGACCGCCGGCGGCGTCGGCGAGCGTGAGGTGCATGGCGATGCGCCGGGCCAGTCGTTCGATCTCGGCATGAGCCCGGCTCATGGTGGCGGTCGACTCGGGTCCACCGAGGGCGGGCGCGAGTGCGGGATAGAGCTGGTGCTCCTCGGCGTACTCGTGCGGCAACAGACGCTCGGTGAGCAGCCGGTGCGCCTCTCCCACCGAGGCCAGCGCTTTTGGCCCGGGGCTGTCCGAGAGGCGATCGGCGGCATCGCGTACGGCTTCGAGGACATCCTGAAGATCGTCGTGCTCGGCGGCGAACCGGTGGATGAGCGCCTCCGTGGCGGGTTCGAGCGGCAGTGCTGTCGCGTGGTCGACGCGCAGGGCACGCAGCGCGTTCAGGATCACCACGACGTCGATGCCCTCCTGGAGCAGGGCGCCGACGGCCGGAGGGAGCAGACCGAAGGCGGCCGCGACCATGGCCGCGAGCGACATCACCATGCCGCCGAGCGCGCTCTGCACGGCGATGCGCCGCGAGCGTACGGCGATGCCGACGGCGTCGGCCAGACGGTCCACCCGGTCGGTGGTCAGGACGATGTCGGCGGCCTCGGAGGAGGCCGTGGAGCCGCGCGCGCCCATGGCCACACCGACATCCGCGGCGGCGAGCGCCGGGGCGTCGTTCACGCCGTCGCCCACCATCACGGTGACCGCACGGGCCCGCTCGGCGCGCACGGCGGCGACCTTGTCCGCCGGGGCGAGCTCGGCGCGCACGTCGTCGAGACCGAGTACGGCAGCGACCTCGCGCGCGGGCTCGGGCCGGTCGCCGGTGAGCATCACGAGCCGCTCGATGCCCGCCGCACGCAGACGGCGCAGGGTCCGGGGCGCGTCGTGGCGCAGCGGATCGCGCAGGAGGACGGCACCGGCGGGGTGGCCGTCGACGGTGAGCCAGGCGACGGCCGCCCCGTCGAGGAGGGCGCGGTTGTCGGCCGCACGGGCCCACGTCGGGCTTTCGTCGTGGGTGTCGACGCGGCCGATGGTCGTCCTGCGTCCGCCGACGGTGCCGGTGGCGCCCCGGCCGGGCTCCTCCGACACGTCCTCGGGCACGGTCAGATCGAATCCGCGCTCGCGGGCCGCGTCGACGATGGCCCGTGCCAGGACGTGCGGGGAGTACTGGTCGAGCGAGGCGGCCGAGCGTAGTACCTCTGCCGGTGTCCAGCCCGGCGCCGCGAACACGTCGAGCACGCGCGGACGGCCGCCGGTGAGGGTGCCGGTCTTGTCGAGCAGAAGGGTCCGGGCCCGGCCGAGATTCTCCAGTGCGCCGCCGTCACGGATCACCACCCCGAGGCGGGATGCCCGCGACAGACCCGAGACGATGGCCACCGGTGCCGCGAGCAGCAGGGGGCACGGAGTGGCGACCACCAGGACCGCCACCGCTCGTACGGCGGAGCCGCTGATCAGCCAGGCGAGCCCCGCCGCTGCCACGGACAGGGCCAGGAACCAGGCGGCGTAGCGGTCGGCCAGCCGCACCACGGGAGCGGATTCCGCTCCGGCCTGCCGGGCCAGCCGCACGATCTCGGCGTACGTGCTCTCCTGTTCGGTCGCCGAGGCCCGCATCTCGAAGGCGCTACCCGCGTTGACCACACCGCTGCGCACCGTCTGACCCGCCGCGCGCTCCACGCTCCGGGATTCTCCGGTCAGCACCGATTCGTCGAGTACGGCCGTGCCGCCGACCACGCGCCCGTCGACGGGGACGACCTCGCCCGGACCGACGACGAGCAGATCCCCGACGACCACCTCGGCCAGCGACACCGTACGCACCTCGGTGCCGATGCGACGGCGGGCGGTGCGCGGCGCGTGTTCCAGCAACGCCCGCAGGTCGTGGGAGGCGCGCCGCTGGGCCGCGGCCTCGAGTGTGCGACCGGTGGCGAGCATCAGCGCGATCAGGGCACCTGCCAGGTACTCGCCCACTGCCAGGGTGCCGCCGAGCGCCAGGACCGCGATCAGGTCCACACCCGCGTGGCCGTGCCGTAGCGCGTCCAGCACCCAGCCGACCGCGGGCGCGACGGCCACGACGGTACCGAGTCCCCAGCACAGGTCGGCAAGGTCGGCAGCACCGAGGAGCCAGAAGACGCCTCCGGCCGTCAAGGCGGCGGCCGTGACGGTCAGGAGAACCGGTTCCAGCTTCGAAGGAAGGGACAGCACCGTGACCAGATGGCGCAGCGGTTCTCGCGGGATGAAGCGGTCCATGGCAGTCCTCACTGGAGCACCGACGGCACCTCAGTCGTACGGTACGTATGCGCTCGCGCTGTGTTCGAGGAGGGCCGCGGAGGCGCAGGAACGGAGCAGGAGCATGGGCAGGCGCCTCTCCAAGGCCTCGTCGGCGGCCCACCTCGCGGCCGTCATGCTTGCGGGGGATCTGTCGAATGCGACCACAACAGGTCCGGTCATGGCACACCTCGTGTGTCGGCGCGGCAGGCTGGGACAGGGTCCGACAGCCGCGGACGTGCTCCCCTTCTCTTACTTCCAGGGTGGTGGCCCGACGGCCTCCGGCGCGACGGCCGGATGGCGCGCTCGTGGGGGCCATCCGGCTCTGTTTGGGTGGTCCGAGGGACGCATCGGCAACCGCGCAATCAGGTAGCCGTCCGTTTCGATGACTTGCTGCCCATCGAAACGGTGGTGACTCCCATGGAGGTGGTCGGGTTGCAGGGAGTGCACCATCCACAACGTCACGGAGCCGGCGGGGGCCGCGGCCAGTGCCGCGTCCGTGGCCTGTCCGACCGCTGGATGGGTCAGTTCGGATCGTCCGAAGCGGCGGTTCCGTCGAGGTCCAGGAACAGGGATGGCATACGGCGAGGTGTAGTAGGTCCTTCTGGGCCGTATCCGAACCGGATGAGCATCTGAACGGGATCGAAGGGCGCTGTCGCGCTGCGTAGGTCGTTCCGTAGGTCGGGCCATTCAAGTGCCTGATGCAGGAGCGACGTACGCAACCGGTGCGCCGTCGCCACGAGCAGGACGTGCTGAAGTGCCTGTCCGGCGCGCAGCCAATCGGTGCGCCGGTCGTGGCCGGTGCTGAGTGACGCGAGCGTGGGCGTCCGTTCAAACGGCCGGGACGGCAGCTGCTCCACGGACCGTCGCGCGGTGAAGTCGCGCATGGGCAGCTGTTCGAAGGCGTCTTGAGGGCCGAGTGCGGAGGAAGGAATTCCCGTGTTCTCGAACTCGTCCCGGCTCGCCCACCGGCGGCTTTCCGCGCTGCGGTCCGCGTCGGCGCGATTGCGGTGCTCTGCGTCGGCAGTGACCCGCAACAGCCGTGCCGTCTCGTGTGGTTCGGGCACGATGAGCGTGGCACCTTCGGTATGGGCGGCCTCGGCGAGTTCGCGGAGGACGGAGCCGGGAAGCCGCTCGTCGGAGAAGGGGAATCGGCTGCTGTGCCTGCGCCAGATCGACTCGTACAGGTCTGCGCCATGGACTGCACGGGGGCCGGCGCGCTGAGTTATGTGCACCGAGGCGAGCAGACCGGGGTCGTGGGGAGCCGGGAGCAACCGGGTTACCGGCTTCCATCCGAAGTGGGTCACCGCGACCCGCAGGTTGAACAGGGCCGCACCGGCCGCGATGTGCAGGGCCCGGCCGTGCGGATCCTCGTGCGGCAGTCCCCGCTCGGCGATGGCGTGGATCTCCATGGTGGACGAGTCGGGTTCGAGACGGAAACGCCAGGGCTGCGTGTTGTGCATCGACGGCGCCGCGATGGCGGCCGAGATCAGCTTCTCCAACGTTGACGGGTCCAGATATGTCGCGGACATGAGGACCTCTTCCTGGACGGTGTGCGCTGTGGAGAGTGCGAATGCCCTCAGCGTGCGGACGTGAGTAGCGCTCAGCGAGGGGCCGTCCGGACCCAATGAGGGGCTGGGCGGCCATCTCGCTGCACAGACCCCTGCCGAGTGGTCCCTTTCGCTCCGGAGCTTGGCCTGGAGGTCCCCGCGGGAGTGCCTGGTCGGCCCCTTCCGGCGTGTCGGGCGACGGTGGGACGTTCCTGGCAGCACACAACCGAGGGTGCTGTCGGTACGGGGAAGGGGGTGTCCACCGATGGCGAGTACACGTCGTACGAAGGTGACGCGGGTGCGGTTATGGCGTTGGCGGCGCAATCCGCTTCGGCGTCACAGTGATTGCGTTGAGGCCTGGATCATACTTGCCACCTGGGCATTCGTCCTTCTGGTGGGCGCGCTCGCAGGCCAGGCGACGGCAGCGTCCGTGGAACACGACCTTGCCGGGCAGCGCGCCGAGTTGCGGCTGCTTGCTGCTGCTCTGACCGAGAGCGCTCCAAAGAGCGCCCGAGTGTCGCCGTCCGGTTTCAAGAGTGATGGCAACGTGTGGGCGCAGGTGCGTTGGACAGCCATGGACGGTACGACGCACACGGGCAGGACAAGGGCCGAGCCCGGCCGGCACCACGGTCACCGTGTGGACGGACCGCACAGGTGAGTTGGTTTCGAAGCCGGTCACCGAGTCGGAGGCGCGATTGCGGGGGGCTTTCACCGGCGGGCTCGTTGGGCTGAGCGGCGGGGTCGCGGTGCTGGCCTGTGGACGGCTCGCACGCGTCTGCGTGGACCGGTGTCGTATGCGGCTGTGGGACGCGGAATGGGAACGGATCGCACCCAAGTGGCGTAGGACGACCGGCTGACAGAAAACGAAGACGGGTACCGGGACGATCGCCGCGTGCGGCACGTCTGAGCACGAAGTCAGTGATCGAGCATGGCCTCGTCTCAATTCGATGCGGCGCAGCTCGTCGAGGAGTTGTCGGGCCGACGACGTATCGTCGGCTTGCGGTCGGCATGGTGCTTCAACGCGATTCAGCCCTTGCAGCGTGTTGAGTGTCGGAGTCCCCGGAAAGCTGCCACTTCACGTCCACCACGCCCTCGACAGCCCGAACCGGACGGGTGGCCACCGACCGGATCGAGGGGTCGTCGGACTGCCCGGTCAGGGTGACCACGCCGTCGGCGACCTGCACGCGTACCGGTTCCTCTGGACCGGGGAAGACGTACGCGACCACCTCGTGGCGGATCTCTTCGGCGATGTCCTCGTCCGATCGCAGGAAGACTTTCAAGAGATCCGCTCGGCTGACGATGCCTTTGAGTATGCCTTCGTTGTCGATGACCGGCAGCCGCTTGACCTGGCGTTGGGCCATGATGCGCGCGGCCTGGGCAAGGGTGGCGTCGCCGTGCACCGTGACGGCCGGGGAAGACATCGGTTCCGTGGCGGTCACCGCCCCCGCCTTGGCGAGGTCGGACAGGCGGCGCAATTGCGTGAAGCGGTCCGGGTCGCTGTTGCGGAACTCTTCCTTGGGCAGCAGGTCGGCCTCGGAGACGAGACCGATCACCCGGCCGTCGCCCTCCAATACGGGAACGGCATTGACCTTCCACTCACCTCGTCTATGCCGTCGTCCTCATCGCCCTGGCGTTGGCCTCGGCGGGCGACACCCTGGGCGTCGGCAAGCTCTGGGCCAAGCTGCCGTTCGTCCGGAACAACGGCTGGCTGCGCCGACCATGGACGGGAGGGCGGCACCGGGACAGGGTTCCGTCCTCCCGCGCCGGCCGCAGGTCCATAGGGCCGATCGGTCCCTTCCGGGGACCTGCGGCCCCTGCACCACGAGCCCCCACGACACGACGCTGGAATCGGATCGCCCGATTCAGAAGGTGGAGACCATGACCCGCACCGTCACCGTAGGCCTCGACGGCTCGCCCGAGAGCCGGGCCGCTGCCGAATGGGCGGCCCGTGAGGCGAAGCTCCGCGGACTGCCGTTGAAGGTGGTTCACGTCTGGGAGCCGGTACCGGAGCCGATGGCGCAGGCGCCGCTCCTCGGGGCCGAGACGCAGCAGCACTGGAGCGAGCGAAGCGAGATGGGGGCACCCCCGGCCGAAGGCTGGGGGAGGATCCCTCGCGAAGCGGCCGACGGAATCCGGATGCGCCACCCAGGGGTCGAAGTAGTCATGGAGCAACTCTCGGGGCGGCCCGCAGAGGTGCTGCCGGGCGCCGCGAAGGACGCCGAGCTGCTGGTTCTCGGTTCCCGTGGCCTGAGCGGAGTGGGCGGTTTCATGGTCGGCTCCGTCGGCCTGGCCGTCGTGGCACATGCCGAGCGCCCCGTCGTCCTCGTACGCGCCGGAGAACAGGCCGCCGACGAGCACAGGATGGACCCGGCCGGCGTCCCTTCGGCTTCGGCCCCCTTCCAGCCCCTCGTTCTGGGGCTCGACGCCGCGAACCCGGACGACGCCGTGATCGGCTTCGCCTTCGAGGCGGCTCTCCTGCGGGGTACCTCGCTACGTGTCGTCCACGACTGGAACGAGCCGCCCTATATCGCGTACGGCTTGCCCCCGGATCTCGAAATGAACGCCCGGATCGCCGCTAACGAGGCCGCCGCCGTGACCGAAGTGCTGCGTCCCTGGCGGCAGAAGTTCCCGGCCGTGGAGATCGTCGAGGACTCCCTGTCCGGAAAGGCGGCCGATCACCTTGTGGACGCCTCGCGCGAGGCGTCCCTCGTCGTCGTCGGCCGCCGCATCCGCCGCGCCCCGCTCGGCGTCCACATCGGGCCCGTCACCCATGCCGTAATGCACCTTGCCACCGCCCCTGTCGCCGTCGTCCCGCACGAATGATCACCCGAGGAGACACATCCCCATGAAGGCAGCAGTGGTACGAGCATTCGGCGAGCCCCTGGTCATTGAGGAGCGCACGGTCCCCGAGCCAGGCC
Source organism: Streptomyces sp. NPDC050564 (assembly GCF_044457265.1). Taxonomy (NCBI): domain Bacteria; kingdom Bacillati; phylum Actinomycetota; class Actinomycetes; order Kitasatosporales; family Streptomycetaceae; genus Streptomyces; species Streptomyces sp. NPDC050564. The sequence continues at coordinate 2,757 of NZ_JBITGS010000047.1, read as the reverse complement.
CCGGCCAGGTCCGCATCCGGGTGGAGGCCTCCGGGCTGTGCCACACCGACATCCACGCCGCGCACGGCGACTGGCCGGTAAAGCCGAACCCGCCGTTCGTGCCCGGCCACGAAGGCGTCGGCCTCGTCGAGGCCCTGGGCGACGGGGTCACGCACCTTGAACTGGGGCAGCGCGTCGCGGTGCCCTGGCTGGGCCAGGCCTGCGGACGGTGCGAGCACTGTCTCTCCGGCTGGGAGACGTTGTGCGAGCAGCAGATCAACACCGGGTACGGCTGCGACGGCGGGTACGCCGAGAAGATGCTGGCGTGGGCCGACTTCGCCCAGCCGGTGCCCGACGGGATCTCCCCCCTCGATGCGGCCCCGCTCACCTGCGCCGGTGTCACGACGTACAAGGCGCTCAAGGTCGCCGACGTCCGGCCCACCCAGCTTGTCGCCATCTCGGGTGTGGGAGGGCTGGGCCATCTGGCGGTCCAGTACGCGAAGATCGTCGGGGCCGCCGTGGCCGCGATCGACGTCACCGACGAGAAACTCGAGCTGGCCGCGGAACTCGGCGCCGACTTCGTGATCGACGCCCGTAAGGACGACCCGGGCGAGGTGCTCAAGAGGTACGGCGGTGCCCATGCCGCCATCGCGCTCGCCGTCAACGAGGCCGCCTTCTCCGCGGCGTACTCCGGGTTGCGGCGCGGCGGAAAGCTTGTGATGGTCGCCCTGCCGGCCCACGGAACGATCCCCGTGCCGATCTTCGACACCGTGCTGAACGGCACGTCGGTGATCGGCTCCATCGTCGGTACGCGGCAGGACCTGGCCGAGGTGTTCCACCTGCACGCGGCGGGCCGGACCAGGGTCATTCGGGAATCCCGGCCCCTGGCCTCGGTCAACGAGTCGATCGACGAAGTGCTGCGCGGCGAGGTCAAGGCCCGGATCGTCTTCGACTTCGGTGAAGGAAGGTGAAGAGCGTGGAGCTGCCGCTGGTCGTGGGCGTCGACGGATCCGGGTCGAGCCTGCGCGCCGTGGACTGGGCGACGGACGAGGCCGACCTGCGTGGGGTACCGCTGCGACTGGTCTACGCCTCGCTGTGGGAGCGCTACGAAGGTGCGGCCCTCGCCGAGGGGCTGGGCAGGTCCTCGGAGCAGGTCATGGCCGACAACATCGTCGAAGCCGCCGCCAAGCGCGCCCACTGTCGCAACGTCGGCGTGAAGATCTCCACCGAGGTCCTGCCCGACGACGCCGTGAGCATGCTGCTGAGGGAGGGGCACAGTGCCGACGCGCTGGTCCTCGGATCCCGTGGGCGCAGTGGCATGGCCGAGATGCTGCTCGGCTCGGTGAGTCTCGCAGTCGCTGCCCGCGCCGCCTGTCCGGTGATCGTGCTCCGAGGCAGCCACGACAACCAGGCAAGGGCTGGGACGCACCGGAGAGTCGTCCTCGGAGTCGGCGAGGACTCGCACACCTCGGCGGCCGCGCGCTTCGCCTTCCAGGAGGCGGAGGTCCGCAGAGCCGCTCTGCACGCCGTACGAGCCTGGCGCTGTCCCGCGCACGAGACCACGGACCACCCGTTGCTCACGGGAGAACCCGCTCGTCTGCACGAGCAGCGTGCGGTGGAGATCCTGGAGTCGGCGCTGAGCGAGGCCGCGGCGGATCATCCGTCCGTGGATCTGCGCCGACGCACCGTGGAGGGAACTGCCCGCCGGGTGTTGCTGGACGCATCTGCCGACGCCGATCTGCTCGTCGTCGGCGCGCGCCGACGCGAGGGCCACTTCGGGCTTCAGCTCGGCCGGGTCGCGCACGCGGTCCTGCATCACTCCGCGTGCCCGGTCGCCGTCGTACCTCAACAGGTATGAGCGGCTCAGAGGCTCGCCGCGTGATCGGGGACGTAGGTCTGCAGATCGCGCGGCGGGCGCACGTAGCGGGTCGACGGCGGCCGTGGCGGCAGCTCCAGAACCGGCGGCGGCACCTCCTGGTACGGAACGGAGCCGAGCAGGTGGGCGATCATGTTCAGCCGGGCCCGGCGCTTGTCGTCGCTCTCGACGACGAACCACGGGGCCTCCGAGATGTCGGTGTGCATCAGCATCGCGTCCTTCGCCCGGGAGTACGCCTCCCAACGAGTGATCGATTCCAGGTCCATCGGGGAGAGCTTCCAGCGCCGCGTCGGATCCTTCAGACGGCGCCGGAACCGGTCCTGTTGCACGGCGTCGCTCACCGAGAACCAGTACTTGCGCAGCAGAATGCCCTCCTCCACGAGCATCCGCTCGAAGATCGGGCATTGACGCAGAAAGAGCTGATGCTCCTCCTTGGTACAGAAGCCCATCACATGCTCGACACCGGCCCGGTTGTACCAGCTGCGGTCGAACAGCACGATCTCCCCGGCCGCGGGCAGATGCTCGACGTACCGCTGGAGTACCACTGCGTGCGCTCGCGCTCGGTCGGCTTGGGCAGCGCCACCGTCCGGGCGATCCGCGGGTTGAGATGTTCCGTGACCCGTTTGATCGTGCCGCCCTTGCCCGCCGCGTCCCGTCCCTCGAAGACCACCACGAGCCGGGCGCCCTCGGCCCGTACCCATTCCTGAAGCTTCACCAGCTCGGTCTGCAGACGCAGCAGCTCCCGCTCGTACGCCGCAAGCGGCAATGTCGCCGCCTTCTTGCCGGCCATGCCGCCTCCTCCGCCCGATGACTTACGGAGTGACCATGCCCAAGGTCGAACACCAGGACAGCACCGTACTGACCGATGAGGAACTGCGCACCCTGGACGCCCACTGGCGGGC